>CALWSF010000042.1 GCA_944384125.1 uncultured Lachnospiraceae bacterium | reverse complement strand
CCAGGCCTTGCACAGACCTGGCTCTTATTCTCTGCAAAAAAAGTGCTGCCGCACTAATTATTTAGTGCGACAGTCCCCCGTTTTTTATCTTTTTCAGTTCTCAATTCAACAAGACAATATTCTTTTTAACGTCCCATAAGCAGGAATGGAATCCTCGATACGGGCGGTACATATGTAACTATCGCCAGTGCCACCAACATAGCAATCAGGAACGGAATTGCATTTCGAACCGTTTCTCCAAATTTACATCTGGCCACATTCGTAGCAGTATACAGGCACACTCCCACCGGCGGAGTTGCCAGACCGATTGTAAGATTCAGGCAGACAATCATTCCCGTCTGAATCGGATCAATTCCGAGTCCCTGCATAGCCGGAGCAAGAATCGGAGCCACCAGCATAATAGCAGGAGCACTGTCCATAAACATTCCCACAACCAGCAGTACCAGATTAACTAAAAGCAATTTAACCGCCAGCGGAACTTCCAGTCCTACCAGAGCATTTGTAAGATGAACAGCCCAGCGCTCATTTGAGATAACCCACCCAAACAGATAGCATCCGCCTACGATAAGCATTACTGTCCCGCTGTCGATAGCACTGTCTATCAGTGATTTCCAGAGTTCCTTAAAACCAACCGTACGGTACACAAATACTGACAGTATCAGGGAATAAAGAACAGCTGCCGCAGCAGCTTCTGTAGGTGTAAAAAAGCCGCCCATAATACCGCCGACTACGATTACCGGAAGTCCGATACAGGGAAGAGCCGACTTTGTTGCCTCCCATTTCTCCTTCCAGCTTGTCCTGGCACCCTGCGGGAATCCTTTTCTGGCCGCAAACATGTAAACCACAGACATCATAATGATTCCCATCAGTATTCCCGGAACCACACCGGCAATAAACATATCGCCAACTGAAACTTTGGCTGCCGCACCATAGATTACAAACGCCAGACTGGGCGGAATAATCGGACAGCAGCAGGATGCGCAGGCTGTCAGTCCCGAAGCAAAACCGGCATCATATTTTTCATCCTTCATGGCCGGGATCATCAGACATCCGACAGCTGCCGTACCTGCAACGGCCGAACCGGACACTGTTCCAAACATCATACACACCAGGATATCAACCATCGCCAGGCCGCCCTTTATGTGCCCGACAAAAGCCTGGGCGAAGCGAACAAGACGCATCGTGATTCCGCCATGGTTCATAATATTGCCGGCCAGAGCAAAAAACGGCAGGCAAAGCATCGTGAAATCATTTATTCCATAAATCACACGCTGCGGAACCAGGGCAAGATTCGCATTTCCCGTACTCAGAAGAGCATAGGAAACAGTTGCAACAATCAGAACAAAAGCAATCGGCACTCCCAGTGCAAGAAACAAGAAAAAACTACCGAACAAAATTATACTTTCAAACATCTCTTCCTCCTACTCCTCACTTCCGGGCAAAGGTATCCTCCTGGCCTCTCCGTAATAAATATTCTCAAGCAACTGAACAAACGTATAGTAAATCATAATTATGCCGCTCAGCGGAAGAGAAACATAAAACCAGGCAAGTGAAACCTTTACTGTTGTCCCCATATGAGGAATCTGCGCTATTGTATAATTTGCACTGGAAATCGTAAACAGGAGCAAAGCTCCGATCAGGATCAGATCCGCGATAACCATCAGACATGCCCTTACTTTCCCATGAAACAGATTGATCACTATATCAACCCCGATGTGAAGCAGATGTCTGCTGGCAATGGCACTTCCCAGCATGGTAGTCCACACAAAAATATAGCACGAAAATTCGGTTGCCCACGGCAGCGATGCCCCAACCCAACGCAGGATAAACTGGCCGATTACCGCAAAGCACAGTGCAATAGATGTCACTCCCAGAAGAACTCTGGCAACCGTATTGATTTTGTCGCCTATTCCGTGGAGCACTTTAATTAATTGTTCCATTTTATTACCCTCTTTATTAATTGTAAATCTTCTTAACCTTACTCTGCAGCAGCTTTTACCATTTCAACGAGTTCTTCCCATTCCGGATACCTGGCATACATTTTCTCATATACAGGAGCCACTTTTTCCTTCCATGCATCAATATCAGTAGGACGTGTTACTGTGTAGCCCTTTGCCTCATATTCAGCGATCTTCGCCTCATCGTTTTCCAGGAACCATGCACGCTGTGCTTCTCCGGCATCAACCGCTGCAGTTTTTACAAGCTCCTGATCCTCTGCACTCAGAGACTCATACCAGGCTGTAGATGCAACGATAATTCCGCTGGAATAGAAATGATGAATATCACAGATATTGTTTATTACCTCGATATATCCGTCTGCCGCCGCATACAGAGCACTGTTGTCTGTACCGTCCACTACTCCGTTCTGAAGTCCGGTAAACTGCTCGCCGGAAGAAAGAGAAATCGGTGTCGCACCAAGAGCTTCATAAATAGAAACGCAAACTTCATTCTGCATAGTTCTCATGCGGACGCCGGCCATATCATCAACCGAATTGATAGTTACATCCTTTGTCAGAATATTTCTCCATCCGTCTTCATGGAAACCGAGTCCCGTAATTCCCTCAACCGCACTGAGTTCCTCAAGAAGCGTATTTCCAAATTCTCCTTCAAGAGCTTTATTTACCTGCTCCTCACTCTCAAACAGGAAAGGAAGCTCAAACACACCCAGATTAGGTACAAAGCCGCCCAGAGCACCTGTTCCGACCCATCCAATCTCAAGATTGTTGTTCTGAACCATCTCAACGCACTCTACCTCATCACTCGTCATATCGCCGGCGTAAACCTCAACTTTTATACGGCCTTCGCTGCGCTCTTCAACCAGTCTTTTAAACTCATTTGCACCGTAATCATAAGGCGCTCCCGTTCCGCAGACATGAGCAACACGTATTGTCATGCTCTCCCCTGCAGCTTCTCCTCCCGCAGAATCTCCCGCTGCTGCATTTCCTTCGGAGGTACCGCCTCCTGAACAGCCGGTCATCGCTGCAACCATCAGAACTGCCAACATTCCGCCCAATAATCTTCTCTTTTTCATAAATTTTATTCCTCCTTATAATAATGCATCTCCGCTCTCCGAAAAGAGCAGAAACTCTTTAAATTTCCCCATTTCATTTACCCCAGCAGAAATCCTTCAGGGAACGGATCGCTCGGGTCAAAGAGCAGTGTGCATGTTCCCATCACAAAAGCCCTGCCGCTGATTTCCGGAACGATAGCCGGAATACCTGCCACCTCTGTCTCCTCAATAATCCGGCAGTTAAACAGACTCCCAATCAGACTTTCGTGGACAAATTCCTGCCCCAGCTTCAGCTCTCCTTTTGCATGAAGCAGCGCCATCTTGGCAGATGTTCCCGTACCACACGGACTTCTGTCAATTGCCGCCGGCGGAATTACCACCGCGTTCTTTACATCGGCAATTCCATCACGTGCGGGCTCATAAAATTCAACATGCGTTACCTGATTCATAACCTCCAGATACGGATGCTTTATCTGAACCTGTTCATTAATATACTTTTTGAGATAATTTCCTTTTTCGATAATATCTTTTGCATTTTCCTTATCCAGAACAAGATTCATGGCTGATGCGGGAACAATTGCGAATACATTTCCCCCATAAGCAATATCCACTGTAATCTCCCCATATCCCGGAACCTGAATCTTTTCATCACGGTTCATCACAAAAGCCGGCGCATTCTTAAATGTTACTCTTCGTGCCACGCCATCCTTTACTTCAATCTTGACCTCCACAAGACCGGATGGAGTATCAAGCTTCGCATATGTATACGGTTCCTCAGCCTTCAGAAGACCGCTTTCAATCAGAGCCGTGGAAACCCCTATCGTATCGTGACCGCACATTGGCATCCAGTTTCCCACTTCATAATAAAGAACTCCGAAATCTGCTCTGGGATCACAGGGTCGGGTTACAATTGTTCCCGACATAACATCATTTCCTCTGGGTTCAAAACAGATAGCCTTTCTCAGCCAGTCCTGATTCTGCATCATAAACAGCATCTTTTTTTCCATAGTATCTCCGGGTATTTCCGGAAATCCTGACAGTATTGTTCTTGTGGGCTCTCCCTCTGTATGGGTCTCAATACAGCGAACTGCTTTTCTACCCTTAATTTCCTCCAGCCTGAATTCGGTATCCTGAGTCATTATACCCTCCTTAGTTTCTCTGAACAGCGCGCTATATTTTCAGATTTTATTTTTTTATTTAGAATAACATATTGAAAAATTACAAAAAACCGCCTTTTTGATAAATATATTTTATTTTTTTTAAATTTTTTTGTTATGAATATACTTTTTGATAATATAGGGTATACTTTAGTATACTTTTGTCGAATTATGGTTTTTTGTTTTGAAAAACAAATTTTATTATATTATTATATATTAAAAATATCCTGGCTCCCTCACTCTTCCGACATCTGTGGCATCATTTCTTACTTATCAATATATTTTCCAAAAACAAACCAGGGGGATTTTAAAATGAGTAATGAGAATTTATTTTCTTCTAAAATCGAAAATATAAATCAGATAATTGCTGATCTCTATGATGATTCCGTCCTTTTGCAGAAACGCATGGAAAACTTTTTTGTCAGCCTGAATGATATTGTATTCTTTGAAAAAGCAAACTTTCTGTTTTATCAGAAAAATGGTGTTTCCTACAAAACGCATTCCATTTATACAATCAACTGGAACGATGAACAAAAGCGGAAATACCAGGAGGATTTCTGTCACATGGATGATGTACTGTCAATTTTAGACTCCGACAGCAATGTAACTTTCCTTACCAACCAGCTGTTTAACCAGGAGATACGAAAAAATTCTCTTTATTTTCAGGAATTTCTTCTTCCCATGGGACTGCACGACTCCATCGAAACCAACTTTTCCATACGAAGCCGGAACCTGCGGGGAGTTTTTTCCATTCACCGCTCCAACGATAAAAAAAATTTCCTGCCCGATGATTTAAGCCTGATTCGGCTATTTCAGCCTCATTTCAGCAATGTCTTCAAAGATTACGGAAAAGAAATTGACATTGGCCGTATATTCTGCGTTCTGGAACGTTACAACTGCATTGGTATAGGATGCTTTAATGAGGGCTACAACTTTATCGGATGCAATAATACATACAGGCAGTATCTGGAAAGCCATGGTTTCTTTGATCTGTCAAACAATCCCATATCTAACTGTTTCCGCTCACTGTGCAGACAAATGACCACTTCAGGCAGCATTTCAGGACAGAATATTGAGTACAAGATGGAAAACAGCCCGCTTTTTCTGGAAGTGAGCAAATCGCATCTTGACAACATACCCGATGCCGAATGTTTTATCTGCCTTTTTTTCGATCTGTCCTATGTTATGGATAAAACAATTCTTCAGATAAGCCGCGATTTCACTCTTACCAACCGTGAAATTGATATTTTAAACCTTCTTCTTAAAGGATATTCCAATGAGCAGATATCCGCGGCCCTGTTTATAAGTATTCCTACCGTCAAAAAACATCTGGCTTCCATTTACTCAAAAATGAACATAAAAAGCCAGAAACAGATACTGGAACGGATCCATTTTTATGACAAATAAACACCGGCTTACCTTGACAAGCCTCATCCGCGGGGATATGATATTTATATACACACTAATCAACTGTGATTATATATTAATCTTTCGGCACTTCTGGCTGCCGTTTACGGAAGGAGAAATAGAAATGCAGATTATTAATGAAACAGATATGTGGAATTGTGTTACCCTGGATGAAGTCATGCATGCAATTGAGGACGCCTATGAAATTCACCGGACCGGAAAATATCTGATGCCGGATCGTTTTATTGCGGGACGCGATAAAAATCTGATGCTGTATATGCCATGCTTTCTTGATTCTGTCATTGGAACAAAAATGCTGGCAGAATTTCCGGATAATCCCGGCAAAGGGCTCCCCTATCTGAATGGCCTTATGATTCTTAATGACTCGCAGACCGGTCTTCCCAGAGCTATTATGAACGGAAGTACGCTGACAGCCATGCGCACAGGTGCTGTGGGCGGTGTGGCTATCCGCTATCTGGCTGCTGAAGACTGTAACAGTGTGGGACTGGTCGGATGCGGCGTTCAGGGACTGCATCAGCTCATTTATGCCTGCGCCGTACGCCCCATTACCGATATCTATCTGTTCGACAGTTTTGTGAAAGATCTTTCTCCGTTTATATCCCGGCTCTCTGAAAAACTTAACAAGCCTGCTATTTCCATACATACATGCTCATCTTCCCGCGAGCTGGCCGAAAACAGTCAGATCCTCATATCTGCCACTCAGGCCTCTGATCCTGTCTATCCTGACGATGCTGAACTTCTTCGCGGAAAATGCATCATCGCCATCGGTTCCTGGCGCCCGGAACGCCGCGAGCTGCCTGATGCAGTATGGAAACTGACAAAATATGCCTACACAGAGCTTTCTTATGCCTGCGAGGAAACCGGCGACCTTCTCATCCCGCTAAAAAACGGTATTCTGAAAACTGAGCAGATACGGTACATGGAGGATCTCATCCGCGATACGAAAGAAGGACGTCCTCATGAGCAGAATGAAACCCGCTGCTTTAAATCTGTCGGGATGGGAATTTTTGACGCGCGCGTGGCGCAGCTGATCTGTGAAAATGCAGAGAAAAAAGGAATCGGACAGAATATTGCCTGGTAAATTCAGGAATCAGAAAATACAGACGTATAAAAAAGCATCTCTGATGAGAAACCCATTCTCTCCGGAGATGCTTTTTTGTTTATTCTACAGTTATATGCATTTATTCATACAGCGGATATTTTTCGCAGAGCTTTGTTACCTCTGACCGGATATAATCCGCCTTATTTTCAAAATCCGTAGCTGCCAGCCAGATACACTCGGCAATCTTGGGCATATCCTCCTCCTTCAGTCCTCTGGAGGTAACAGCCGGCGTTCCAATTCGTACACCAGAAGTCACAAACGGACTTCTGGGATCATTGGGAACCGTATTCTTATTTAATGTGATATAAACTTCATCACACCGGTTCTGAAGCTCTTTTCCGGAAATCTCCATTCCGCGCAGATCTACCAGCATCAGATGATTGTCCGTTCCGCCTGTCAGAATACGGAAACCCTGCTTCTTAAGTTCCTCCGCAAGTACGGCGGCATTCTTCTTTACCTGAGTCTGATACTCTTTAAATTCAGGCTTTAATGCCTCTCCGAAGCAGACTGCCTTGGCAGCAATGATATGCTCCAGGGGGCCGCCCTGTGTTCCGGGGAATATAGCCTTGTTAAAATTAAACTTCTCAGCGGCTTCCTTATTGGCCAGAATCATACCGCCTCTGGGTCCGCGCAGCGTCTTGTGTGTTGTGGTTGTGACTACGTCAGCATAGGGAATGGGGCTTGGATGCAGTCCTGCAGCCACCAGGCCCGCAATGTGCGCCATATCTACCATCAGATACGCACCCACTTTGTCAGCTACCTCTCTGAAGCGTTTAAAATCTATCTCTCTGGCATATGCGCTGGCTCCGGCAATAATAAGTTTCGGTCTTGACTCCAGAGCAATTCTCTCCAGCTCATCGTAATCAATGAAACCCTCATCATTGACTCCGTAAGGAACAATATTAAAATACAGACCGGAGAAATTCACAGGGCTTCCGTGAGTCAGATGTCCGCCATGATCCAGATTCATTCCCATTACCGTATCACCCGGCTTGAGCATTGCAATAAATACCGCCATATTAGCCTGTGCTCCTGAATGGGGCTGTACATTGGCATAGTCACAGCCAAACAGCTTCTTGGCCCGCTCGATCGCAAGAGTCTCCACCACATCAACGCACTCACATCCGCCGTAATAACGTTTCCCTGAATATCCTTCCGCATATTTGTTTGTGAGAACTGTCCCCATCGCCATCATAACGGACTCTGAGACAATATTCTCTGATGCGATCAGTTCCAGGTTTCTTCTCTGGCGGGCTGCCTCCGCCTCAATGGCCTTTCCCACCTCGGGATCATGCTCCAAAATGAACTTCATGACTTCATTAACCATGGTATTTCTCCTTTTCTTTTACGCTGTTTTTCTTTATACTGTACCGTCTCGCTCTCTGTTATGCCATCATTTCCTGTGAAAGCTTTTCGAGAGCCGGAATATCGCTCTCTTTCAGAGCCCCGCGGATTGTCACAACTGTCTCTGCTATTGTGATATCCTTCATCTGCTCCAGCAGCCCCTTCATGGTTCTCGCCGCTGTCGGTCCCCAGGAACCATTTTCAATCAGGCCAACCATTCTCTTCTGGAAATTTTTGGACTGAAGATGATGAAGGAAATCAGACATAAACGGCATAACGCTCCCATCATAAGAGGAAGCAGCAAGGATCATTTTTCCATAACGGAATGCATCCTCCAACGCCTCTGCCATATCATCTTTTGCCAGATTCGCAACCGCCACTTTGGGGCAGCCGTCTGCCTTAAGAATTTCAGCCATCTTCAGCGCAGCCTGTTCTGTGTTTCCGTGAAGAGTGGCGTAGGCAATGAAAACACCCTCCGATTCAACACCATAGCTGCTCCAGATCTGATACTTTTCAAGAGCATGGACAGCAGCCTCCCCTGAAAGCACCGGCCCGTGAAGCGGACAGATAATCTGAATATCCAGTCCGTCAGCTTTTTTAAGAAGAGACTGAACCTGTGCACCAAATTTTCCCACTATGTTAAAATAATATCTTCTGGCTTCACAGTCCCAGTCCTCATCTGCGTCCAGCGCACCAAACTTTCCAAAACCGTCCGCACTGAAAAGTACCTTATCACAGCTGTCATATGCAACCATAACCTCCGGCCAGTGAACCATGGGAGCCATCACAAATGTCAGCTCGTGCCGTCCCAGCTTCAATGTATCATTTTCTTTTACCGTAATAATATTGGTCAGGTCTATCTCAGGAAAATAAAGTGAAAGCATGGGGAATGTCTTTGCATTTCCCACAAGTGTAATCCCCGGATATTTTTTTACCAGCATCTGAATACTGGAGGCATGATCCGGCTCCATATGACTGATGACCAGATAATCGGGTGTTCTGCCCTCCAGCGCTTTCTCCAGATTCGCAAGAAATTCCTCCGCCTTGCATGAATCTACCGTATCCATAACAGCTATCTTTTCGTCCATTATGACATATGAATTATAGGAAATTCCATTGGGAACAATGTACTGACCCTCAAACAGATCAACGTCCCTGTCATTAACACCAATGTAACGAATATCATCCGTAATCATCACAGTTCCTCCTATCATATTGCCTTTTTACTGCCAGATCAGTTGTCACGAGTTTCAATATCCATGATCATGTCAACTCTGCGCTGATGACGTCCTCCCTCAAATTCTGCCTCCAGCCACTGCTCCACAATCATCTTTGCCATCTCAATTCCCACCACGCGGGCACCAAAACACAGCACATTGGCATTATTGTGGCGTCTTGACATGACAGCCGTGTACGGTTCACTGCACACGCAGGCACGCACACCTTTTACCTTGTTTGCAGCCAGGGAGATTCCGAGTCCTGTTCCGCAAATGGCAATTCCCAGATCCGCTTCTCCGGATACAACAGCCCGCCCGACTTTTTCTCCATATACAGGATAATCACAGCTCTCCTCTGCATCTGTTCCCAGATTCAGAACCTCATACCCTTTTTCACATAAAAAATCAGCGACAGCACGCTTCATCTCAACTGCAGTGTGGTCATTTCCAATCGCAATCTTCATAGTTTCTTCCTCTCCCGGACATATTTTTTTCATATAATTCCTGCATTTTACAGGGATTTTCCCAAAACTCATTGTAATAAAGAAGCGATTCCTTGTCAAGTGCACATCCTGGCGGAAAATAAAAGCGGCGCGCCGTCACTCCGCCTCCCCGGCAGAATACAGCGCGCCGTTTCCGGCTTCTGTCTTTCTAATTCATTGGAACCGAAATACAGATCCGCATTTTATTCGATGTGTACGGCTGATGCCGTCAGCTTTCCGTCACTGAGACCAATCTGAATCGTATCTCCGGCCCTGACCCCGTCAGACAAAATCAGACGTGCCGCCAGCGTCTCCACGTTTTTCTGCAGATACCGCTTCAGCGGTCTGGCTCCATACACCGGATCATATCCGTTCTCAACTATAAAATCTTTAGCCTCATCTGTAATGGAGATGGAAATCTCCTTATCTGCCAGACGCTTGTTCACATCCGCAATCAGCAGAGAAATAATACCGCCTATATTTTCCTTTGTAAGCGGCTTGAAAAGAATAATCTCATCCAGCCTGTTCAAGAACTCCGGACGGAAATGAGCCCGCAAATCGTGCATGACCGCTTCCTCCGCCTCCGGCTTTATCTGACCGTTTCCGTCAATTCCCTCCAGAAGATACTGGGAACCGATATTGGACGTCATAATCAGTATGGTATTCTTAAAGTCCACTGTTTTTCCTGTTGAATCTGTAATTCGTCCGTCATCCAGAACCTGCAGAAGCACATTGAAAACGTCAGGATGTGCTTTTTCAACCTCATCAAAAAGAACAACTGAATAGGGTTTGCGCCGTACAGCTTCAGTCAGCTGTCCGCCCTCATCATAACCCACATATCCTGGAGGCGCACCGATAAGCCGGGAGACAGAATGTTTCTCCATATACTCACTCATATCAATACGCACCATGTTGTTCTCATCATCAAACAGACTCTCCGCCAGCGCTTTGGCAAGCTCTGTCTTGCCCACACCGGTAGGTCCAAGGAACAGAAATGAACCGATAGGCTTCGTCGGATCCTTGATGCCGGCTTTGGAACGGATGATAGCTTCTGTAACTTTGGCAACACCCTCATCCTGCCCGATAACTCTCTTATGGAGCAGTTCATCCATATGAAGCGTTTTGCTTCGTTCACTTTCTGTCAGCTTTGCCACCGGAATACCCGTCCATTTTGAGATAATTCTCGCTATCTCGTCGTCCGTCACACTCTCATGAACCAGGCTGAGATCCTGGGTCTTAACTTTCTCTTCTTCCTCTTCCAGCTGCCTTCTGAGCTCCGGAAGCTTTCCGTACTGCAGCTCAGCCGCCCTGTTCAGATCATACGCCTGCTGAGCAGCCTGAATCTCGCCGTTAATATGCTCAATTTCTTCACGCAGCTTTGACAGCTTATCCACGGATGCCTTCTCATTCTCCCACTGAGCCTTCTGGGTTGCAAATTCATCTTTCAGCTCCGCCAGTTCCTTCTGAAGATCCGCCAGTCTGTCCTGACTGAGACGATCTGTCTCCTTCTTAAGTGCTGCCTCCTCAATTTCCAGCTGCATAATACGCCTTGAAAGCTCATCCAGCTCGGCAGGCAGAGAATCCAGCTCTGTCTTTATCATTGCGCATGCTTCATCCACCAGATCAATCGCCTTATCCGGAAGGAAACGGTCGGAAATATACCGGTCGGACAGCACTGCCGCTGAGACGAGTGCAGAATCCGTGATTTTTACCCCGTGATAAACCTCATAACGTTCCTTGAGGCCACGAAGAATTGAAATCGTATCCTCTACTGTGGGCTCATCCACATGAACCGGCTGGAACCGCCGCTCCAGTGCCGCATCCTTCTCAATATACTTGCGGTACTCATCAAGCGTAGTGGCACCGATACAGTGGAGCTCGCCTCTGGCCAGCATGGGCTTCAGCATATTCCCTGCATCCATGGAGCCTTCTGTCTTTCCGGCTCCCACAATTGTATGAAGCTCATCAATGAACAGAATAATCTGGCCGTCGCTCTTCTTCACTTCATCAAGCACAGCTTTCAGACGCTCTTCAAACTCACCGCGGTACTTTGCCCCTGCCATAAGAGCACCCATATCAAGGGCAAAAAGTTTCTTATCTTTAAGCCCCTCCGGAACATCTCCGCGCACAATACGCTGAGCCAGTCCCTCAACTACTGCCGTCTTTCCGACTCCGGGCTCGCCGATAAGAACCGGGTTATTCTTTGTCTTTCTTGAAAGAATCATAACCACATTCCGGATTTCACTGTCCCGGCCGATGACCGGATCAAGCTTCTGATCTCTGGCGCGCTCCACCAGATCATAGCCATATTTATTGAGCGTGTCATATGTGGCCTCCGGGTTGTCACTTACCACACGCTGATTTCCTCTTACTGTGGAAAGTGCCTGCAAAAATCTCTCTCTTGTTATTCCGTAAAGCCGGAACAGTTCCTTGACAGCGCGGTTGGGCTGTTTAAGCATCGCCAGAAACAGATGCTCCACCGATACATATTCGTCACCCATAGCCTTGGCCTCATCCTCGGCACTTACCAGAACCTTGTTGGCATCATTGGAAAAATATACCTGCCCTCCGGATACCTTGGGCAGCTTGCCGATGGCCTGCTGAACTTCATTTATAAACTGTTCGCCTGAAATTCCCATTTTAGTTATCAATTTTAATATCAGACTGTCTTCGATTGTCAGAAGACTGCAGAGCAGATGCTCCTGATCTATCTGCTGGTTTCCGTACTCATATGCGAGTTTTTCTGTGTTCTGAACGGCCTCCAGCGATTTCTGAGTAAATTTATTGATATTCATAATTCATGCCTCCCTTCGCATAATTATGAGTTTGTTTTCTTGTTCTATTGGTAATATAACACACGTTGTTAGCACTGTCAATAGTTGAGTGCTAAAATTTTTTAAAAATTTTTGCTATTTCAGTTTTATCTCCTTCTGCAGAAAATGAAGCGGATTAACCGGTATGTGCCGATCATCCGCTTCATTTTCATTCTGTATTCAGCTTTTTGCAGGTGCATCATTACTTCGTTTCCGCATCTTTGGCATCCGTTTCCTCATCCGGCACCTCATTGTGAACTGCGGTTACCGTTGCCACAACTGCGTCCGGATCCGTCAGAAGTTCTATTTTGCTGTCTCCTGCAATTTCCAGATCCCGAACACGTATAGTATCGCCAAGATGCATACCGCCTACATCAACTTTTACTTTGTCAATCAGATCCGCCGGAAGTGCCCGGTAAGAAATTTCTCCCAGCATCTCCTGAAGGACTCCGGTACTGACTTTTTCATGATTAACAAGAATTATCTCTGCCACGGAATGAACCTTCTCATTACTTACCAGCGCCTGAAAATCAATTTCATCTACCCTGCCTGCCAGTGCATTGTAATCAATCTCTTTAATCAGCACATCATACCTGGTTCCTTCCACATCCAGCATAATCTGGCTTCCTTTATTCTCTGTTTTGAGAAGACGATCCACATCTTTCCGCGTCATTTTAACAGGAACAGAACCATCAATCTTTTTCCCGAACAGATTGCCTGTAACAAATCCTTCTCTTCTCAGTCTCTTTGCCTTAACATCCATGCTTCTTTTTTCAGCCTTTAAAGTATTCATTTATCTTTTCCTCCAAAAATCTGATATTCTCAGCAGCCCTCTGATCAGAGGGGGTTGTTAAGTTGTTTTTCTGTTACATTGTCATTATAACAGATATAGCAGAAAAGGATTAACCAGAAATATTATTTTTTTTAATGATTTTTTGTGCACTTTTCAATGTCTTTTTCAGATTTCATCCAGAGTTATACTGATTTCGCCTGACTCTCTGTCCCCCTTTACCACATCCCCACCATCATGATATACTGAATATGTTCAGGCATTACATATGCCAGATTTTTGCAGCGGTTTCTATAGTGAAATTCCAAAATAAACAATAAGGAGAATGTTCTATGACACATGCGCTTAAACTGAGAGACGGCTTTTACTGGGCCGGTATTATCGATGACACCCTGCGTGTTTTCGATATCATAATGTACACCGAGTTTGGCACTACCTACAACTCGTACGTATTGAAAACGGACGATAAAGTTATTCTGTTTGAAACTGCCAAGGCAAAATTCTTTGATGATTATCTGAATGAACTGAAAGAAATCATTGATGTCCGGAAAATTGATTATCTCGTTGTCAGTCACACGGAACCTGATCATGCCGGCAGCGTGGAACGGCTTCTGGAACTCAGCCCGCAGATGAAAATCCTCGCCACAGGATGTGCTGTCAGCTTTCTAAAAGAAATAGTGAACTGTGATTTTGTCAGCATTGCAGTGAAGGATGAACAGCGTATCCGGATTGGCAGCAGAACCTTACGCTTTATGATCGTACCCAATCTGCACTGGCCGGATACCATGTATACTTTCATAGAAGAGGAGCAGATTCTTGTTACATGCGATTCCTTTGGCTCCCACTATGCACATGCAGGCATCCTCGCAAGCACAGTTCCCAGCCGTGAAGACTATAAAAAAGCAGCCAGATATTACTATGACTGCATTATCGGTCCTTTCAAGCCATTTATGCTTAAAGCGCTTGCCCGGGTGCGGGAAATGGATATTTCCATGATCTGCACGGGACACGGCCCTGTGCTGGACAGCAAGGATTCCATTCGCTCCATTATGGCTGATTATGAAAACTGGTCCACCGTGATCAATCCAAATCAGAAAAAAACCGTCATCATACCCTATGTGAGCGCTTACGGCTACACGGCTGAACTGGCAGAAAAAATAGAAGAGGGAATCCGGGACAGCGGCGATATTGATGTCCGTTCCTATGATATGGTAACCGCTGACAGGATGCTTGTACAGAATGAACTGCTGTTTGCTGACGGAATTCTTTTCGGCACTCCGACTATTCTCGGAGAAGCGCTTGCCCCCATCTGGGAGCTGACGCTTACCATGTTTGCCGGGACTCACGGCAGAAAATATGCCGGCGCTTTCGGCAGCTACGGCTGGAGCGGCGAGGGAGTTCCCCATATTCTGGAGCGGCTCAGACAGCTGGGAATGAAGACAGACAATGGCTTCCGTGTCCGCTTTAAGCCGTCACATGCTGATCTCATCAGTGCATATGAATATGGCTACCAGTTCGGCTGCCGCATTTTGAATATAGAGGCCGTACGCCCTTCGGGAACAGGCACCCGACGCCTTGTCAAATGTCTTGTGTGCGGAGAAATTTTTGATTCGTCTCTGGAAGTGTGTCCCGTCTGCGGAGTGGGAAAAGAAAACTTCATTCCCGTTGACGTTCAGGAAACCACCTTCCGCCATGATTCCAGGGAGTCCTATGTAATTCTCGGAAATGGAGCCGCAGGCTTTAATGCCGCAAAAGCCATTCGCGAGCGGGACAAAACCGGCTCCGTTACCCTTATCTCTGATGAAGCGTATCCTTCCTATAACCGGCCTATGCTTACAAAATCTCTTCTTGCCGACTTAACGGCAGAACAGATTGCCGTTGAAGACGCACAGTGGTATGAACAGAATCATATCAGTCAGCTCCTGGGAAAAACCGCAACCCGAATCAGCACAAACGACAGAGAGGTCATATTAAGTGATGGAACACACATTCCTTTTACACGTCTTATTTATGCGCTCGGAAGTGAATGTTTTATTCCTCCCATTTCCGGTGCCGACAAAAAAAATGTGATCTCCATTCGACGTATGGATGATGTCAGAAAAGTTTCTGAAGCACTGACCGACGCTTCCCACGCCGTCGTTATCGGGGGCGGTGTACTGGGACTGGAAGCAGCATGGGAACTCAAAAAAGCCGGTCTCCGTGTTACCGTTCTGGAAGCAGCCCCTGTTCTCATGGGCCGTCAGCTTGATGAGACAGCCGGCTCCATTTTGAAAGATATAGCAGAAAACCAGGGGATTTTTGTCAGAACCGGGGCTTCCATAGAAGAAATCGAAGGCGGAGAACGTGTATCTGCCGTTCGCCTCTCTTCCGGAGAAAGTCTGGAAGCTGAGCTGGTCATTATATCTGCAGGCGTACGCGCAAACACGGCTCTGGCCGCCGAAGCGGGTATTAATACCGAACGGGCCGTTCTCGTAAACGAACACATGGAGACCAATGTGGCCGGGGTTTATGCCTGCGGAGACTGCGCCCAGTTCAGAGGCACCAATCTGGCAGTCTGGCCCCAGGCTGTTGAGGAGGGCCGTATCGCCGGGGCCAATGCAGCAGGAGAACCATTATCCTACACCGGAGTATCCCCCGCCCTTACTTTCAACGGAATGAACACCTCTCTCTATGCAGCCGGAGACAATGGGCGCAATCCCAATCTGCTCTATAAAACCGTGGAATTTAAAGATATGGGAAAAGAACAGTACAGAAAATACTATTTCCTCAACAACCGCCTCTGCGGCGTAATCCTAATCGGCGATCTTTCCCGCATGGCGCAGGCCGCCTCGGATCTGGAACGCCATGCATCCTTTGAAGAAATCATGGGATAAAAGATAATCAGAATTTTTTGTAACAGTTCAGCAACTCTGTGAGCGGAGCGCCCGTCAATGGGTAAAACAGCGGCAATAGCCGCAGCAGACACACAGTGTGGTTTTACAAAATGGCGCTCCCTCAACTGTTACAATTTTACAGCGGCACTTCTCTGAACCCGCCTCCGGGAGCCAGAACACAGACACGCTTAAATCCGCATTCCAATGCCAGTTTTCTGGCGCTGTCAAACTGAAATCCTATGGTTTTCGGACTGTGACTGTCTGAATTAATCATAATACGCCCCCCCATCGCACAGAGCTCTTTAAGAAGAATCCGGGACGGATAGGGCTGCGTCCTGTAACCACGCGAGAGCGCACCTGTATTGATCTCAAACGGAAGTCCCCGGTCATTAAGCCGTTTCATTGCTGCCAGCGCAGGCTCCAGATAGGCATCCTTCGTCTCATCAAAATGACAGAACCCCTCATTAAACTTTGTAAGGAGATCAAAGTGACCCACAAAATCGCAGCCTGTCCTCTCATAAACCTTTGCCTCCGTTTTAAAATAATCCGCAGCAAAGGCATACCAGTCCCCTTTCCACAGACGCAAAACGGCATCCTCAAGTTTTTCTTCCGTATCATCCACACAGACAATTTCTCCGTCCTTCTCCACACAGTGAGTCGAACCGATGGCATATTCCGCCTTCTGAACCGGTCCCAGTCCATCCAACTCAATTCCGATATAAATATTCATTCTACCACGGAATTCTTCTCTCAGCTCTTCAAGCTCTCTTTTATAGGCTGCCAGTTTTTCGTCTGACATACCAAATCCCGGATCACAGAAAGAAAAATCCGCATGGCCCGACACGCCGAAATCCGTGTATCCCATCTGGTAGGCTGCCTCCACCATTTCACGCGGCGTCCCCGCACCGTCACAATATGTCGTATGTGTATGGAAATCTGCCCGAATCAAGTATTTTCCCCCTTTTTCAATCCGTCTTTATTTTCCCGGCCATATTCAGTCTCTCCCCAAACTGCTCATAAAAATCCCGCTCCGGATCATACGGAAGCATATAAAAAAGTTTCAGAAGAGTCAGGTTAATCTGTTTTTCCTTTTCCGGATCTCCTTTATCTGCCAGATACCGGCTCATATCCTTCAGAAAATAATGCCAGCTGATGACAAAGTTCTCATATCGCTCCGGCTCCGGAGTATCTATCCATTTCCGTATTTTTACTTTAACCCGGCTATTTTTCCGGCACTCATGAGTCTGAAGAAAATACTTAAAACCTCCATTTTCATATAATCGCCCCAGAGGAAAAAGCCTGCAGATGCCAGGCCGAAAAGAATGTATACTGCACCTGCCCTCCTCTGAGAGAAAGGCACAGGACTCCTCCCGTCCGTTCATGGACAGATTGGGAAGAATAATTCCGTCCACCACATTAAGCTCTATACAGCCGGCCATCAGCTCTTCGAATGTCTTTCCCATTTTGGCTGTCAGGCGAAATATATCATAAGGGTCAAGGATGATCGATTTCCCCATTTTGCGGCAGCACGCCGAACATCCCTCGCAACCGCCGCAGTCTGCTCTGACCATGTCATCTCTGTCATAGAGCTTTCCATCCGAAATATCCTCCATTTTTACCCAGCGTTCCATCAGCCGACCTCCTGCGTTTCTTCCATCTTCAGCCTGTCCAGCACCTCCCAGAGAGCCTCCAGATCCTCCTGCCGCGTCGCCCAGCTGACAGCAAAGCGCACCACAATCCCCGAATCAGAAAGCTGCTCCCAGAAACTGACCGCAACATGTTTTTTCAGCCTTTCGTACTGCTCCTTCGTCAGTATTACAAACTGCTGATTGGTGGGAGACTCCAGATAAAAACTGTATCCCCGCTCCTTCAGCCCTTCCTTCAGCCTGCCGGCCATCTCAGCAGCATGCAATCCGATTTTCTCATACAGCCGGTCTGTAAACAGAGTATCAAACTGAATCCCCAGAAGTCTTCCCTTGGCCAGAAGCGCTCCGTGCTGCTTTATCTGCGCCGTAAAATGTAGCGGCACACGATCTTTTGTAAATACAACTGCCTCTCCGCAGAGCGCACCCGCTTTTGTCCCGCCTATGTAAAATGCGTCGCACAAACGGGCAATGTCCGGCAGCGACACATCACTTTCCGCCCCTGCAAGACCGTATATCAGACGCGCTCCATCCATATAAAGGGGGATTTTGTACTCTCTGCAGACAGATGAAATATCCTCCAGCTCACTGCAGGAATAAAGAGTTCCGTATTCTGTTGGATGGGAAATGTATACCATTCCCGGATAAACCATATGAGAATGATTTTCATCAGACCAGAAACTTTTCAGAAAATCCCGAAGCTCCCCGGCAGCTATTTTGCCCTGATGCTCCGGCAGCTCCAGGACCTTATGTCCCGTTTTTTCAATCGCCCCCGCCTCATGTACATTGATATGCCCCGTCCGGGCCGCTATCACGCCCTCACAGGCCCCCAGAAGCCCATCAATAACAACGGCGTTTGTCTGAGTTCCTCCCACCAGAAAATAAACCGCGGCTCCGGGACAGCGACAGGCATTCTTAATTTTTTCCCGCGCACTTTCACTGTATCGATCCGCACCATACCCGGGCAGACTTTCCCGGTTTGTATCCATCAGACGCTCCAGAATCTTCTCATGTGCGCCTTCGGTATAATCACTCTCAAATGACAGCATTCCTACTCCTCCTCACACGGTCTTCTGTTTTGCTTCATGAATTCTCTCAGTCCCAGAAATATCCCCGCCCCTGAGCACACCAGGAGACAGATGTAAATTCCTGCCGAATCTGAAATTCCCCCTGACGCTTCAAGTGCAACAGATGCAAGATTGGCACCGCAGTGAAATACAAATACCGGCCAGAGCTTTCTAAAACGCTCATAGATAACAGCCAGCAGAAAGCCAAGTACACCGGCAAACAGTATCTGTGCCATGCCTCTGTGCACAAATCCAAAAAAAGCAGCCGACACGATAGCAGCAGGAAAGAAGGGAAGTATAACTCTCAGACGATTGAACATCATGCCGCGGAATAAAAGTTCTTCCTCCAGCGGAGAGGCAATCCCCATAACAATAATCTGCATATACAAAGGCATATGAAACAGCGTGCCGGCCGCCCCGGAATCCCGGAAAAAGAACTCGCGGATTACCGGAAGCCTGAAGCTGAGGTTTAAAAACACACTGACAGATGCCGCAGACAAAAACAGCTTCAAAATCCAAATCACATTTTCTCTGATTCCGGCATCTTCTTTTTTCCGCGCATTACCCGGCACCACACACTCTGTTTTCTTGGTATGTCCGGTATAACTCTCTGTCTCCCTGACAGTCCGGCTCCGTTTTTCCCTGCGTCTGTAAAAAGGATAGAGAACAGAAAAACTTATTAAAAAAGAAAGCAGCAGGCATGATGCCATATCAGCGGGGCCAAGCTGTGCAACACAGACAGCAACCGCATCATCTACCCAGAACGGCCAGAAAATCTGCCACAGAAAAAGAGGGCCGGCCGTCTCCCGTCCCGTCTCAGGCACCTCAGCACCCCCTTATTTTTTGTTCTTCTTCTCCTCTACTCCCACTTTTGCACAGATATCAGAAAGGCAGCATCTGTCACAGAATGGCTTTGTGCGGGCTGTACAGATATCCCTGCCATGGTAAACAAGGCGATGACAGAAATCACTTCCCTCTTCCGGAGGAATCAGCTTCCACAGCGCCATCTCCACTTTTTTCGGCTCTTTAATGCCGTCTACCAGCCCCATCCGGTTTACCAGCCTTATGCAATGGGTATCTGTGACAATCGCAGGCTTTCCAAACACATCCCCCATAATCAGATTTGCACTCTTTCTTCCAACTCCGGGAAGCTTTAAGAGCGCCTCAAAATCATCCGGGACCGCACCTTTGTACTCATCACGTAGCATCCTCATACACGCACTTATGTCCCGTGCCTTGCTGTGCCCCAATCCACAGGGCTTTACAATTTTTTCTATCTCCTCCACAGGAGCATCGGCCAGGGCATTCACATCCGGATATTTCGCATACAGATCCTGCACTACCACATTCACACGGGCATCTGTACACTGAGCCGCAAGGCGCACACTTACAAGAAGTTTCCACGCCTCATTATAATCCAGCGTACATCCCGCGTCCGGATATTCCGCCTTCAGGCGCTCAATAATCTCCAATGCCAGTTTTTTCTTCGTCATCTTCTGTTTCCTTTCATCGCGTCTTCCTGCCAGTTCCACTTTTCTACTGCATGGCCGCGGCACTTTCTCTGGCACGCTTTCTTCTTCTCTGCTTCTGTTTCGGCGGCGCCGGCTTTTCCTCCTGTTTTATCCGCACATAAATGATTGACAGGATTTTATTATGCGGATTGCGCGCTGACTTTACCTCAACTGAATCAAACAGTTCAATAAACTGCTTTAGCTTGGAACAGTTATAATTACGGGGATCAAAACCGGGAACACGTTTGGGAAGATTATCTCCCAGCTCCGAAAGATCAACCCAGCCGTCATCCCCCGCATGAGTATCAATAATGGAAAGCACTTCCTTCTCCATCTCTTTAATATCCGGAATATTGCTTACCGCCGCATTTCCGTCTCTGTCCTTTTTCCGTCCTTCCTGCTCCTCAGGCTTTCTTGCCAGAGCCTGCGGCTCGTCCTCAGTGCGGTTTCCATCCTTTAAAAGAATATCAAGGAACTTAAATGTCTCACAGGCAGAGACCAGCGAATTTGGCGTTTTCTGCTCGCCCATTCCTATAACCGTCATGCCTGATTCTCTGAGCCTGAGAACCAGCTTTGTAAAATCACTGTCTGATGTTACTATGCAGAAACCATTTACATGTCCGGAATATAAAATATCCATCGCATCAATGATAAGCGCCGAATCTGACGCATTTTTTCCCTGCGTATAATTGTACTGAAAGACCGGCGTGATGGCATAGTCCTGTAAATTCTTCATCCACGCCTTAACACTGGCCGTCTGAAAATCGCCGTATAATCTCTTGTATGTGGCTGTCCCGTAATTGCTGACCTCATCCATAATCAGCTTAATGTACTTGCCCGATACATTTTCCGCATCAATGAGCACGGCAATTTTTCTGTCATCCATTTCCGTTTTTCCTTTCCTGTTTCTTCCGGATATTTCCGGTGCGTCAAGCTATCATTTTTATGATAATGCGTCTGCTCCGGCCGTGTCAACTCTTTCTTTTGCTCAGTCTTTTCCTCACTGTCTCAGAATCCCAAACTCCTCATCTGCCAGCAGCCAGGATGCTCTGAAAAAACGCATCAGCTGCCAGTAACCGGCCCCGGCCAGTCCGTATTCCTTCACAAGTCCAAATTTTTTCTGTACGCTTCTCACGTCCTCAAACCACACCTCATGACGTATACCATACTGCCAGTAGTGAAAATAAGGGCTCTGAGCCTTCTCATCATAATAAACAGGAACTCCGTGGTCTATTGCAAGCTGAACCGCTTCCGTATATCCCAGGCTTCTCGCCTTTGTTACTCCTCTCTCATAAGGGAGCGGCCAGTCATACCCGTAATTAGGTATTCCCAGCATAATTTTAGACGGTTCTATCACGCTGACAGCATAATCCACCACTCTCCTTACCATATTTAGAGGTGCCACCGCCATAGGCGGGCCATAGGTATACCCCCATTCATATGTCATCAAAAATACCCCGTCAGCCACATCCCCCAATGCCTGATAATCAATTCCTTCATAGAGCAGTCCCCGCTGATTTCCAGATGTTTTCGGTGCCAGTGCAACCGTTACACGAACTCCAAAAACACTCATTACCGTGTGAAGGCGCCGGACAAAATCTGTAAATCTGTCCCTGTCCTCTGCCAGAACATACTCAAAATCCACATTTATTTCCCCGTATCCCTTTTCCTGCGCCACTTTCCATAATTCCCGGATCACACGCTGCTGCACCTGCAGGTTCCTTACAAGATCCGATATAAGATTATTATTAAAACGGCCCTCGCTGTCCAGAGGAGTAAGAACCAAAACGGGCAGTACTCCCTGTCTCCGCGCTTCCGAAATTATTCTGTTTTCTCCCGCCTCCTGTGGAAAAATCAAATCTCCCGCTTCTGTAAAACCATAGGAAAATACAGAAATTTCCGTCAGGTAAGACGCTGTTTCCTGAAGTACAGACGGATCAATCCATGGATAAGCATATCCTCCCAGACGTATCCCCATGCTCCTCTCCTCATAATTCCGGAAACGGCTTTCCCCTTCCTCCCGGCTTCCTCCGTCCGGAATAAAAAGAGACTGACCAACAGCCAGACGATACGGAGGTTCAATCTGATTTGCCCAGGCAATTTCCAGCGGATCCACGCTGAAAATCCTTCCTATGATATCAACCGTATCCTTTTCCCTGACTACATATATCTGCATATCAATCCTCTGACGCTACTGCCTTATTTACTTACAATATATTCGTCTTGCCCCGGTTCATCCATAAAATTCCCGCCTTTTTCCTGTCGGCTCCGAAAATGGCGGGGCAGCGCAAAAATCCAGTGTCATCACTCATGGTCAGAATCCAGGGAAGGAGTATAAACCATGCCCGTTCCATCTTTTTCAATTAACACAGAATGGGCGGCAATATCGGTTCCCCGGTAAGAATAAACTGTATCGCTGAAATTAGCAACAACCGTCAGAGAATTCCCATATTCGGTTCTCTGCACAGTACCGTCTTTCTCCAGATACTCAAAATCTGTCATTTCCTTCTCCGCGGCCTCCCTGCTGAAAAATGACCAAATCTGATGATGCGCCGCAATATCTTCTCCGAACTCCTCCCACTCTGTACGATCCAGATGATACAGCGGAGATACATTGTACAGGATCTCCCGGATCATTCTGTCTCCTGTTGCACCTTTAATTTTAAAAGTAGACCAGTCCCAGTGAGCGGCTGTAAGAACAGAATCATTGTAAACAAGTTTAAACAGCGGAACATCATACTGCGGATCAACAAAAATGGAGTAGTATTTGTCCTTGACAGGTATTCTTTTTGCAAAATGTTCAGCTACTCCGCCCGTCGGATTATAATATTTTCCGATATAGTACTCACTGTCAGTATTGGCTTTCATATCTTCATCCATCCAGGAAAAGCTGGGGAGCTCAATACCATGTGCGTATGCAATCGTTCCGGCCGCAAAATCATTTCCTCCTTCCGAACCGATTATGAGGCCATAGTTGTCTCTGATATAAGCCATCCGCTCCAGTCGGGCTGCCAGATCCTGCTCCTGGGTTGTGATATGTCCCGGCGTATAGTCATCATAAATTTCTCCTGTTGCATCACAGTCAATAAACCATGAATTAAACGGAAGATCATTGGACATGATTTCCTCCATCCTGGATTTTACTGCAGACATCGAACAGACCGGATTCAGTTTTCTTCCTACATTTTTAAATCCACTCTCTTTTGTTCCATCCTTTTTTGTTACTGTGGCATTTTCATAGAGTGATGTATCATCAAATTGTGCTGTAATCCACTGTTCTGCTCCCGGCTCATGAATAGAGTGGTAAGAATCATAACTGGCAATCAGATAGCCCGCAGCTGCAGCCTGCTCGACAAGCTCCGGCTTGGCATACGCCTGCTCCCAGCTGTTAAGACCAATCCATGCACGATCAATTCCGGCGCTCTGCATATCACGGAGCAAATCAACTGTTGATGCGTTCATCCAGTCAGACGCCGCACAAAATACCTCCGGAAGGTTTACCGCCAGAGCCCATTTATGGAGCTTCAGTTTCTCTGAAGCAGTCAGTTCGTTGTTTCTGTCAGACAGCAGCTCATCCATCTGGGGACTGGTTTCAGTAAATATTTCCGGATTCCAGAAATCATCCCTCATAAGCGCCTGACTGATATAGCTGCAAATCACATTTTTCTGATATTCTGCAACATAGTCCTGCCCTCTCACATCTGTCAGTACATTTTCGTATTCACTGCCATTTTCCATATTTTCCGAAAAAGATTTAAGATGAGCCATAACCGGGGAATCAAGGGCCTGACGAAAAGCTTCCCAGTTTATGTTCTCTTCGGAAATCACATTATCTCCCCACAGGTAGATAAATGGTGCGCCATACAGTTTTTCGATGTCAGGATTGTCCTGCGCCTTCTGAGAAAGCGTAACAAACGCACCTTTTTCTTTGACATAATTTCTGTAAATCTTTGCGCAGTCTGCAGGATCATTCTCAGTCACATAAATTCGATAGGAATTTGTTTTATTCTCATCTATTTCAGGATATTCATGGGCTACAGAAAATTCCAGTTTGGGCTGCGCAGAAAACTCCATCCGGGTCCGATAAGGATTTTCCATTATAAACATCACACAGTAATTTCCCTTTTCAGAGATCCATAGCGGCATGGACAGCTGTTCCATCGCCGTTACCTCCCGCTGTGCCAGATAGGAAATCCATTCATCATCATCCGCAGGCACACGTTTTCCCTCTCCCAGCGGAAGATAATACTGATCTGCCGCTACATGAGGCCACGTAAATGCATTGTCTCCATCTTCCTTTGAACTTATCTGGACCTCCATATAATTTTCTTTGGAAGTAAGCTCCACCTGAATATTCTCATCCGGATAGTTCCATGATACGGTATTTTCCGATTCCGTATATTTTTTTACCACACGTTTTTCAGATTTTTCCGAAACAGAAATCTCCTGATCTTTAACCTGAAAAGAAAGTTCAAACGTCTCCGGATCTACGCTGAAATCATGACCACCGGCTTAGCCGGTGGTTTGTTCTGGCCCTATAAGGGCCTGTTGCCTGCTTGCGCCGGGAAGGCGCACTGAAAGTCTGCCAGCTGCACCACATTCTCAGCTGCCCTTAAAAGGGCATCTCAGTGCTTCCTTCTACCGGCCAGCCCCATAAGGGGCTTGCTGGTTTGCTTTGACTTCCTACCACCTCTCCAAGAGGTTCATTTCTTGTTTTTCCTTACCGGCTCCCCCGTAAACGGGCAATGTCGTCAACTTAAGTGTTATGCAGGTGTTTTTTTGAAATTCAATGGGATGGATTATTTATTTTTTT
>CALWSF010000041.1 GCA_944384125.1 uncultured Lachnospiraceae bacterium | reverse complement strand
AATTGCCAATTTTCGGGTGGCTTGTTTGCTATACACTTTTTTGGCGGTTTACCTCTACTTCTTTGTTTCAAACTTATTCCCTCCTGATGATTTTCTTTTTATTTTTTATTTGTGTATTTCCTTTGATATGGTCATATTAAAGGGAAATTATTAAAAAAATATTAGAAGATTTAAAAAATAAAAATTTTTCGATATAATATAATCAGATGATAAATTCAGCATAGCAGCCGCAGCAGATAATACAGGCACAGAATATTACTCAGGCCAGGGCTGCAGGATAGAGGGAGGATTCAATGAGAATACTTGTAGCTGAGGATGAGCGGGATATGAACCGCCTGATTTCCAGAACACTGGAAAAAGAAGGGTATGGCGTGGATTCCTGCTTTGACGGAAATGAAACACTTTATTATCTGGAAAATACAGAATATGACGCGGCAATTCTGGACATCATGATGCCGGGCAAGGATGGTCTGGAAGTACTCAAAACACTGCGTGCTCAGGGAAACGAGCTTCCCATTCTTCTTCTGACGGCACGTGACAGCGTCTCTGATCGTGTAACCGGACTGGACGCCGGAGCTGATGACTATCTGATAAAACCCTTCGATTTTGATGAACTGATGGCCCGCATCCGCGCCATGACCCGAAAACGCACTCCTCATAAATCCAGCACAGTTACTATCGGCGATCTTGTCCTGAATGTAGGAAATCATACCGTTTCCCGGGGCGGGAAAAAAATTGATCTGTCTGTCAGGGAATATGCCATCCTGGAGTATATGTGCATGAATCCCGGGATCGTCCTTTCCCGTGAAAAAATTGAAAATCACATCTGGAATTATGACTACAGCGGCGGCTCAAACGTGGTGGACGTCTACATCAGCTATCTCAGAAAGAAAATTGACGGCGGACAGGAAAAAAAATTAATTCACACGGTCTGGGGTGCCGGCTGGATGATCAGGGAGGATAAATGAAACGGAGACTTTCCATCAAACTAAAACTGACACTCTGGTTTACCGGCTTCATGACTCTTCTTGCGGCTCTTTGCCTGGGAATCATTCTTCTTGTCAGTGACAGCGTTTCCCGAAGAGAAACAGAAAATATTCTGTCTCTTTCCATTCGCAGCAACATTGCTGAAGTTACATTAAAAGACGGTACTCTGAATCTGAGCTCTGATTTTCAATTTTATGTAAACGATGCATACATGCTTATCTATAATAAGAACAAAAGCCTGCTGACCGGGCAGGCACCTCCCTCGTTTCCGGTTGAAACAGTTCTGGAAAATGGCGTCACTAAATTTATTTACTCTGATGGCGACAGATACTGTGTAACTGATTTCTGGATTCCTTCCGGATGGAACGATGGAGTATGGCTCCGCGGCGTTTTAAAAACACCTGACGGAACTCAGATTATAGACCGTGTTTTTGCAGTCTTTTTCATTATTCTTCCGTTCTTTATTTTCTCCGCCGCACTGGGGGGATACCTGATAGCCAAGCGCACACTTAACCCCATTTCCCACATTACTGAGGTGGCCGGAAAAATCAGTGAAGGGCAGGATCTGACACAGCGTATAAGACTTCCTGACGGACGCGATGAGGTAAGCCGCCTCTCCAGTGCTTTTGACCATATGTTTGCGCGCCTGGAAAAATCCTTTGAGGCAGAAAAACAGTTTACTTCCGATGCTTCTCATGAGCTGCGCACCCCCACTGCCGTAATTCTGGCTCAGTGCAGCTTTGCGAAAAAGCATGCAGATTCTCCGGAGGAATACGCAGAAGCCATAGATGTCATCGAACGTCAGGCAAAAAAAATGTCTCTGCTGATCGGCCGTCTTCTTGATATGACGCGCCTTGATCTGGGAACTCAGAAAATCCGGCGCGAAACTGTGGATTTGAGTGAAATGGCAAGGGTTCTGTGCGAGGAACAGGACACAGGCGTAAAAAACATTTCTATTCACCGGAAGATAGAGGACAAAATTTCAATTCAGGCCGATCCTCTTCTTTTATCCAGAGTTATCACAAACCTGCTGGATAACGCCAGACAGTACGGAAAGGAAAACGGTAATATTTTTCTTACTCTGACATCTGAGAGTGATAAGGCTGTTCTGCAGGTCCGGGATGACGGAATCGGCATTGCGCCGGAACATCAGGAGAAAATCTGGCAGCGCTTTTACCAGGTAAATCCTTCCCGGGGCACTGATGCCGGACTGGGGCTGGGACTGGCTATGATCCGTCAGATTGTACAGCTGCATGGCGGAACAATCTCACTGCAAAGCAAACCCGGAGAAGGCAGCTGCTTTACTGTTTCGCTTCCGCTTAAATAGACCGGCCGGTTCATTGACAAAACACCTTTTTATTTTAATTTTTTTTTAATACTTTGATACTATACTGTGTCTATCATATAAATAACAGAGCCGGTTTTATTTTTTGATGCCGGCCCGGAAAGGATCACACTTTTATGAGAAAAAAAATCATTTCAATTGGTCTTGCAGCATTTCTGGCTTTTTCACTTTCTGGGTGCCAGAGCCAGGATACCGCATCCACTGCAGAATATATAGGTATTGACGCAGCCAAGGACGCCGCCTTAAAGGATGCCGGCATACCGGCAGACAGCGCTTCCTTCTCCTCAGCTGGCCTGGACAGCAAAAATGGTACCTTCTTCTATGAGATAAATTTTTCTGATGGAAATACGGAGTACCTCTATGACATTGATGCCATGACAGGAGTTGTTATTGAGAAAAACGTCTCCGGAGAAGCCGGGACAGAAGAGAGTGAAACAGCCGGAACAGACACCGGCAGCACCGTTGCAATATCTCCGGAAAATGAAACGACAATGCCGGCAGCCGGTAATAAAAATCAGACATCTCAAAACACATCCGGCGCCCCTGTGAGCCAGGATCAGGCTCAGGCAATCGCACTTTCCCACGCCGGCATAGCGGAAAATGATGTGGTATATATAAAAACAGAGCAGGATTACAGTGACGGCACCACCGTTTATGAAGTGGAATTTGTCTCATCAGACGGTACGGAATATAATTATAAAATCTGTACCTCCGACGGCTCTGTTCTGAGCTACGATTTTGATACGGAAAATATTCTTCAGTCCCAAAATACAGCCGAGGGGCTTATATCGGAAGAACAGGCACGTGACACTGTTCTGAAACGGGTACCCGGCGCATCGGGAGATGACATCATTCTTCGTCTGAAAGAGGATGACGGACGTATGGAATATGAAGGAAGACTCATATATGATAATATGGACTATGAATTCAAGATTGACGCTTACAGCGGAAACCTGACAGAATGGGAAGCCGAACAGCTTTCCCGCTGATTTGCTTCAATATAAACACCACATACACCCAAAAAGGGATGCGCCGCCAAAACACCTGGACAGCAGCGCATCCCTCTTTTATGATTCAATGATTATTTCTGTTTTTCCTTCAGATAAATAATCCTCTGATTCCGGCTGCCCCGAAACCTGAGTGTGAGATCCTTCTCTTCCTCAATAAATTCACCATCTACCAGAACATCCACGCAGGAAAGCATTTCATCTGTATTCTCTGTGTAGACTTTTCCTCCCTTTTGCAGATCCGCATCCCACAGATACCCGGTATAACACCAGATATCCTTTTCCGGAAATTTTTCACGTATCCGCTTTAAAAGTCCGGACAGAACCTCCTGATTTTCCGGTTCAAAGGGTTCGCCGCCCAGCAGTGTAAAGCCCTGAATATAATCCGGTTCCAGAAGTTCCAGAATTTCTTTCTCCGTCTCTTTTGTGTAGGGCTGCCCAAAGCAAAAATCCCACGTTTCAGAATTAAAACAGCCTTTGCAGTGGTGGCGGCATCCTGATACGAACAGGCTGACTCTTACCCCGGGACCATTGGCAATGTCACATTTTTTAATCGCACCGTAGTACATCTTATCTATTTTCCCCGATATATTCTGATATTACAGATGAAGAACTCTGTCCCGAATCTCCTGTGTCCGTCCCTGATTCCAGAACTGCGTACCGATATAGCCGCAGGTTCTGCGCGCCACAAACATTTTATTCTGATCCCGGTTGTGGCAGTTGGGGCATTCCCACACCAGTTTTCCTGATGCATCTTCCGTTATTTTTATTTCCCCGTCATAACCGCAGCACTCACAGTAATCACTCTTGGTATTAAGCTCCGCATACATAATGTTATCATAAATAAACTGCATTACTGAAAGAACAGCCTCTATATTGGACTGCATATTGGGAACTTCAATGTAGCTGATGGCGCCGCCCGGCGACAGTTTCTGGAATTCAGCCTCAAATTTCAGTTTACTGAAAGCGTCAATCTCCTCTGAAACATGAACATGATAACTGTTTGTAATATAATTTTTATCTGTTACCCCCGGAATAATTCCAAACCGTTTCTGCAGACACTTCGCAAATTTATACGTAGTTGACTCCATGGGTGTGCCATAAACGGAATAACTGATATTCTCCGCTTCCTTCCACTCCCGGCACTTATCGTTGAGACGCTGCATAACCTGAAGCGCAAAGACTTTCGCTTCCGGATCCGTATGGGATTTTCCCAGCATTCTCATACACATCTCATACAATCCCGCATATCCCAGAGAAATTGTAGAATATCCGTTGTAGAGAAGTCTGTCTATCTTCTCCCCCTTCTTCAGACGGGCCAGCGCTCCGTTCTGCCACAGAATAGGCGCCACATCTGATACGGTTCCAAGCAGACGCTCATGACGGCAGCGCAGCGCCCGGTGACACAGCTCAAGCCTCTCGTCCAGAATTTCCCAGAAGCGATCCATATCGCCTTCTGATGAGCAGGCAACATCCACAAGGTTGATTGTCACAACGCCCTGATTGAAGCGGCCGTAAAACTTGTGATGACCATTGGGGAGCATCTGTGAATCCTCTACCGTCAGGAAAGAACGGCATCCCATACAGGGATAAACCTCTCCGTTTTTCAGCTCCTTCATTATCTTCGCCGAAATGTAATCCGGAACCATTCTTTTAGCCGTACATTTTGCTGCCAGTTCTGTCAGATGCCAGTACTTGGAATCCTTTGTGATATTATCCTCATCCAGAACATAGATAAGTTTCGGGAATGCCGGCGTGATCCAGACACCTTTTTCATTTTTCACACCCTGCATTCTCTGAACCATAACCTCTTCAATGATCAGTGCAAGATCATCTCTGGTCTGGCCCTCTTCCACCTCATCCAGATACATGAACACAGTCACAAAAGGTGCCTGTCCGTTGCACGTCATCAATGTGATAAGCTGATACTGTATGGTCTGTATTCCGCTCTTTATCTCTTCGCGGAGCCGGCGTTCCGTTATCTTGTCAATAATGGCCTCATCCAGGCTCTCATTGCACTCTTTGCGCTCCTCAATCACATTCCTCTTAATTTTCTTCCGGCTGATATCAACAAACGGAGCCAGATGCGCCAGAGTAAACGACTGTCCGCCGTACTGATTGCTGGCCACCTGTGCCACAATCTGCGTAGTCACATTGCAGGCAGTAAAAAAGCTGTGGGGCTTCTCTATCATGGTTTCACTGATTACGGTACCATTCTGCAGCATATCTTCCAGATTTATCAGATCACAGTTGTGCTCTTTCTGTGCAAAATAATCGGAGTCATGAAAATGGATAATTCCCTCCTCATGAGCTCTTACCACTTCATCCGGAAGGAGTACTCTCCGGGACAGATCCTTGCTGACCTCTCCTGCCATGTAATCGCGCTGCGTGGAGTTAATAATCGGATTTTTATTGGAATTTTCCTGATTAACTTCCTCATTAATGTGCTCCAGAAGAGCCAGAATACCGTTGTCCGTTGTATTTGACTTTCTTTTCAGCTCTCTTTTATAGCGGTAACGTACATACTTCTGCGCAACCTCATAGCCTCGCATTTCCATAATGCTCGTCTCAACCATATCCTGGATATCTTCCACATTAACCGCATGCGTCATCTCCTGTACCCGGACAGCAATTGTATCAGCAATCGCCTCAATCTGATACTCATTCATATGGTGAAGCCGATCCACTTCATTGTTTGCTTTGGTAATGGCATTGACAATTTTACTCTTGTCAAAACTTACCTCTTCCCCGTTTCTCTTGATAACATTTGTTGTAACTACCATTCCTGCTTCTCTCCGCCTTTCTATGTGCTGCAGCCGTTCAAGGCTGTTCCTGCTTTTTCCACATATATTCCAATTTTTTCCATTTAATGGAAATCCACACCAAATATTGGTTTTATTTCTCAGATAACACAATATATAGTGTCGTATCTAAGCATACACTAAACTGACCGGAAAGGGAAGAGGGATCTTTCATTTTTTTCAAAATCAAATACTGTCACAGCACTCCGGCTTATGCCACCTTTAACTGTTTGAAAGCATCCCTTTCTTAATCTCGCAAATCTCCACGCCCAGCTGACTTGCCATCGCGTCGGCAATTACCTGATGATCATCCCAGTGCTCCATACCCGACACCATCACATAGGAATACGGACGGCTCCCGTCCTTCATAAGCACCGGAATGCATCCGCCGCAGACAAAAAAATTCTCTTCCCTTGCTTTCCAGACCGGTTCCAGCTCTCCTGCACGGGATGCGGTCAGCGCGCGAAGAGAACTCATTCCCGTCAGTCTGGAAGCCGCCAGCTTATTCGTCATCCACCAATCCGCTTCCAGAGTTGCACCCTCCATTTTATAGGCAAAAATATCCGTCTCATCTTCCACAATCCGGACAGCAACCGCGCCATGATATTTTTTCTCTGCAATTTCCGCAATCATAAGTCCCAGCTCCAAAGCCTGCCTTCTGTCAAAAGTATCATACCGCAAAACCTTCTCCTGCTCCTTTAAAATTTCATTCCATCCTTCTTCCGTATAAAAATTTTTCATCACTTTCTCCTTCCCCCGCAGTTCTCTGCCTGCGGACAAAAAAAACACCGACCCCGCAGCTCTCCGTCTGCAAAATCAGTGCCTTAAGTGCGCCTTCAGGGACTCGAACCCTGGACAAATAGATTAAGAGTCTACTGCTCTACCAACTGAGCTAAAGGCGCTTATTTATTTTTGGTGCCATTTGCTTGGCACAGTGGATATTTTATCTCAACTGAAAAAAAAAGTCAACCCTTTTTTTATCGTTTTTTAATACTTTTTTATGATTTTTTTGTTGTTTTCTAAACCGGCTTCCTGTTTTAGCCCTCTTCGAATTGAGAGAGCTAAAACAGAACTCAGTATCATTTGTATTTACTGAAATAATCAGTTCAGGTAATCGCCTATTGTTTTCCCTCCCGATGTCAGGTCTTCATAGCTGGGAATTCCTGTCATGATTATTTCTCCCTTTTCCGCTCCGTACATATCACTAAAAGCTTTCATATACTCAACACACCCCTGCAGATGACGGCCGATACGCATATCCAATGATGCGCCATTTTCATCATATGGGATATACAGGTAGCCCAGTTCAGCTGCTTTTTCATAAAATTTATCTTTTCCATCAATAATCAGTTCTTCGCTTGTGGCTCCGTGTAAACGTCCCTGAGAAGGATTTCCCGTTTCCATCAGAAGCGCAAGAGTATTGGTATGATCTCCCAGCTCTCTGTGTGTCAGACCACGAAGAGTTACCGGCGACGGCTCCAGAGACATGTCCACTCCCGCCATCTGCAGTTCAAGAATTCCCATAGAGGCCATGTCCATGGCTCTTTCATGTGCTACAGTCGCATTAACTGTTGGATATTCAGGCGATGCCTCATGAAGATCCATCTCCATATCAATATCAAGCGTAGTAATCATGTTTGTAATCGCATAAGAAATCTGCTCTGTCAGAGTTCCGTCCTTTACACCTGGGTAAGTTCTGTTAATATTGCGCATTTCACTTCCCGACAATGTCTGTCCCGACTGATGCGTATATACGTCGGGATCCGGCCATTGATCAATGGGATTAGACGCTCTAGAACCAAACACAAATTCTCTCGTTCCACTTTCAGTTTCTATATGAAAAAAATGGGGGGATGCTTCCTGCGCGTCATTATGGGTAAAAGCACTGTTGTCCGTCCTTGGAATGACATACACAGTTCCTGCTTCCACTTTTCCGCTCTCAATCATTGTGATAGCCGCCATATGTCCGGAAGGCTCATTGGGATGGGTTCCTCCCAGTACGAGAAAAGAACCACCTTCTTTTTCTCCTTCCATAACATAAACTGTTGTATCACCAAAAGTTCCCTTCAGATTCTCATTGTAATCACTCAGCTGAAAGGTTGAAGTCACACCTTCTCCCGGAATAATAACTTCTTCATAATGCCTGAAATCATAAAAATCTTTTCCGGCTATTCCGGCAACTGCCAAACTGCCCAGAACACACACGGCAGTGATGGCGTGTTTGTATTTTTTTAAATTCATTTCCACCCCTCCTTATTTTATCATCAAAATGCGCAGTAAAAGAGGAACCAGAACCATGCAGGCATTTACCTTCAGGGACGGAGCATCTTCTTTGTACATGTCATATGCCACAAAAACAAACATTAAAAGCGCAATCGCTCTGTAAATCAATGTCATTACCATACTTAATGCCCTCCTTTAGAAAAATGCTGCTATTGATTTTGAGAAGTAGATAAATATTAATCCATAAATTACCATTACAATCATGGGAATCATACATTTTTTCAGAACCGCCGTATATTTTTCCACTCCCGTTACCTGAGCTGCAAAAATTCCCGCCAGAGCTGTAGGAGGCATCATATCCCCCAGAGAAGCAATGAAGGACAGTCCCGCAATCGTATAAACCGTGTCCATATTGAGAAATGCCAGGGAAAACGGCACACCCAGAACTGAAGCAGCGCCAAATGAGGATACGGCACCGAAAAGAGGAATAGAAATACCTGCAGCAATCAGACGCACACTTTCAGGAAGTCCCAGACACGTCATAACAATAAATCCTCTGACACCTGTGAGTGTCATAATCTGAATAAACATCCCAACGCCCATAAGAATTCCCATTACCGGAAGAGAACTGTGAACCGCTTCTGCAATGGTCTGAAAGATATTAAACTTTCTTCCTGTAAACATTCCTACTGCGGCGCTTACGACAAACATCAGTGGCATTCCGATATCAGGAATAACCTTGAAAATTTTTGTGAGCGCCATTAACAGTATCAAAACCACCAGTGGAATATAAATACGAATTCCATATTTTTCTGTTATCTCGGTGTTGAGTTTAGCCTCTACTTTGGAATAATCCATTTTGCTGGCCGGTTTAAGTCCAAGAAAAAGTGCAGAAAAAATTGCAATCGGAATTGTAAGCAATAAAAGTGGAATACCAAATCCCACAAACGGAACGTCAATACCTCCGCCAATAATCATTGCAGGCAGGTTAACCGGCGGCGCAACCATTCCCATCAGACCACCCATGGCGATAATAGCCGCCGCAGATACGGTATCAATTCCCATCAGCAAAAGAACCGGAGCCATAATACTTCCTGCAGACAAAACCGCAGCAGTAGAAGAACCGGTAATCATTCCCGGAAACATGATGACAAGCATAATCAGAATTAACAAAATTGCAGGGTATCTGTGAAAACGCTTAATAATGACAGTGCTGAGTGCGTCCAGTGCTCCGGATTTCTCTACGACTTTCATAAATACCATAGCTGTTGAAATAACAAGGATTGTGTCAATATAGGAAAATGTTCCTTCCACAAGATGACGGACAGGAAGTCCCTTGCCGCCCACAATACAGCCCGCAACAGCGGAGAGCATCATGGCCACTCCTACCGGAAGCTTTGCCCAGAAACAGCAAAGCATAAAAACACCTATCATCACAATAAAAATAATTAATTCGGTGCTCACTTTTTTCTCCTTTCTATGTTCCTGCCAGCCGCATTTTGCCGTTTTTCATCCATTTCCGTATTTTCAGGCAAAAAAAATAACAGAGACCGGCATAATCAGCCCCTGTACGGATTCAGGTTCAAATTTAGCCTGAATCCGTCAGAGTTATTCATAGGTGGCAGAGCAAACTGCTTTTTATTTAACAAATAAAGTCTGCAGAGGCTCAACCGCTCCAACCTGATTCTCAACAAAAGCTGCCGGAATTCCGTTTTCTGTAACAATCCCTTTCATCATTCCATCCTCATCGCCTTCCGAAACAATAATGGCGGCATCAGCGGCAGCTAAAGCGTCCGGAATAAATTTATCAGACAGCGTTCCGCGTCTTGCGCTTCCGCCAATATGAAGTGAAATGATTGTCATTCCCTGTTCTTCTGCCTTGGCAATTACTGCTTTTACCCTTTCAATCTCCTGATTTTCATCCACGCCTGCTGCACCGAGCCCTTTAGAGCTCCCTCCGATAGCCAGAACAAGCGTTTTGTAACCATCCAGCTGATCTGCTGTAACTGTTGCATTCAAATCACTCTCGATCTCACATTTTTTAAGCAATGTCTGCACTACATTTACATCTGCACTCTGTCCAACGCTTGTCAGCATTATGGGGCCCTCTGCAATTCCTTCCGGAAGTGCTGCAACTTCTCCTTCCGTTGTGCTGTTTTCTTCAGCGCCCTGGCTCGCTGCCTGTGTCTCCGCTACCGCCTGTGTCTCTGACGTGTTTCCTCCGCAGGCACTTAACGAGCCTGCCGCCATGGATAAACAAAGTGCCATCACTGCTAATTTCTTTTTCATATCTGTCTATTCTCCTTTTATTCTGCAATCCTTCATTAATACAATAAAAATCGGAGCTGCATACTGCAACTCCGAAGCCACTTATCATCTCATGATATCCTGTAAAGTTATACACCTATCTCTTCGTCTTTTCAACCACCGCGGCAGCCTCTCAATTCCTCCTCTTTTCTTTCCCTTTCCCCATTCTCCGTTCCGTTCCGATTACTTTTTCTGCTTCATCAAAACGTTTTTTCAGCCGCAGGACGGACTGATTCAGCTCCGCTTTATCACTGGTCGCTTTCATAAGCTCCCGGCTGATTTTGCTTTTCAGATTCATATGACCGCCTTTACTGATTTTGCTTTATAATCAGTATATGCAGAATCATCTTTTACCGGACCGCAATAAGTTTGCAGATGGGCTTTCCCTGACCGGCAAACTTGGCCTCATATTCAGTCTGAACATTACCTTTTGCCATATCGCTTTTATATAAGTCAAAAGTAAACTCCCGGACATGCCAGCCGGCCTCTGCAATTGCCTCCAGAGAATATTTAAAGAGCTCTTCATTGTCCGTCTTAAACTCTACCTGCCCGTCCGCAGTAAGAATCTGATTGTAAACAGCCATAAAAGGAGGCGATGTAAGTCTTCTCCGGGCATGACGATCTTTGGGCCATGGATCAGAAAAATTCAGAAAAATCCTGCCCACTTCTCCCTTTCCAAAAATTTCTCCCAGCTCTCTCGCATCAACACAGAGAAATCTGAGGTTTTCCGGCCTGTTCTCCTCCGATTTCCTGATACCTTTTAAAAGTACCGTTGAGTATCTTTCTATTCCCACAAAATTTACTCCCGGATTGCAGGAAGCCATCTCTGTGATAAACCGCCCTTTTCCCATTCCGATTTCAATCCAGACAGGACTGTCATTGCCAAAAATCTCTGCCCATTTCCCCTTTTTCTCTTTTGGCTCATGTATAACAAGCGGATGCTCTTCTATCATCTGCTCCGCGCCTGGTATATGGCGTAATCTCATTTTTAACTCCTCTCCACTTCTCCGGCTGCAGCTGCCGAAATACTTCTCTATCATATTATCATTGCAGCACCATTTCCGCAAGTTAATCCTCAAATCCCGGCCGCAATCGACAGAATTCTGTTATATACATTAAATATTTCCTAATTTTTCAATTTTCCTTCAAAATATGGGTGCATAAATTATTTTAATATATTATAATAGAAAGAGGCATGGGCCCTTTCGACCTGATGCCCAATATTTTTACATATTCATAAAATATTAAAATATTTGATACCAATCACACTGCAAAGGAGATGCTTATGAATAATCAGGACAATACAAACATGAGCAGCTGGGAGCGGATTCAAAGCGGTGTCCGGGAGACAGAACGCCTGATTGGCCAGAAAAAATACAATATGGCTATGATCAAGGCCCGTCAGACTCTGGAGTACATGGTTAAATGTCTCTGTGAAAAATCCGGTATTACCGAGGGCAGCCTGATTGACATGATTGATGCCCTTTATGAGGAAGAAACTATCAGCAAAACAACCTGTGAACATTATCACAAAATCAGGACAATCGGAAATAAGGCAATCCATGAAGAAGACAACAGTGCCTATAACGCCAATCAGGCACATCACCTGCTCTCTCAGGAAGTTTATACCTTCGCCAATGATTACAGCGAGCGCCGTAAAAAAACACCGGCACCAAAGCGCCGCCCGACGGAGGATACAGGGCGTAAGAGCGGCCGGACTGAGAGCAGCCGCAGACGCCGGGCATATTCTTCCGGACCTTCCATCGATCCGGGCAGTATTATAAAACCGATTCTTCTCATTGCCATTATCATTGTTCTTCTTTTTATCATAAAGATGATACGTCCGGCTCAGACAGATGTGGCAGAAAGTACTGCGCCCTCTGTCGCAACAGAGACTATGGCTCCCTCGCAGGAGGACACCACAGAAGCGGAAACCGAAACGGAACAAGCCGCTGCTGTTATGTATCGCACAACAGACACACTGAACGTGCGGCCGGCTCCGTCCACTGACGATGCCCGCATTGGTGTTCTGGCCCCCGACACAGAGGTAGAGTATGTCGGAGACTACGATGAGCAATGGGCAATTATTATGTTTAATGGCCAGGAAGCTTACGTATCAAAAGAATTTCTTACTCCTGCTTCCTGAGAACGACGTTTTTTATTTACCAGTCAAAAAGGGAACATACTGTTTTCATCTGCAAACAGAATAAAAGAGACCGGCTGCTGCACTGTCGCGGCCGGTCTCTTTTAGTTATGATTGGATACTCTGCCATGAAAGGAGTTTGATTCACGAAACCGCGATTATCTGCTTTCGACGCCACAAACAGCCTGCCTGTCATGAGCAGCCATCCAGTCAGAAAGATTTCTGCAGTATGCCTCCCTATTGTCCACAAAACACATATGACGGCAGCCCGCCATGAGCTCCCACCTGGCATGAGGCAAATTATCATACATGGTTTTTGCAATGAGAGGCGTGCAGAGATCCTCTGTCCCGCTCACGATAAAAGCCGGAATTGTAATGCCATGCAGTCTGTCTGTATAATTCCAGTCCGCAAGCGTACCAACCGGCGTAAGTTCGTCCGGCCCCCACGCAGTCACATAAGATTCCGTTCCCGAACGCTTTGAACGGCGCAGACATTCCGGGGCATCTTCCCCGTATTTCTGATCGCAGCAGTGTATCTGCATATAATGGCTGATAGCAGACAGATACTCCTCTGACGAATAATTCCCCGTCTCTTCAGCCTCTGCAATAGCCTGCTGCTCTTTTTCAGGAAGCTGCAATGCCATGCGGTGCTGCTCTCTTCCCCAAAGCTGTGAATCAGAAAGGGTTGACGAAAGAATAACAGAGCATATGCCTTCCTGCGTTCGTTCAGCAAGGTAGGTAATAGCAAGCATTCCGCCCCATGACTGACCCAGCAAATGAATTTTCTCAAGAGCAAGAGCATCTATCAGATTTGAAAGTTCATCCACCCAGGTATCCGCATTCCACAATTCAGGACAATCATCAATATAAGAATTACCGCAGCCCAGCTGATCATAACTTATTATTGCCCGTCCGGTCTCTTTTGCCAGGCAGTCCAGAACCTCAAAATAATTATGGGTGGAACCGGGTCCGCCGTGCAGAAGCAAAAGCGGCGGATTTCCGGAAGAAATATCTCCTGCAATACGAAAATACGTCTGAAATTTTCCAAAGGGAACATACCCTTCTGTAACTGTTATACCGTTCAGCTCATAAACATTCCTGATATCCGCATTTTCCAGTACCGGCAAATGCCTCTCCGCTTTTTTTTCGCTCACACGACATTCCTCCTTTCGCGTCTCTTTTTCATTTTTCCAGAAGGCTCTCTGCCAGAGGAATAATATCCTGCAGAGAGTGAAGTTCATAATCAGCCAGACTGCGATCAAAGGCAAAACGGTCATCAATCAGTGCTGCAACCTTCATTCCCGCTCTGCTGCCTGCTGTAATTCCCACTGTGGAATCTTCAATTACAAGGCACTCCTCCGGCCTGAGTTTCATCTCTTTTGCCGTGTACAGATATACCTCCGGATCCGGTTTGCTTCTCTTAAACGTACTGGCACTGATCATCCGCTCCAGCCTGGACGCTACACCATTTTCTCCCAGGATCCGCTCTACCTGTTCAATATTGGTGGCAGACGCCACCGCAAGACGAAGTCCCATCGCTTTAAGCCTGTCCATTACATCCAGTATCTCCGGACGAAATATAGACAGATAATCCACCTCATTAAATATCTCTGTCCACCGCCCCAGATACTCTGCATGAAGCTTTTCCCACGGTTCGCCCGTATGTACCGCATTCTCCACCACTTTCCAGCAGTCCTGCTTTGTTGTGCCGACTGTTCCGTACAGTTCTTCAATTTTTACCCTGGGATTTTTTGTCCTGGCATACTCAAATAAATAATTAAGATAAACCGGTTCACTGTCAATAATTACTCCGTCCATATCAAAAATGACTGCTTTAATCATATTTTCGTCTCCCTCTGTATATTCCGCTTTGAAAAACAGTATACAGGATTTTTACATAATCTGGCAAGATAAATCCCGTAATTATCACAAAGTGGCGTATTTACTGTTTTCGGACAGCTTTACCGCCTGCACTTTCTAAAAATTTTACAGTTTTTTCATTTCATTGCCTTCCCCCGTTCTTCCCTTTTTGATATAATAAATGCCGTCAGAACCAGCAGATGCAGATTATTGCTTTCTTTTTGCCGAAAAAGCGGCCGGCTGATCCCCTCTGCAAAACATTGCAGGTCTCTGCATGATACAGGGCCTGTACCTTAAACAGATATAAGCAGGTGTAATTTAAATATGAAAACAGGTTACAACAAATATTTAAGCGGAGCCCTGGGTGTTCTGTGCGCGTTCTGCCTTATGATCATTTTTCTGATCACTTCAGTGGAAGCCGTAGCCTACTGGACTCCGGGCTACTATGAAAAAGAATACACAAAATACAATGTTACAGAGCAGGTTCATATGGAAATGGACGATCTCCTCTATGTTACCGACGAGATGATGTCCTATCTTCGCGGAGATCGGGAAGATCTCCACATACCCACCATTGTGGACGGCGTCAGCCGGGAATTTTTCAATGAACGGGAAATTGCTCATATGGAAGATGTACGCGGTCTTTTTCTCGGAGGAATTGCTCTTCGCAGGATCTGCATCCTGCTTGCAGTCATTTCCGTGGGCATTCTCATCGCACTGCGTGCCCCGGTCCGCACCCTGTTGCCCCGCATGATCTGCGCGGGAACACTTTTATTTTTTGTCCTGACTGCTGTACTTGCAGGGATAATTTCCACAGACTTTACAAAATATTTTATAATTTTCCACAAAATATTTTTTAATAATGATCTGTGGATCCTTGACCCTTCAACCGATCTGCTGATTAATATTGTACCGGAACCATTTTTTATGGATACAGCCGCCCGAATCGGGATAACTTTCGGACTTATGACAGCTGCTCTGTTCGCTGTATGTATTTTTTTCATCTGGTTTGACTCACGAAAAAAACGCCCTCTTCTTGCAGTTCCGATTATAGCACTTCTGATGTCCGGCACCTTCTGTACTGAAAGCAGAGCTTCGGAAGACTGGCCCTGTGATGTCTCAATTGAGGCCGATGCCGGAATTGTCATGGATGCAGGCACAGGTGTTGTTCTGTACGGAAAAAATATTCATGAGACATATGCACCAGCCAGTATTACCAAAGTGCTTACCGCCCTCATTGTGCTGGAAAACTGTTCTCTGGATGAGATTGTTACATTTTCAGAAAATGCAATATATAATGTAGAATCCAACAGCAGCAGTGCAGGGTATGACACGGGAGATACTGCCAGCGTAAAAGACTGTCTGTATGCGCTCCTCCTTAAATCTGCAAATGAATCCGCAAATGCCCTGGCAGAACATGTGGCCGGCAGTACAGAAGCATTTGCTGTAATGATGAATGAAAAAGCGGCTCAGCTTGGATGTCAGGATTCTCATTTTGCCAACCCCAGCGGTCTAAATGATGAAAACCATTATGTGAGCGCCTATGACATGGCACTTATAACCAGAGCAGCCTTTGAAAATGATGTTTTTGCCGAGATTGTTGCCACTACCTATTATGAGCTCCCGCCCAACAAACTCAATCCGGAAGGACAGGGAATATCACCCGGCAATAAAATGGTCAAAAAAAACTGGCCTGAGCAGTACCGCCCCGATGTACTGGGCGGAAAAACAGGGTATACCTCCATTGCACTGAATACCCTGGTCAACGGAGCCCAGCAGGGAGATACACGCCTGATTACTGTCATCCTGCACAGCCAGAACACTCAATATGAAGACACCAGCCGATTGCTTGATTTCGGTTTTGCCAATTTTCAGTCTGTGCGCATTTCCGATTATGACGATACTTTTTCTGCCATAGGAGAGGATCTGACCATCTCCGGTCTGCCTGCATCGGATGATCTTATTCTGACAGTAGACTCAGACAGCCGGATCATCCTTCCCAAAACTGCTGATTTTTCAGAAACTACCACTTCACTGGATTATGAACTCCCCGCCGATGCACCCGAGGGGGCCATCGCCCGAATCATATATTATCTTGGAGAAAACCGTGTCGGGGACGCTTACCTGTCACTGAGTGCTCCGGAAGGCAAAACTGCTTCTATTCCGGAAAAACTTCTCTCTGCTGCTCCTACCGCTTTTTCTTCCTCCGGTCAGGATGAAACCGGCAGCTTTGAAAACGCATCAGCTGATACGGAAATAAAAACAGCCCGTATCGCAGACAGTAATTCTTCAGAATCCACCCCTGACTTGTTTTCAGCGAATGAATCGCCGGAAAATGAGGAGAATTCATCACAGGAAGCCAGCCCTTTCCATATTTCACTTCAGCTTCCCGGTATTTTCTGGAAACTTCTTGTCGGTTTCGCCGTATTGATCGGTGCGGGCTTTGCAGGATTCAGATATTATAAAAAGAAAAAACGGGATGAAGAAGCTGCACTTCTTGAGCGCAGAAGACGCAGAGCCGAGCGTCTCCGAGACACGGGTATTTCGCAGGCGGATTTTGATTTGATGATGGAACAGAAAAGAAGTACCCCCCATAAAGAAAAGGGAGCCCGTTCTGCAAAAAAACATTTTAAATATAAAAAACGGCAGTCCTAATGGCTGCCGCTCTTCAAAATGTCCGTTCAGCCTGTTTTTTCAGCCTGCCCGGACATTCTTTTTTCTATTCTCTTGGCCTTATTTCTCTCTCCGCGCTTTTTCTTTGCTTCTTCCTTCTTTTTCTCAATCTGGGCAGCCCCGTCTTCACCTACCAGCTTTGTTGTCTTGACAGCGAAGAATGAACCGTCCTCTGATTTTTTCATGCGGATTTTTCCCTTCATATATCCGTGCTCAGGACATACTGCCAGGCAAAAATAAAATTTCTGATTGGAAGAAAACCAGCGGATCTTTTTTCTCAGTGTCCGCCTGCATTTATAACAAACCATTTCCGTAACACGGCGCTCCCCAAGTACCTCTTCCTTTGTTGCATACTGGCGCGAAATAAATTTTGCATAGCCCGGAAATTCAAGATAGATTTCATCCCCTTCCTTCTCGGGAGGGCGGTAATAGTCTACGGAAAAATATTCCATCATACTGTAAAAATCCATCTCTCTCATAACACAGCCGGTATAGTATGCATCGTCCAGAGCCCGGTGAAACGGCCGATCCTCAGCAATCTGCAGCTCCTCCACTACTGTATCCAGAGACTCTTTTTCTTTTTTTCCCTGAATCAGCGCATATATTTTCTGCAAATCGTAATAAAACAAAGGAGACGGAAAGGGCAGTTCCATACCATGATAAACCATATTTCTCTGAAGCTCGGTAAGATCCATTGAACCCCAGGTACAGAAACGGTAATCATCGCCGCACCACTCCAGAAATTCTTTTACCGCCGTCTCAAACTGCTCTCCCTCTGTGTCAAGTTCTTCCATTGACATATGAGTAACTTCCGATATTTTAAAATGCATCTGCCGGTAAACCCGCGGACGAATCAGGCGGTGAAACTCAGAAATTATCTGAAGACTCGCATTCAGCTTAACCGCTCCAATTTCAATAATCTCAAAAGGCAGCCGATCCATAGCTCCTTCTTTTCCCGCAGGACTCTGATTCCATTCCAGATCCAATACGATATACTGTCCCATAAACTTGTCTCACACCCAATCAAATCTAACCCGATACTTGTACTATATAACTTTACCACACATCAGCGTATAAGTCGAGATATTCTGCCGGACATAATTCTGCCCCAAAAAAGAAATTTTATTTAAAATCGTGGCCTCGATTTTTTCTTCTGTTTCTGTTATACTGTCCTTACCTGCTAAAAGACAGATTTCTTTTCCGGAAGCATATCGGATTGACAGACTGAATACGACTGGTACCGGGAGGTTGATTAATATGGATTTACTTCAGCAGTTTATTGAAAATTACAAAAAAAAGTTTTCCTTTTTTGAAACAGCTGGCCGCCTTGCCGCCTCTCAGCTTGAGAGCGCTCTTCAGGAGGCCGGTATCCGCGCTATCGTCACTTCCCGCGCCAAAAGCCCCATGCGCCTTAAAAATAAAGTAACAAGGAGGAATGCGCGGCGGGAAATCCCATATAAAAACATGAAGGAAATTTATGAAGATATCGCTGACCTGTCAGGAATACGGGTATCCCTTTATTTCCCCGGTGATCGAAATAAAGTAGATGGTATCATCACTGATCTTTTCACAGTTGTGGAAAGCAAACAGTTTCCGGAGCAATCCAAACCGCCTTCCTACCATAAGCGTTTTTCCGGTTACTGGGCCAACCACTACAGAGCACTGATAAAGGAAGAACGCCTTGCTGCCGCACAGAAAAAATATGCGGGTGCCAGAATAGAGATCCAGGTCGCTTCTGTTCTGATGCACGCCTGGTCCGAGGTTGAACATGATCTGATTTACAAACCTACACAGGGTACTCTTTCGGATGAAGAACTGGCCATACTTGATGAGCTGAACGGACTTGTCCTTGCAGGAGAGATTGCTCTGGAACGTCTTCAGGAAGCAGGCAACAAACGGATACACAGTAAAAATGCATCCTTTTCCAGCCAGTATGAGCTGGCCTCTTATCTGTACAACTATCTGAGCAGCCATTTTAAATCTGAGGATGTTGAACTCCGAATGGGAAATATATCTCTCCTGTACAGTCTCCTGCGCAGTCTGAAAATGACCGGTGTAAGAGAAATAGGTCCTGTCCTGAAATCTGTTAAATTTGAAAAAGACAAACGTGATATTTCCCAGCAGATTATTGATCAGATTATTACGGGAAATGAAAAGCGGTATCAGATCTATCAGGAACTTCGAACCGTACAGGACAGCTCTGATGACGCCTCGCGGCAGGCTGCCTCTTACTTTTTTGATAACTGGGTACCGCTGGAGCGTCTTCTCAACAAAACGGCAGCCGGAAACACATCACGTTCAAGAGGTGCCTTTAATATTAATTCTCTGAAACGGATGAATCTCTTTGATAAAGAGACACTGAACCGGATCATTCAGCTGAGAAAACTCCGCAATGTACTTATCCACGATATAGAACTTCCGGATCAGGCATATATTCTCAGACAGGCAGAAGATGCAAAAGAACTCCTGGCCAAACTTGACGGACAGCTCCATGAATAGAGCTGTCCGCTGAATTTTATATTTTTCAGAAATATTTCCGGTTATGCCTTTATGCTTTCCACCGCTTTATCTCTGAGCCGTTCTTTTAAAAGTGTATTTCTTTTTGTGACAGTCGTGTTCCGAACCGCAAAAGCCAGTGCCTTCCTTGTCCCAACCATAATCAGAACATTTTTTGCCCTGGTTATGCCCGTATAGATAAGATTTCTCTGCAACATAACAAAATGATTCATCAGCACCGGCATCACAACTATGGGGTATTCTGAACCCTGAGCTTTGTGAACAGTGGTAGCATAGGCATGTACCAGTTCATCAAGTTCTGATATATCATATTCTACAATACGTCCGTCAAAATTTACCTGAAGGGTTCTGTCCTGCTGATCCGCCGATTCAATTATTCCAATATCACCATTAAAAACTTCTTTATCATAATTATTTTTAAGCTGCATTACCTTATCGCCATTTCTGTAAATAAATCCGCTTCTGTGCAGCCCCTTACCATCAGGATTTAATGCTTCCTGGAGAGCTAAATTAAGATTGGCCGCCCCGACCACTCCTTTCTGCATCGGAGTGAGTACCTGAATCTGATAAGGAGAAACCCGATAATAACGGGGAAGTTTTTCAGCAGACAGTTCCACTATTGTTCTGACCACTTTCTCCGGATCCTCCTGTTCCATAAAGAAAAAATCTGTGTTTTCCCCGTTTGAAATATCCGGCATCTGACCTGCATTAATCCTGTGTGCATTCATGATAATCCGGCTGGACTGAGCCTGCCGGAAGATTCGTGTCAGGCATACAACCGGAAAAACCTCCGAATCAATAATATCCCGAAGCACATTTCCCGCACCCACAGAAGGAAGCTGGTTGATGTCTCCTACCAGAATCAGGCGCATCCCAGGCGGAACTGCTTTCAGCAGCGCATTCATCAGCACAATGTCAATCATGGAACACTCATCTACAATCAGCACATCTCCGTCTAACGGTGTCTCTTCATTTTTCTGATACCCCTCCGGCGGTTTATAATCCAGAAGTCTGTGTATGGTCTTTGCTTCCAACCCGGTTGCCTCTGTCATCCTTTTTGCCGCACGGCCGGTGGGCGCTGCCAGCAGAATCTTAAGGCCAAATGCACGGTAAGCTGCTATAATCCCACGTATTGCAGTAGTTTTTCCGGTACCGGGTCCTCCTGTCAGCACCAGGATCTTTTCGGTTGCTGCCTTGCGGATGGCTTCAGCCTGAATTTCATCATACTCTATTCCAAGCAATTCCTGTATTTTTTTTACATCCACAGACAGATTCTCATTTCCCGTTTCCCGCCGCACTTTCATAAGAGAACTCCACAGACGATCATTCGCCGGCACATTCTTCAGCCTTTGCAGCTTTCCGGCGGTTCCGGTCTCCGCATAATAAAAAGGCGGAAGATATATGCACTCCACTCTGATTTCTCCTGCCGCATCCTCCGGAATAAATTCTCCCTCCCTGAACTGGGGAATCATTCTGGTTTCCGTAATCAGATCTTTATCTTTGATCATCTGATCCATCGTCATTACAACAGCAGACGGTTCGGCATCCAGAAGTTCAGCTGCCTTTTTTTCCAGCTGTTCCTTCTTTGCATAGGCGTGCCCTTCGTCCGCCATCCGGCTGAGTGTGTACATGATGCCGCTCCTCAGCCGGACAAAAGCATTTTTTTCAACACCAAGCTTCCCGGCAATGCTGTCAGCTGTTTTAAAACCGATACCCCAGATATCATCGGCCAGGCAAAAAGGATTTTCCTTTATTCTGGAAATACTGTCATTGCCATACTGGCGGTAAATTTTAGATGCAAAAGCTGTGCTGACGCCGTGATCCTGCAGAAAAAGCATGACATTCCTGATCTCTTTCTGCTGTTTCCAGCTTTCAGCAATCCGGCTGACCCGGCGCTTCCCGATTCCCGGAACCTCAAGAAGACGATCCACATCCGTTTCTATAATATCTAACGTATCCGTTCCAAACTGTCTTACAATCCGCTTTGCAAACTGAGGCCCCACACCTTTTATGAGTCCGGAACCCAGATATTTTTCAATTCCAAAAACAGTTGCCGGCATTGTCTCCTGCCATCTCTCTGCCACAAACTGTTTTCCATATCTGGCATCCACCTTCCAGTTTCCGTCAATTAAAAGAACAGAACCTACGCTGACATCAAGAAGATTTCCTACAACCGTTACCAGATCCGAATAATTTTTTACGGCACATTTTAAAACAGAATATCCGTTGTCCGGATTCTGATAGGTAATACGCTCTACCACGCACCGCAATTTCATCATTTTCTGCCTCCTGTGTTCCGATCGCAAAATTACTGCTGTCTTCTGCTCTGAACAGCGTTTTGTTTCTGTGACCGAAAACTGTTTTCGCAATCCTGTTAACTACATCTTACAGGAGTTTTTCTCATATGACAATGACTGACCGTAAAATATAAAATATCTGATATTCTTTCAGAAAATATAAGGTTGACTTTTTACTGTCCCTGTCATATACCTAACTACGTTAATTAACTTAGTTAAGTATATGACAGGGAGGTGCCTGAATATGGAAATTGACTGGATAGATATGGTGTATTATCAGCAGCAGGTTCAGAAACTCAGCCGGCTTCTTCTTCCCGCAAGACAGACAAATCTTACTGTCAGCGAATGCGAACTGCTATCATGACTTTATCTTGAGCCGGAACAAAACACCCCTGTTCTGCTCAGTCAGCGAAGCGGAATGAAAAAAGAGGCCGTAAGCCGCTGTCTGAAAAGCCTGCTGGAAAAAAACTGCATACGCAGGGAAAAACAGCTTTTCGATGAGCGAAGCTATAAAATTTATCTCACAGCCACAGGTGTATCAGAATTAAAGAAAGGATACGAAATTATCCTGCAGCCATTTTATGATCTGTGGAGAACTGCCGGAACAGATTTTGAGGAATTTCTTCAATGTACTGATAAAATTATCTCCCATATAAAAAAAGAAGAACAGGAGCAATAAAAATGAGTTTTTACTATGCTTTACAGATGGATCCCTCTGTTCTCAAAAGAGAAATATCTAAATGTAAAACTTCAAAGGAAAAAATCTTTTACTGGACAGCAATAACCGTGCGCTCCGCACTGATTGTAGCTTTTGCAATATTATTTATCAGCACACTTTCTGCTTTATTTGGTGCGGAAAACACACCTATGGCAGTAGTCCTGTTCTGTATTCTTCTTGGAATTCGTTTTGTCAACTTTGAATACTGTATCAGAGATTCTCTTGTAACTTTAGCAATTGCACTGGGTATTTTATTACTGGCTCCCTGTGCGGCAGCCGCTGTCTCTCCCGCCATCACGGCCATTCTCCATTTTGTGAGCTTTTTTATACTGCTCTATATTACGTCACAAAGACCTGAACTTGGCAACGGAGGGCTGTACAGTTTCGCTTACGTTTATTTATCCGGCAATCCTGTTTACAGAGACGCACTGGAGCAAAGAGCTCTGTCAGCACTTCTGGGATATATCATCTGCGCCGTCATTTTGTACAGAAAACACCGGCATATACATTCAGATGTCCGCTTTCATCATGTCATTTCAGGATTCAGTTTGCACAATATTGTGCACCTGTGGCAGCTGCGTATGGCTATGGGCGTAAGCATTATATTAACCGCCGGGCAGTTTTTAGGGGTAGAGAGATTTATGTGGATGGGATTTGCCTGTGCATCTCTTTTATCAGAATATCCTTATTCTGACAATGTATCTCCCAGGTTTTTCCAGAGGATTACAGGTGTGTTTGCCGGTTCAGGACTGTTTTTTTTAATCTACTGTATTACACCTGCATCGCTCCACCCGCTTATGGGACCTCTAGGCGGTCTCTGCCTGGGTTTCTGTACCGATTATCGATACAAGACAGCCCTCAACTGCTTTGGTGCCCTTATGCTGGCAACAGGTATTTACGGCATTCAGGGAGCTGTCATACTGAGAATAGCCGATACTATCGCAGGCGCCGTCTTTGGATTAATATTTGCTTTTCTGTTTCATAAATTTATAGGAACAAAATTTCATACGGCAATACACAGTGAATCCCCAAATAATATGTAATATTTAAAAAATATTTTTTTACAGCTGAAGTTTCCGGACTGACGAAATCTTATAAAGTGCCGAAAAGAGGCAGTTTATAAGATTTCGTCAGTCCGGAAATTATTTTCTTTTCTGATATTCCCCCTCTGCAGTCTGATTTGTCTTTATATCTCCCCATGAATTTTAAAATAATAAAAGATTGACAAAATGAAATTCTGTCCATATAATTATCATTGATAATTATATAAGGTAACTATTTGGAGGAAAACAAATGAACATTGAAACAATCAAGGCAGTGCTTGATGCCTGCTATCAGGCAAAACGTATTCGCGATTTACTTCCCGCACTTCCAAAAGGCGTCACATCATCATATATTCATTACCTGGATACGATTGAATCACTGGAACGTCAGGGAGCCCGTGTAAAAGTATCTGATATCAGCAGTGCACTGAGTCTTCCCCGTCCGGGTGTTACCCGGACAGTAAAAGAGATGGAAGAAAAAGGTTATCTTTACAAACACACTTCCCAAACTGACGGACGGATCACGTATGTTTCCGTTACACAGGCAGGAAAACAGCTGTCGCAAAAATATAACGAACAGTATTTTAATCAGCTGGCTCCTTTTCTGAATGAAATTTCAGAGGAAGATGCTGACTGTACCATTCGGACAATTGACAAATTATATAAAATAATGGCTGAAAGGAGGATTACCGTTGATTAGTCAGAAAACAGATTTCACACAGGGCAGTATTTTAAAGAAACTGTTCTGGTTCATGCTCCCTGTTCTTGGAGCGCTTATTCTGCAGGCAGCTTATGGAGCGGTTGACCTGCTGATTGTCGGGCGTTTTGGTTCCACATCCGGACTTTCCGCCGTATCCACCGGAAGTCAGGTCCTCAACCTCGTCACATTTGTGGTAACACAGCTTGCCATGGGAATTACGGTATTAATCGCGCGCTATCTGGGAGAAAAAAAGGAAGAACAGATCGGTCCTGTTCTTGGCGGTGCTGCAGTTATCTTTTCCATTGTTTCCATTGGACTTTGCATTCTTCTGGTAGGTTTTGCCAGACCGATTTCTATTCTTATGCAGGCACCCGAAGAATCTCTGAACCTTACGGTAAGCTATGTACGCATATGCGGAAGCGGTATTTTCTTTATTGTCGCATATAACCTGCTCTCCGCCATTTTCCGGGGACTTGGAGACAGCAAATCGCCCCTGCTGTTCGTACTTGTAGCCTGCGTGGTCAATATATTCGGAGATCTTCTGCTGGTAGCCGGACTTCATATGGATGCGGCATGATATTGTCAAGATTAGTTGACACATTTATCTCAAAGATATCACTGACTATGCTACCAGTTCCAAAGCCTCATAA
>CALWSF010000040.1 GCA_944384125.1 uncultured Lachnospiraceae bacterium | reverse complement strand
TTCAGGGGCAGTTGTGACTCAAGCGAGTCACAACTGCCCCTGTTTTGGACTATCTATTTCCCGACAGCCCCTTTTTGTCATGGAATATATGTTAAAAAATCTTATGGTGTGTATGATTCAATGCCGCTGAGCACAAATCGGCGAATCTGTTCCGTTGTGGAATCGGGAATGGAGGAATCATCCGCGATGCCAATACTTCTGCGTATCAGCATGGGATGTTCTCCCAGTGTAATCAGAGATCCGTTGATCAGGCGGCTGATCAGTGCGGCATGTTTTATGTCATCACTGTTCCACCAGGCCAGAAGCAGGGTTTTCAGGATATGCTCAGCCTCTTTGCAGATAATCTGTGTGATGGGATAATCATGAAAGGGATTCTGATTCTGTTCATGAAAGAGCAGGCGAAGGGTGTCCTGATCTTTCGGGTTCAGCATCAGGGATATTACAAGATCCACATAATCTATAATCAGCTGCCAGGCGGTCTCCTGTGTGAGGCCGTTTTTTTGGCTCAGTTCCTGCACACGGCTGCCCAGAGGCCGGTAACAGGAAGCTACATTCTGTGCGGTGTAGATAAGAACCTGATGATAGAAATTTTCTTTATTTCCAAAATGAAAAGACATGGTTGCGACATTCAGTTCAGTTTCTCTGGCAATCATGCGGGTGGATGTTGCATCATAGCCGTGAGCGGCAAAAAGCCGGACACCGGCTTCAAGAAGTTTTTGTTTAGTGGAGAATTCCTCCGTTCCTTTTTCCATAAGCACCTTCTTTGTTGTCGGATATGTACAGCAAACTTATAATTACCATCCCGTATCATAACATAAGGGATGGGAAAACTCAAGAAAACAGCCGACTTGTACGAAAAAACAAATCCGTGAAAAACACAAAAAACAGGGTGCCGTTTTTGGTCAACAGAGAGAAAATCAACAGATGGGAGCCGCCTGTGTTGACTTTGCCTTTTAAAATTCGTAAAATAAGGGAAAAGAAACTTAATCAAACGTTTAATTAATTGGCGAGGAGGCGCTTATGAAGATTCAGGAAATTACACTGTATGTAAACGGAATACAGTATGAGTTTTCCATCGGAAACAAATTTGGACAGATTCCTCCGGGAGAGACTCTGTCTCAGACACTGCGAAACCGTCTGGGTCTGACCGGTTCCAAAGAGGCCTGTGGAGAAGGAGCCTGCGGCTGCTGTACCGTTATTATGGAGGGGGATGCGATAACTTCATGTATGACTCTCACTGTGGACTGTGACGGAAAGCATATTCTTACCATTGAAGGACTGGCAGATCCGGAGACCGGGGAGCTTTCTCCCCTCCAGCAGGCGTTCATTGACAGATATGCCTTTCAGTGCGGATTCTGCACTCCGGGGATTATCATGACATCCAAGGCGCTGCTGGATAAAAATCCCCATTCTACCGAGGAAGAGATAAAGGAAGCTTTAAGCGGCAACTTCTGTCGTTGTATCAGCCAGTATCATGTAGTGCAGGCAGTGAGCGATGTGGCGGGAAAGGCAGGTGCATAATATGTATTCAGATGATTTTAAGCCGGAAAATTACCGATATGTTGGAAAAAATGCGGTGCCGCGCAAGGATGCAGCGGCAATTGTGGCAGGTAAAGCCACATTTTTAGATGATTTTTCTCTTCCGGGAATGCTGATTGGCTATACGCTTCGCTCGCCCCATCCTCATGCGATGATTCAGAGCATCGATGTGGATGATGCCAAAAAAATGAACGGTGTTATGGCAGTCCTTACCTACAGGGATGTGGATCAGGAGTGGAAAATGGGGTGGCCGCCGCAGAAGCCTATTCTTTGCAGACATCTTCGCTATATAGGGGATCCGGTGGCACTTATTGCGGCGACAGATTTGGAGACAGCCAGGGCTGCCGCAGAAAAAATTCAGGTTGAGTATGAGATCCTTCCGTGTGTTACTGACGGAATGGAAGCGATTAAGGATGGAGCCCCTCAGCTTTATGAAGAGTTTCCAAATAATGTTGTGACGCCGGGTTACCCGCCGTTTCAGAAAGATGGTCCCTTCTGGCATCTGATAAAGGGAGACCCGGAAAAAGGCTTTGAGGAATGCGCATACATAGCAGAAGATACAGTAGAATTTGCAAAAATGCCGGCGCCCCTTGCACCTGAGCCTCCGGGAGCTGTGGTTCGCTGGGAAGGCGGCGATGATTTTACGGTATGGGGAACATCACAGAGCGGATATATTCTTAAAATTATCAACTCCTCTGTTATTCCCAACTGCAATCTGGATGTGCACACCTTTAATGTAGGCGGCAGTTATGGAAATAAGCAGAGTCTCGGATATCAGGTTATGTCAGCGGCACTCCTGTCCATGCGGACAGGCAAGCCGGTTAAAGTATTTCAGACCAAAGTTGAACAGATGACAGCTTTTGAGACAAGGCTTGGCAGTCAGGTTCATGCAAAGATTGGAATGGATAAGGATGGCGTTGTAAAGGCAGTTAAGGCAGAATGGGTAGTTGATACAGGCGCCTTCTGTAACGCCACACAGGGCCAGGTAGGCGTTGGAATTGGTGAGGCCCAGCTTGTCATGGCCAAATGTCCCAACTGGGATCTGGATACTAATATCGTAGTAACTAACAAGCAGCCGGCAGGAATTGTACGGGGATACGGCGGACAGGAATTAAACAGCTGTCTTTTTCTTCTGATTGGGCGAACGATGCAGGCGGGAAATTTTGATCCTCTGGAATGCTACAAAAAGAACTATGTTTCAGATGGCGATCTGTACACCTGGAGAGACGGACGTACCTGGCAGGCTCATTCCATCAATTATGTAAAAGCCATGGATGCGGCAGCAGAAAAATTTGGATGGAAGGATAAGTGGAAAGGCTGGGGAGTACCCACCTGGGTAAGTGAGGATGGCCGGAAGGTCCGTGGTGTCGGATGCGGAATTATAGGAAATGCGGATATCGGCGAGGACAACACGGAGGCTTATGTGCGGATCGTGCCGGATCTGGTAGGAAATAAAGCCCATGCAGTTTTACAATGCAATGTTACTGAGTCAGGAATGGGTCAGAGAAGTAATCTGGTAAAAATGGTGGCGGACATCCTTAATATGCCATACGAAAAAGTAGAGATCACACCGGCTGATACAGGAATCAATCCTACGGGATTCGGACTGTGCGGAAGCCGCGGTACTATTACCTATGGTCATGCGGTAAGCAGTGCTGCGGAGGATGTAAAGAAAAAGCTGTTTGATCTGGCAGTTCCTTACCTGGAAGTGGCCGCAGATGCCATGGAACTCAGAGATTACGGTGTGGGCTGCAAGGCACGGCCGGATAAATTTGTTACCTGGAAAAAGCTTATTATGCAGGATCTTACATTGACGGGGTATGGACAGCATATCGAGAATTTCTCTACGCCGAACTTCTTTATTGTATTCCTGGAAGTGGAAGTTGATAAAGAAACGGGACGTGTGGAAGTCAAGAAAATGGTAGGAGGCACGGATGCAGGTCAGGTAATCGATCCGCTGATGATTGAGATGCAGTGCCATGGCGGTATTGGCTCAGCCAGTCTTGACACCGCGCTTTATGAAGAACATATCATTGACCCGGCCACAAAACGTCCGCTGACGTACAATATGATCGAGTATAAGTGGAGACCGTTTAACAATTTCCCCGAATATGAGACGAGTATTCTGGAGTCACAGTTTGATACATTCCAGTTTAAGGCAGTAGGGCTGGGAGAAATAGCGGGTGCTGCCGCGGCCAGTGCAACCATGCAGGCGATTTCCAATGCGATTGGCGTTTCAGTATCTACATATCCCGCAACTCCTGATGTGATTCTGAAGGCGCTGGGAAAAGTGTAAGGAGGAAGATCAGATGAAAAGTTTTGAATATTCCAGAGCGGAGGATTTTTGTGAGGCTTCCTGCAGAGCCGTAAAAGGAGCGCGGCCCATTGCCGGCGGAACAGATCTCCTGGGGGAGCTTAAAGATGATATTCTTACGGATTATCCGGGCGAGCTGGTGGATATAAAACGGATTCCCGGAGCAGATGAGATAAAGATAGAGAATGGAACTCTGAAAATCGGAGCACTTACAAAGCTTGTAAAAATAGCAGAAAATGACCTGATAAAGGAAAAAGCACCGATTCTTGCTGAAGCAGCCTGCAGTGTGGCCACACCGCTTATACGCAACATGGGAACCATAGGGGGAAACCTCTGTCAGGATGTGCGCTGCTGGTTTTACCGCTATCCCCATGATGCAGGCGGAAGGCTTGTCTGTTCCAGAAAAGGGGGAAGCACCTGCTATGCAGTGCAGGGAGACAGCCGTTATCACTCTGTTTTCGGAGGAATGAAAGCGCACACAACACCCTGTACAGCCAAATGTCCGGCAGGAACGGATATTCCTGCATATATGGAGCAGCTGCGCCACGGGAATATTAAGGGAGCCGCTTCCATTATTATGCAGGTAAATCCCATGCCTATGCTCACAAGCCGTGTGTGTGCTCATTTCTGTCAGGAGGACTGCAACCGCTGTGCCAATGATGAAGGGGTAGCTATCGGCAGCGTTGAGCGGTATGTGGGTAATTATATTCTGGACAACAAAGAATTCTTCTATCAGCCTCCGGTGCAGGAGACGGGAAAATCCACAGCTGTAGTGGGAGCAGGTCCATCAGGTCTTTCAGCAGCGTATTTTCTGAGAAAAGCGGGAAATGCCGTAACAGTATATGATTCTAAAAAGGAACCGGGGGGAATGTTAATGTATGCAATCCCCAATTATCGCCTCCCCAAGGATCTGGTGCGGCGCTTTACGGCCTGCCTGGAACAGATGGGAGTAAAGTTTGTCACAGAAACAGTAATAGGAAAGGATGTGGCACCTGAACAGCTGGAAAAGGAATTTGACAGTGTATATTATGCTACCGGTGCCTGGAAGCGTCCGGTTCTGGGACTGGCAGGCGAGGAACTTACAGTGTTCGGTCTGGATTTTCTTATTGAAGTAAATGAATGGATGCAGGGAAAAGTGGGAAGTGAGGTTCTCGTTACAGGCGGCGGAAACGTAGCTATGGATGTGGCAATTACTGCAAAGCGTCTCGGGGCAAAGAAGGTAACGATGGCATGCCTGGAGAGCGAAAATGAAATGCCGGCCAGCCGGGAGGAAATTGCCCGGGCCAAGGAAGAGGGAATTGTTATCATGCCTTCCTGGGGACTTGGAAAGGTAATCGAGGAGGACGGCATTGTAAAGGGAATGGAATTAAACCGACGCGGTCTTATCGATGTGGCAGAAGAGACACAGATGACAAGCCGTGAGGGTGTATTTGCCGGCGGAGATGCTACAACCGGGCCGGCTACGGTTATCAGGGGAATTGCGACCGGACATAATGCCGCACGGGGAATGAACCGTTATCTGGGCGTGACAGAACCGGGCTGCAGCGGCATGGAGCATGGCGGGGAACGTTTCCTGACCTTTGATCCCGAAGGAATCCTCAATAAAAAGAAGGCAAGACAGGAAGAGATTCCTGCGGATGAGAGAAGTATTGAGAAGGAGGACTCCAAAAGTCTTCCGGAGGCGGAGGCCCTGAAAGAAGCGGGGCGGTGTCTGAACTGTGGCTGTTATGCAGTAAATCCGTCGGATATTGCACCGGTTCTGGTAGCACTGGATGCAAAGATTGTGACAACAAACCGAACGATCCCGGCAGAGGAGTTCTGCTGCAGCCATCTGAAGGTTTCTGAAATGCTGCAGCCCGGCGAACTGGTAACAGAGATTGATATCGCACCGCCGGAAGGCGCAGTCATGAATTATGATAAGTTCAGGCTCAGAGATTCTGTTGATTTTGCTATTGTCAGCCTTGCCTCTGTCTACAGTACCGAAAACGGGAAGTTTACAGGAGCCAGAACAGTATTCGGCGGAGCAGCACCCGTTCCGTACCGGAATCAGGAGCTGGAGGGCTGGCTTATCGGAAAGCCTGTAAATGAAGATACAGCTGAAAAGGCGGCGGATTTAGCCGTAAAAAATGCAATACCTTTTGAAAAAAACAAATATAAAGTAATAGAATTAAAAACTCTTGTGAAAGATTCTGTTTTAAGGATGAGAGAAAAGTAATAACTATTACATCACAAAGCCGGAAAGACAGCCGGAGGAAAAAAGATGAGAACGGGAGCAATTATTGTGGCGGCAGGAGCTGCCTGTGGGGAAGACGGATTCAGTCCCATGAAAAAGCTGGGAACTGTCAGCGTGATAGAGCGGATTATTATGACTTTTCAGCAGGCTGAAGCAGACTATATAGTGGTAGTTACCGGGGCAAAAGCAGAGGCTCTGGAGCGCTGCGTCGCCCGGTACAACTGCATATGTCTCAGAAATCCGGAATATGAAAGCACACAGATGCTGGATTCCGCCAAAATTGGTCTGCGGTATCTGCAAAATATCTGTGATCAGTTTTTGCTTACTCCCGCTGATACTCCTCTTTTTACAGTAAGAACAGTTAAAATGCTGAAGGAAGCGGGACTTCCGGCCGCGATTCCCCTGTGCGGCGGTCAGGAGGGCCATCCAATCATCCTTTCCCGTGAGGCAGTGGATCATGTTCTGTCTTATGAAAAGGAAGGAGGAATAAGAGGCGCTCTTGACACCTGGCAGGATGGCATTACATATCTGGAGGTTTCCGATCCTGGTACACTCTTTGATACAGATACTCCAAATGGCTGTGAGGCGCTTTTGAAACACCATAACAAACAGCTTCTGCGCCCTGAGCTTAAAGTGTGCCTCGCCAGAGAAGAGACATTTTTTGATGGCAGAGCGCAAATGCTTCTGAAGCTGATAAAACAGAGTGGTTCTGTACGCATGGCCTGCAGCAGACTTAACCTGTCTTACAGCAAGGGATGGAAACTTTTGAATCTTCTGGAAGAGCAGCTGGGATTTCCTGTGATAGATCGGCATCCCGGCGGTCTGAACGGAGGATATACGTCTCTGTCTGCCCGGGGAGAAGATTTTCTGAGCCGGTATGAAGAACTGGTATGCCGTTCCAGAGAGGCCGTAGAAAAAATATACGGGGAGGTGTTTGGAGACCTGGAAGAATAAACAGAGAATTTGGAGAAGCCATGTGTCATAACTCCATCAAAACAAAAAGAGAGTACCAAACTGCTGCAGAACGAGCCGTCAGGATAATACTGCAGCAGTTTTTGTCAGAAAAATTGTCCTGAATGAGTTTGAGATATCTCTATTGGGGTCTGAGAAAACAGAAGAACGGAATATTTCGCAGAAGTCCAAAGAGACATAAAATTCCAATCATGCACCACAGTACAATGTTCTGAATACGATTAGGGCGCAGGCTGCCTGTTCGAATATACCGGTACCCCAGAGACAAAAAAAGGATAAAGCCGGGAGCAAGAAGCAAGAAAACAGCAGCGTTGGCGCGCAGAGCCCCTCTGAAATCGAGCCTCAGAAGACGCAGGCACATACGGCTGATACCGCAGCCGGGGCAGTAAAGGCCGGTAATGCTGTGAAAGAGACAGGGGATCAGCGGCCGGCCGGCCAGAAAACAGATAAATGCATAAAACAGGCCGATTCCGAGGAATCCGCCTGTTATTTTCATCAGTGTAAGGATACGGTTATACATGAGCCGTGCTGTGCTTATTCAGTTCATTCTGCATAAGAGCGTAGGACACGATGCCGAGACCGAATAATCCAAGAAGAAGATAGGCAATGGGAGCGCTTCCCCTCGGCTCTCCGTGCTGATCATGAATAACTTCTACTGTATTTCCCATCTGGTACAGCCAGTACCATCCATAAATTCCACAGGTAATAACAGAAAATAAAAATACCATTCCGCCGCTGGTTCCTTCCCGGCCGGACAGACTGTTCAGTTCATCATTAAGTACAATCATCCAGTAAATTGCGTAGATGCCGCATGTAATGATGCTGAAAAAGATGCAAAGTGCAATATTCCTCTCTTTCATACTATCTCTCCCCTTTAAAATTGTTTTTATAGAGTAAGTTAGATTCTATCATACTGTGTCTGAGTTGACAATTAAATTCTGATAATTGTAAGAAAATTGATAAAAATCTGTTAACATGAAAGGGTATGAACTAATCAGTAAATTCGATTGACATGATATAAACCATCTATTTTACAATGAGATATGTGGGGATTATACTTAAGCTAAGGAAGGGAAATTATTAAGGAAATTAAATAAATGATTAAGCGTAGGAGGATTACAGGATGGGAAAAATGGAATATTTAAAGGACATGCCGATTGCCGTGCTGGGCGGCGGAGCAGTAGGAAAAACGTGTGCGGCTGATATGAAGCTGGCAGGAAAAGAAGTTCGTCTTTTTGACATGATGCCTTTTGCTGAGAAGACGCTGGAAAATCTGGATAAGACCGGAATTCTGCTGGATGGAGTGCAGAGAAATCTTTACTGCTTTGAGCGTTCCGGACGGGCACATCTGGATATGGTAAGCAGCAATATGGCGGAGGTAGTAAAGGGTGCAGGACTTATCGTGGTAGCGGCACCGGCATTTGCTCATGAGCCGTTTTTCCGTGAACTGGTTCCGCTTCTTGAGGATGGCCAGGTTATCCATATCTTTACTGACAACTATGCTTCTCTTATTTTGAGAAAGCTGATGCGTGAGATGGGATGCACGAAGAAAGTAATTATCGGCGGCTGGTCATCAGCTCCTTACGGAACGCGTATTGAAGCAGTAGGAAAATTCCAGTTCCCGCATGTTGGAATAAAATATCGTGCCATAACGCTTCGCGGAGCATCGCTGCCTATGTCCGATATTGATGACTTTATGGAATCTTCCAAGTATCTGCCCTGCATAGATGCAGTTACATATGGAGACGGCCCTGTTGCAGGAAATACCGTTCTTGATATTGGTTTCTCCAATATTAACCCGGTTATTCATGTACCGGCAACGATTCTTGGTGTTTCAACCATGGAAAACTGGGGCGTGATTTTCGGCGGACATGACAGAACCAATTATTCCATGTACAGTCATGGTCTCTGCCCGTCCATCTGTGAAGTACAGTATCAGTTCTTTGAGGAAGAAAAGGCACTGGCCAAAGCGATCGGTGTAGGAACTCCCAGTTATGCGTATGAGTCCTTCTTCTCCAGAAGAAGTGTTCTGACACAGGAATATATGGGTCTGGATAAAGATGGTAAGGATAATGTAGTATTCCCGCTTGATCATCCGTCAAATGAAGGAAATACAGGACCAAACAGCATTCATCACCGGTATCTGACAGAGGATGTTCCGGTAGGCTGCAAGATCTATCACGATTTGGGCGTACAGTATGGTGTACCGACACCGATTATTGATTCGATGATTGTGCTGGCAGGTGCAATGCACAAGAAGAATTTCTTTGAGACAAGCAAATATAATCTGGCTTACCTCGGTATTGATAATATGAGCAAGGAAGAACTTCTGGCTTATCTGAATGAGGGAGTGTATAACCGTTAAAGCCTGTTGTGCGGATATGCCCCGGGTAGTTTTTCAAATTAAACCGCCCGGGGCGTATTTTGTTTACAGACGAACAGAACTGCCGGCCGGATGACCGAGCCAACGGAAAGGAGACGGGGGATGAATTTTGAGACAAATTATAAACTGGAAAATTATATTTTAAATACACAGTGGGAAAATCTTCCGGAGGAGGTTAAACAGCGGGCTGTCGACTGCGGAATTGATTTGATGATGGCACTGATTCTCGGCAGCAGGGGAGAACAGTTTCAGAACGGAAAAAGACTTGCATCATATGTAAAAGAAGGAGAACTGGAGATTCCGGGCTGTGAGGATCGATTCAGTTTCCTGGGGGCAGTATTTGCAATGGGACACGCTTCAAACTCATTTGATATAGATGATGGCCATAATATGGTAAAAGGGCATCCGGGCACGTCATTTATAGCGGGAGTCATGGCGGCTGGTCTGGAAAAAAATGTATCTTATCAGGAATATCTGACTACTCTGGTTGTAGCCTACGATACGGCGGTTCGGATGGGACTGGCTCTCCAGGATTTCTATAAATTCCTGCACAGCACGGGAACATATGGTGCGGTAGCTACTGCGGCAGGAATCGGCAGACTGTTTGGATTTACAAAGGAGCAGCTTAATACAGCAATCTCCATGGCAGAATTTCATGCTCCTATTACACCTGTTATGCGTGCTGTTCAGTATCCGTCCATGAATAAAGACGGAGTTCCCTTCGGAGCTATGGTAGGGGCTCTTGCGGCGCTGGATACCATGGCCGGAGAGACTGCTAAAACTCATCTTCTGGAAATGGATCAGTATGCTTCTTTAAATGCGTCTCTGGGAAGTATTTACGAAATTATGAATCTGTATTTCAAACCATATACGTGCTGCCGCTGGGCTCATCAGCCGATTCAGGCATGCATCGAGATAATGCGTGAGAAGGGATTAAAGGCGGAGGATATTGAGAACGTGGTTATCCATACCTTTGATTCGGCGGCACAGCTCAGCAAGATCATTCCTCACGAGACAGATGAAGCTCAGTACAACATTGCCTATCCCGTTGCAGCAGCTATTATTCATGGAGATGTGGGGTATCGGCAGGTTAATAATCATGCACTTAAAGATCCCAGTGTTATTGATATGATGAAGCGGCTTGATTTTGTGGTAGACGAAGAGCTTGACCGTCAGTTCCCTGAGAAACGTCTGGCATGGGTGGAGATCCATATGAAGGACGGTGTTACATATAAAACAAGAGTTTATTCTGCAAGCGGTGAAGCATCGGATCACATTGATCATGAGTGGATGGTAAATAAATTTAACCGTATTACAGATCCGTTCCTGAACCAGGAAGGAAAAGCTGCTGTTCTGTCGCTTCTGACAGCAGAGCCCAACCGCCCGCTCCGGGAGGTAATATCCGGTGTGAATGCGGCGCTTGAGAAATACGGTAAGGAAGAAGGATAGAGGGGGTATGATTTAAACGGTCGTACCCGGAAATACATAAAATAATATAACATGATATGAAATATCTCCGGTCATGGTTATGTGGCCGGAGATATTTCGCTTGGTGCGGCAGCTGTTTGGCTTGACGCAAAAGGTTTTGAGGGGTATCATAGATATACGTGCGAGTGTGTCTGTGGCTTAGGACGATACACCTGAATTACACAGAATACTCTGTGTTCTCGTAAATAAAAGACAGGAGAGAAAAATATGAAAATTGCGATTGCATCGGATACACAGGAAATAGACGGTCTGGTACCGGCGACATTTAAGGAAAGTCCTTTTCTTATGATTATTGATGCGGATAAGAATGAGATTTTTCATATTTACGGAAAGCAGGATCCGGAAAATCTGGTGTTTGCCAGAAAAGTTGTGGAGCACGACTGCGAAGCGGTTATCTGTGGCCCCATTGAGAAAGAGGCCTTTGAGATTATGGCCGGCGCGGGGGTAACCAGGTATCTGGGAAGCGGTCATACGGTTCAGAAGGCATATCATTATATGAATCTGTATAAGCTGGAGCTTATACGGGATTACATAGGAGGTCCCGGTCCTTTTGGGCACAGCCATGATTTCAGTTGTGACTGCGGCGAGGAAGAAGACGAGTAAGGCGGGGCAAAGGATGAACGGAATCGTTATTTTTGGAGCCGGGCAGGCAGGAATGACTCTTTACCGTCTTCTTCAGAGGGGAGGAAGACGGGTAGAGGCATTCGCAGATAATAATCGCCTGCTGTGGCATACGCAGAAGGAAGGCCTTCCGGTGCTGCCTATGGAAGAGGTGCTAGCTCTTGAGCCGGAGGAAATTTATGTGGCGGTGGTAAATGAGACAGCGCAGAAAGAGATACAGATGCTGCTGGCAGAACAGGGGTATGAAGGGCGTATTATTTTGCTTTCCGATTTAAAGAAACGCTATAATATCCGTCTTGCCACGGCGCGGCTTCTGGCGGAGGAGATCAGGCGGCGCCGGGTTCCGGGAGATATCGCTGAACTGGGAGTGTACCAGGGAGCATTTGCGGAGGAGCTGAACCGTTTGTTTCCGGATCGCACCCTCTATCTTTTTGATACCTTTTCTGGTTTTGATGAGCGGGATATTCAGGCGGCAGACGGAAAAATGGCGCAGCCCGGCCGGTTTTCCGACACATCGGTACAGGCTGTTATGGCGCGTATGCCGTATCCGGAAAAGACAGTTATCCGTCAGGGATATTTTCCTGACAGTCTGGGAGAGATGGCAGCAGAAACATATGAGGGACGGTTTGCACTGGTAAGTCTTGATACAGATCTGTATCAGCCCACGATGGCCGGGCTTTCCTATTTTTACAGCCGGGTTTCTCCCGGCGGATATATTCTTCTGGACGATTATAACAGTCCGCAGTTTCCGGGAGCCGGAAAAGCTGTACAGGAATTCTGTGAGCGTGAGGGGCTGAGTGTGGTGCCGCTTTGCGATCTGCATGGAACTGCTGTTTTGGCCAAATATGGAGGTGGGCAGTGAGAACGATATATTTGGTACGTCACGGAAAACCGGAGTTTCCGGGCGGCAGTAAACTCTGCATAGGCTGTCGGACGGATATTCCCCTTTCTGATGAAGGAAAAAATCAGATCGCGCAAATCAGGGAACAGTTTGCTGATAAGGAGATTAGCTGTATCTATACAAGTCCGCTGATTCGCTGTGTGGAATCGGCCCGCATTCTGAGCAGCGGAAAAATTCCCGTTAAAATTGTAAATGAACTGCGGGAAATTGATATGGGAGACTGGGACGGTCTTTCGTTTGAAGAAATTCGCAGGTTATATCCGGAGGAATATGAAGCGCGGGGACGTGATATGGCCGGTTTTTGTCCCCCGGGGGGAGAAAGCTTCCATGCCTGCCAGATCAGAGCACTGTCAGCACTGGCTCAGATTTGCCGTGAGACGCGGGGAAATGTGATTGTTCTTGCACATGCAGGCGTCAACCGGACGTTGATAGCAAGACGGGAAAAAAGGAAACTCGGAGGGCTTCTGGAGATTCCCCAGCCTTATGGCGCTGTGTATTCCTGGTCGGAACGGATCTTTGACGGCATGATTGTGGCGGCGGGGCTGTCTTCCAGGATGGGCGGCTTTAAACCTCTTATGGATCTGGGAGGGAAAACCTTTATTGCCAGGGAGATACAGACACTTCGAAGCGGAGGTGTGCGGGACATTGCGGTTATTACCGGACATCGGGCAGACGAGGTGGAGGAGGCTGCCCGGGCAGCATCACAGGGAGATATTCATTTTCTCCGAAATGACAGATATGAGCAGACAAAGATGTTTGATTCCGTGAGGATGGGGCTTGAGTATTTTGAGAGAAAAAGCCATACTCCGGAGGGAAAAAGTCTGGACGGCATTTTTTTTCTTCCGGTTGACGTGCCTCTGTTTACACAGTTTACCATGGAATTTGAAAAGTGGCGGTTTGAATCCGATTCCGGAAAAGAGACTCCGGGAGAAGTATACTGTCCTTATTATGAAGGAGCGCCGGGCCATCCTCTTCTGATTCGGGTGTCAGCGCTTCAGGAGCTTCTGGCTCACGACGGGGAACGGGGGCTAAAGGGGGCGTATGAGCGCCTGGGAGAACGGGTTATACATCTGGATGTGACGGATCGGGCGAGTGTCATGGATGCAGATACAAAAGAGGATTTTTGCCGTCTGCAGGAACATGCAGCGCATCGGGGAATTCCGGATGAGAAGGACTGTCGCCGCCTGCTTGAGTGGTTCCGGACGCCGGAAAATACAGCAGCTCACTGTGAGGCTGTTGCAGATCTGGCGGAGGAAATGGGAGAAGCCTGCAACAGACAGGGGGCAAAGCTTGATCTGGCGCTTATCCGTTCCGGGGCACTTCTGCATGATATTGCCAAAGCAGAGCCGGAACATGCAATAACAGGGGCCAGATGGCTGTCACTTCTGGGACATGACAGGACGGCGGAAATTGTAAAAGACCATATGGAGTTCCCGGAAGAAAAGCTGGGAGATTTAACAGAGAGTCTGATTGTTTATCTGGCCGACAAGATGGTAAAGGGACAGTGCAGGGTAACAGTAGAGGAGCGGTTTGCCGATAAGCGGGAGCGTTTTCGGGAGAATCCGGATGCGCTGTCGGGTCTTGAGAGGCGGTATGGGAATGCAAAGCGGGCAGAAGAAACTGTAAGGAAGGCGGGCTGGACGGAAAACGCCGGAGGGCAGGAAGAAAGGGGTATAACAGGATGAAATTAATTAAAACTACAGAGGCAGTGGGACATGTACTTTGCCATGATATGACACAGATTATACCGGGAGTAACAAAGGATGCTGTGTTCCGCAAAGGACATGTGGTGCGGGAGGAGGATATTCCGGTTCTTCTTTCTATCGGAAAAGATCATCTTTATGTCTGGGAAAAAGACGAGACAAAGTATCATGAGGATGAGGCAGCCGATATTTTGCGTCAGCTGTGCCAGAATGCTCACATGAAAGCGACACCTCCCAAGGAAGGAAAGGTAGAGCTTATTGCTGAGGAGGACGGGCTGTTTCTTGTGGATGAGGAGCGGCTGTTTCAGATCAACAGTCTGGGGGAAATGATGATTGCCACCCGCCACGGCAATTTCCCTGTGAAAAAGGGAGATAAACTGGCCGGAACACGGATTATCCCTCTTGTAATTGAAAAGGAAAAGATGGAGGAAGCCAGAAAAGCGGCGGGAGAGACACCGATTCTGTCACTTCTTCCGTACAAAAATAAAAAAGCCGGGATTGTCACAACGGGAAATGAAGTTTTTTATGGAAGAATACAGGACAAATTTGGCCCTGTTATTCGCGAAAAGCTGAGTGAATTCGGTGCTGAGGTAATGGGACAGACGATTATGAATGACGATCCGGAAAAAATAACGGCGGCTATTAATGACTGGCTCAGCCAGGGAGCGGATTTTGTGGTCTGTACGGGGGGAATGAGTGTGGATCCCGACGATACAACACCGACAGCCATTAAAAATACAGGAGCTGAGATCGTTTCTTACGGTGCACCGGTGCTTCCCGGAGCTATGTTCCTTCTGGCCTATACCGGGGACGGACGCCCCATTGTAGGACTGCCCGGCTGTGTAATGTATGCAAAGAGAACGATTTTTGATCTGGTTCTTCCCAAGATAATGGCAGATGTGGAAATCGGGCGTGAGGATCTGGCAAGACTGGGCCGGGGCGGACTGTGCCTGGGCTGCGACACCTGTGTATTCCCCAACTGCGGTTTTGGAAAATAAGTAGCAGTTCAGCCATGCGAAGCTTTGGACAGGAAAATGCGCTGAAAGCGTGTTTTCATAAGAATTTTCCTGTCCAAAGCTTCATAAGGCAAACGCCAGGCGCTTCTTGTCCGCCATAAACGGACAAGAAGATGCATGGCTAAACTGTTACGAAAATAAAGGAGGGAATTATTGTGAACGAGTACAGGAGCATATGGGAGAAGCTTGAGGCAGGTATTCCCTGCCTGGCGCTGCAGCGCAGCTGGAAAGGAGACGAAGGCGCGCTCTCTTCCATGGAGCGAAAAATATGCGAAAAAGAGAATACTTCCGAAATCGGGCTGGAGGCACTATCCCAGGGTTTGCCGGCGTGTGAGCGGGGACAGGATAGCTGGGATATGGCAGAGCCCTTTTTCCCAAAAGAGCGCCTGATTATACTTGGCGGCGGACATGTGGCTCTGCCGGTGGCTGACTTTGCTGCAAAGACAGGATTTCTTGTAACGGTTGTGGATGATCGCCTTTCTTTTGCGAACCCTGCGCGTTTCCCCATGGCGGAGAATGTGGTGTGTGATTCTTTTGAACATGCTATTGAGGAGCTGAAAATAAAAGAGAGTGATTATGTCTGCATTGTTACCCGAGGCCATCGCCATGATGCGGATTGTCTGAGGATGATTGGCAGGGGAAAAGAGCCCGCCTATCTGGGAATGATCGGATCGAGGCGGCGCGTGGCTATTGTAAAGGAGACTCTTTTGGAAGAGGGTTATGATCCGGAACGGCTGGGAAGGCTTAAAAGTCCCATCGGACTGCCCATCGGCGGTGTGACCCCGGAAGAAATCGCCATTTCCATTATGGCTGAAATTATTCAGGTTAAGCGTCTGTCCCGGGAGGACAAGCGGGTAAAGAACCGTTCGGATCTTGATTTTGATGTTCTCAAAAAGCTGGCCGAGGAGACAGCGGAGCCGAAGGCTGTGGTTACAGTTATTTCCTCCCAGGGCTCTTCGCCTCGTGGGGCGGGAGCAAAAATGATTGTATACCGGGATGGCCGGATTCTGGGAAGTATCGGCGGCGGCTGCAGCGAGGCCGCTGTTCTGGGAGAGGCCAGGGGAATTATCGGAACGGGAAGATTTAAAGTCGTGCATGTTGACCTGACCGGAGATGCTGCTGAGGAAGAAGGAATGGTCTGCGGCGGAATCATGGATGTTCTGGTTGAGGACTATGAAATAGAATAATTAAAAATAGAATGTTTTGTGCAGCGGCTCAGAGGGTGTACTTCTGCAGTTTTTTGCTGTAACAAATATGGAAAAGAGAGGTATCGTCTCTGGCATGATAAAGTTACTTTTTTGTGTTGGAGGCGGTACTTTTTTGTTGTCGGGAATAGTTGTGTTTTTTTGCTCAAAATCGTGACAGACAGTCGAGATGAAATCAAAAAATTATCGGTGGCAAACGTTGACAAAAATATTGAAATGGGGTATCATAAAATCGTTATATTTTTTGTGTTATATTGATGGTTCAGCTAATGAAAAAGGTAGGAACTGATAACTATGAGAAAATGGTGGGGAATTGCTATGGCAGCAGCTGTCGCAGCATCAGTGACAGCTTGTTCTGCGTCAGAACCGGCAGAGCAGACCGCTGCTGAGACAGAGACGCAGGCAGAGAGCACAGAGACTGCTGCGGAAACAGAGGCGGAGACTGAGGCAGAGACAGAAGCGGCAGCTGCGGATGGAGAGCAGCAGGAGATTCTTGTAGCGGCGGCAGCCAGTCTGCAGTATGTAATGGAGGATGAAATTCAGCCGGCTTTTGAAGCAGCAAATCCTGATGTAAAGCTTACATTTACTTTTGACAGCTCAGGGAAGCTTCAGACTCAGATTGAAGAGGGAGCTGATGCTGATGTATTCTTTTCTGCAGCGACGAAGCAGATGGATGCCCTTGTAGAAGAAGAGCTGGTTGATGCGGATTCAGTAGTGGAACTTCTGGAGAACAAGATAGCGCTGATCGTTCCAAAGGGATCGGAGCTTGGAATTACCGGGTTTGAGAATATTACAAAGGCTGAAAGCATTGCCCTTGGAGATCCGGAGAGTGTTCCGGTTGGACAGTACTCTAAAGAGGCGTTTGAAAGTCTTGGCATGTGGGAAGAGGTTGAAGCAAAGGCCAGCTTCGGAACCAATGTAACAGAGGTTCTCAGCTGGGTTGCAGCAGGCAGTGCGGATGCAGGTATCGTTTATCTGACGGATGCAACTACAAGCGATCAGTTTGAGCAGGTTGAGATCGTAGGATTTGCTCCCGAAGGAAGTGTTTCCAAGGTTATCTATCCGGTAGGCATTGTAAGTGCGAGCACCAAGAAGGGTGCGGCTCAGAAGTTTGTTGATTATCTGGGAACCGAGGAAGCGCTGGGATTCTTTGCTGATTACGGCTTTTCAGCCAACGAATAATTATGGATTGGTCTCCTGTACTTATTTCGATGAAGACAGCATCGCTGTCTATCATTATTACATTTTTTCTCGGGGTGTGGACTGCAAGGATGGTTGTATCAGCCCGCTCCGAGAAGATAAAAATGGTACTCGACGGCATTCTGACTCTTCCGATGGTACTTCCGCCTACGGTAGCCGGCTTTTTTCTTCTGATGATTTTTGGTGTTAAGCGGCCGTTGGGACAGCTGTTTCTTGAAGTGTTTGGTATTAAAATTGTTTTTTCCTGGGCAGCTACGGTTATTGCAGCGGTCGTTATCTCTTTTCCGCTCATGTACAGGGCTGCCAGGGGCGCTTTTGAACAGGTGGATGTGACACTGGTTTATGCTGCAAGGACACTGGGATTTTCCGAAAGAAAGATTTTCTGGAGAGTTATCATGCCGTCTGCCATGCCGGGAGTTCTGAGCGGGGCCATTCTGGCTTTTGCCAGGAGCCTGGGAGAGTTCGGAGCTACGGCAATGCTGGCCGGCAATATTGCCGGGGAGACGAGGACGCTTCCTCTTGCGATTTATTCAGAAGTTGCAGCAGGAAAGATGTCGAAGGTTTATGACTATGTATGGATTATAGTTGTTCTGTCTTTCTTTGTGGTCGTTCTTATGAATGTATTCTCCAGAAGAGAAAAGTCAGGCGGCCGCAGGATAAGAAAGAAAAAGGGAGTGGACACATGAGTCTTCAGGCAGAGATTAAGAAACGTTTTTCCGGATTTTCCCTGGAGGTGTCACTGCACACAGAACAGGGCGTGCTGGGGATTCTCGGAGCGTCCGGAAGCGGAAAAAGTATGACTTTAAAATGTATTGCGGGTATTGAGACACCTGATGAGGGAAGGATTGTCTTAAATGATCGCGTACTTTTTGACTCAGAAAAAAAAATCAATCTTCCGCCTCAGAAACGGAGAGTAGGTTATCTGTTTCAGAATTATGCACTGTTTCCGAACATGACGGTGGAGGCCAATATTGCGGCAGGACTTAACGGCTCCCGGGAGGAGAAGAAAGCTGCTGTAGAGAGGATGATTAAGCGTTTCAGACTGGAGGGGCTGGAGAAACGATATCCGTCTCAGCTTTCCGGAGGACAGCAGCAGAGGACCGCTCTTGCAAGAATTCTTGTTTATGAGCCTGATGTTATTATGCTGGATGAACCTTTTTCAGCGCTGGACTATTATCTGAAGGAACAGCTTCAGTTCCAGGTAAAAGAGGTGCTGAGCACATATGCGGGAAATGTGCTTCTTGTGACGCACAGCCGTGATGAAGTATATCGGTTCTGTGAGAAAAGCCTGATTCTGGACAGGGGAAGAGTTGCCATGGAAGGCCGCACGGAAGAATTGTTTTTAAGACCGTCAAATGTGACATCTGCCCGCCTTACCGGATGTAAAAATATCAGCAGGGCCCGGCGTATTGATGCCCGGCGGGTTATGGCAACTGACTGGGGGATCTGTCTGAAGACTGCTGAGGAGGTTGGAGAAGATATCCGTTATGTTGGTATCCGGGCACATGAATTTTTTCCGGCGACAGAAGGGGTTAATATTTTTTCCTGTCAGTGGAAGGATACACTGAAACAGCCATTTGAGTGGGATATTCTGATGCGTCCCAAAGAAGCAGAAACTTCAGAATCAGGGGAAGAGCTCCTGTGGTGGAAAATTGACTACAGCCAGAGCAGAATACTGGAGGGGAAAAAAATCGGCGATGTTCTGCAGATTGGAATAAAGCCGGAAAGCGTACTCCTTCTCCGGGAAGGATAGCGATTATATATAAATTTTAAACAAGAAAGAAAATGTGACATATAAGCATTAAAAATACAGAAAAAATTAAATTGTTTTCTCAATTTCATATTTTTATACCGTCAACCGCCTTCAAAGCCCGGAGGCGGTTGATTTTTTTTGGCTCCGCTGTTAAACTAGAAATAACTATCTGATTTATTGGCGAAGGAGAGGGATCGTGGCAGAAAAACGAACGGGCGCCATTATTTTGGCGGCAGGAAGATCAAATTACATGGAAGAATTAAAGCCGATGCTGAAGGTTGGCCAGACAACGATGATCCAAAAGGAGATCGATACACTCCGGCAGGCCGGGATAACACCGATTGTGGTGGTTACCGGTTATCAGGGAGAAGTGCTGGAGAGGCATATTGCTCATCGGGGAGCAGTATGCATTCGAAATAAGCGATATGAAACTTCGCAGATGTTTGGCTCCATATGTATGGGACTTCGTTATATTCAGAAAAAAGTGGACAGAGTGCTCCTTTTTCCGTCAGATACGCCGCTGGTGTCGGTAGAGACGATTCACAGGATGGCAGAGGCGGAGGGCTGCATAGCAGTACCTGTGCATCAGGGGGAAAAGGGTCATCCGGTTATGCTTGCAAAGGAGTCTTTCTCCCATATACTGTCTTACCGGGGGAATGGTGGTCTCCGGGGAGCCATGGATGAATGGGGTAAAGGCATAACTTATATAGAGCTTGAGGACAGAGGCGTGCTGCTTGATACGAATACACAGAAGGATTATGAGTCTCTTCTGCAGTATGAGGAGAGCAGCCGGGAGCAGGTTGAACTTGCTTTTCAGACTGATGTTACCCTGAAGCGGCCCGATGCATGTTTTGACGGCGTGACGGCTTCTTTTCTTGAAGCTGTGGATGAGACGGGATCCATGCTGGGAGCCTGTCAGCTCTGCTCTATTTCCTACAGCAAGGGCTGGAAGATGGTAAAGATTGCGGAGGCCCAGCTGGGAATTACCTTCCTGTCCAGACAGCCGGGAGGAAGTAAGGGCGGTTTTTCTGCTCTTACAGAAGAAGGAAAAGAGTTTTTAAAACGGTTCAGGCGAATGGAACAGATGGTAAGAGATGCGGCAGAGCTGGCATTTCAGGAAGTGTTTTGCGATGACAGCAGTGACTGAGAATCCGGAAGCTTTATCCATCAGTCAATTAAAGAAACAGAGAGGGAGAGTGTAATGAAACTGGGGTTTATAGGAACAGGAATAATCACATCAGCGGTTGTTACCGGATTTTGTGAGAGCGGCATTGAAGATCTGCACATAGTTGTCTCTCCGAGAAACCGGGAGAAGGCGGAAGCTTTACATGAAAAATATCCGGATATAGTTTCTGTTGCGGCAGATAATCAGGAGGTTGTGGATCAGTCTGAGTGGGTGTTTGCGGCACTGCTTCCAAAGGCTGCGGAAGAGATTATAGAACCTCTTGTATTTCCGCCGGAAAAGAAGTTTATTAATCTGGTTGCAACGCTGAGCCTGAGGCGCGCCAAGGAACTCATAGGGGACAGAGAGATTATGGCGGATGTTGTGCCTCTTACCTTTGCGGCAAACCGTATTGGACCGGTAGTGGTGTATCCTCCTGTTCCTGAGGTTGTGGAACTGATGTCCCATGTGGGTATGCCGGTTCCGGTGGATGATCCGCAGAAAATTGCGATTCTGCGGACGACAACGAGTGTGATGAGTGCATATTATATGCTTCTGACAGTTCTTATTGACTGGTGCACAAAAAATGGGCTGGACGAGCCGACTGCAAGAAAATATATTACTTCTTTTACGGAGGCGATGTCAAAAAAAGCGGCAACATGGGACGGGCCGCTTGAGACTCTGGCACGGGAGATGACACCGGGGGGACTTAACTGGATGGAGCTTACACATCTCGAAGAAAAAGATGCGTATACACCATGGACAGAGATTCTGGATTCAATTCTGCAGCGCGTTATAAAAGAATAGGATTGATTGGATAATGCAGGGGGGACGACTGCGAGATAGACAGTATTCTATGGAGCATCGCCCTCTCTTTTTAATAGCCGGAAAGGAGAGAACAGTGAAAGAAAAATATAGAATATGGGCAGGACCGATCCTGCTTGCGGGGGGAATTATTTTAATAGCGGCAGGGATTATGCGGGGAGAACCTGCCACCGTCTTGACGAAGGCGGCGGTAATCTGTATGGAGTGTATCGGAATTGGCTAGAGGGAAAACGACAGGAAAAACACGCCTGTTTGTACAGGCACTGTGGACGGCCGTGACCAATGGATATGCATATGGTTTTGTGAGCGGAAAAATTTATACGGGGCGCATGAAGACGTTCTGCGTTCCGGGGCTCAGCTGCTATTCCTGCCCGGGAGCGTTAGGCTCGTGCCCTGTTGGTGCGCTGCAGGCTGTTCTTGACAGCCGCAGCTTTGCTTTTTCCTGTTATATATTTGGAATTCTGATGGTATTCGGCTCTGTGCTGGGACGGTTTATCTGCGGCTGGCTCTGTCCCTTTGGTCTGGTGCAGGATCTTATGCACAGAATCCCTCTGGGAAAGAAATGGAGAAGACTTCCGGGAGACAGATGGCTCCGTCTGGTAAAATATGGAATTCTGATCATCTTTGTAATAGTACTTCCATCCATAATAGTAAATGTGGCCGGGATTGGAAGACCGTGGTTCTGTCAGTATATCTGTCCCAGCGGAACTCTGATGGGCGGCATACCGCTCATGACAGTAAATCCCGGGCTTCGGGGAGCGGCAGGTGCTCTTTTTTCCTGGAAAATAATGATTCTCTGCCTCATTTTGTTTCTTTCAGTAAAAATGCCCAGACCGTTCTGCCGTTATCTGTGTCCCCTGGGAGCTGTATACGGAATCTTTAATCCGGTGGCATTTTACCGGTTAAATGTGGATCGGGAAAAGTGCATCAGCTGCGGAAAGTGCCGTGAGGTATGCCCGATGGATATAAAAGTATGGGAGACCCCCAACAGCCCGGAATGCATCAGATGCGGTGCCTGTACTGAAAGCTGCCCTGTGGACGCACTTGAAAAAAAGGTTGCATTTTGTAAAAGAAAATGCTATCATAATGACAGCGCTTTAGCGTGCTACCATGATAGCAAAGAAAAGTAAGAATTGTGACACCATCAGGGAGGAACAGGAAATGGTTGCAGAAATTCAGAGCCTCAGACGGGCGGAGGCGGCAACACTCAGGCTTCGGAGCCTTTATGAGAGTTATGGTTATCGGAAATACCGGATGGGCCGTTTTGAGGAGTACGGTCTGTATGCGGCAAATAAAAGCTTTTTGCTCAGTGAAAATGTGCTTACCTTTACAGATCTGGATGGCCGTCTGATGGCACTGAAGCCGGATGTGACGCTGGGAATTGCAAAAAATACGAAGGCGGACAGAGATACCTGTGAGAAGGTTTACTATATTGAGAGTGTGTACAGGGAAAGCAAGGAAAGCCACACCTACAAAGAGATCAGCCAGATGGGACTGGAGTGCATGGGCGGAGTGGACGACTGTGTGATTGCGGAGGTTCTGGCACTGGCAGTCAGAAGTCTTGCTGATTTTGACACAGACTATATTCTTAAAATATCCAACATGGATTTTGTGGTGGAGCTTATCAGAGAACTTTCTGTGGGGACAGAGGGGAGAGAACAGATTCTTGCCCTGCTTCGGAGAAAAAACAGGAGTGACCTGGAAGCGCTGTGTGATAAGCTGGGGCTTTCGGAGGAAGAAAAGGAGAGAGTCCTTAAAGTGGAGAGCCTTTACGGAGACTTCTCATCGGTGCTTTCCGAGGCAGAGTCGCTGGCAGATACTGCTGCCATGAAAGAAGCGGTGGAGCGTCTGGGACGCCTTTACCGGGTTCTGGATTCCATGGGCCTGTCTCAGAAACTGCGGCTGGATTTTTCCATGATCAACGATATAGAGTACTACAATGGAATTATATTTCAGGGTTATCTGGATGGTCTGGCCCGCCATGTGCTGTCCGGCGGTCAGTATGACGGAATGATGGCAAAGCTGGGAAAAAGAGCGGATGCCATCGGATTTGCCATATATCTGAAGGAGCTGGAGAGGCTTCCGGAGAAAGAGATACGCTATGATGTGGATGCTCTGGTTCTCTACAGAGAAGATGCGGAGCTTGTAAAGCTGTGTCAGGCAGTTGAGAGCCTGCGCCGGCAGGGTCTCAGAGTCAGAGTGGAAAAGAAGATTCCGGCGGATCTGCGGTACTGTTATCTTTACCGATTTGATCGGACGCTGTCGCTGGAAGAGGATCGGGAGACCTTGTCCCGTATGGGAGAAAAGGAGGAAAAACCATGCTGAATATTGCACTGCCGAAGGGACGGCTGGGAGATCAGGTATATGAGCTTCTCGCCTCGGTCGGATATGACTGTAAAAGCATTTATGATGAGAACAGAAAACTGGTGTTTGAGAATGAAGCCAACGGAGTGCGTTATCTGCTGGTAAAGCCCAGTGATGTGGCAATTTATGTGGAACATCACGCAGCCGATGTGGGAATTGTGGGAAAAGATATTCTGATGGAGAGTAATCCTGACGTTTATGAACTGCTTGATCTGGGGCTTGGAAAATGCAGGATGTGCGTAGCTGCCAAAGAGGATTATGTGGAGGACCGGGATCGTCCGGTGCGTGTGGCTACGAAATTTACCAATATTGCAAAAGAGCACTATGCGGCTCTGAGCCGGGACATTGACATTATCAAGCTGAATGGAAGCATAGAGCTTGCTCCTATTCTGGGGCTTTCGGATGTGATTGTTGATATTGTCGAATCAGGCAACACAATCCGGGAGAATCATTTGAAGATACTGGAGGAATTTCTTCCCATAAGTGCAAGGTTTATTGTAAATAAGGGAAGTTTTGAATTTAAAAATGAGGCAATACGCACGATGGCCGGAAGGCTTTCTGCGGCTGTTCAGGAGAGAGAAAAGAGAGAGGAGGCATAGATATGAGCCGTTTTCTGTGCAGATCAGGCGAAGCGATAAGTCCCTATACGCCGGGGGAGCAGCCCCGGGAAAGAAAGTTTATTAAGCTGAATACAAACGAATGCCCGTATCCGCCAAGTCCCCGTGTGGCTGAGGCAATTCTGGCGGGATTTGACGCCGCGTCCCCGGTTCCGCCGGAAATTGCGAGTCTCCGTCTTTATTCTGATCCTGAGGAGAAAGTTCTGATAAATGCGATTGCCGGATTTTACGGAGTAGAAGAAGAACAGGTAATTGCGGGAAATGGTTCCGATGAGATTCTGGCATTTGCTTTCCGTGCTTTCTGTGATGCGGATGCACCTCTTCAGTTTGCGGATCTTACATACGGCTTTTATCCGGCGCTGTGCAGTCTTTTTGGTATTCCCTATGTGACGGTTCCGCTGGAGGAAGATTTTACTCTGGATATAGAGAAATATAAAAATTGCGGAAGGAATGTTATCATTGCCAATCCCAATGCGCCGACAGGAATTGCACTTCCGCTCTCTGCCATAGAGGAAATTGCCGTTTCCAACCCGGAACACGTGGTTATGGTAGATGAGGCTTATGTGGATTTCGGGGGCGAGAGTGCCGTACATCTTCTGGACAGATGTGAAAATCTTCTGGTCATTCAGACCTTTTCAAAATCAAGAAGCCTCGCGGGCTGCCGGATTGGTTTCGCCATCGGGAACAGAGATCTTATTGCTGATATGCAACGAATCAGATGCAGCTTTAACCCATATAATGTAAACCGTCTTTCGATTCTGGCAGGGGCAGCGGCTATGAAAGATCGGGAATATATGGAGCAGTGTACGGCAAGAATCCGGCGAACCAGAGAAAAGACGTCGGAAGGACTTAAAAATCTCGGATTTACGGTTCTTGATTCCAGAGCCAACTTTTTGTTTGCAAAGTGTCCTGTGATGAGCGGAAAGGAATACTTTTTAAAGCTTCGGGAGGCGGGAATTCTGGTAAGACGCTGGGACATGGAAAGAATCTGCGATTATGTGAGAATTTCCATCGGCTCAGAGGAAGATATGGAAATATTCCTGAAGACGACGAAAGAACTGGTGGCACAGAAGGAAGGAGCAGAAAATGAGTGACAGAACATCTATTCTGGAGCGGAATACGGCAGAGACAAAAATCCGGCTGGAGCTTAATCTGGACGGTACAGGTACGTATGATGTGGATACAGGATGCGGATTTCTGAACCATATGCTGGAACTCTTTGCGCGCCATGCCCGATTTGATCTGACGCTGCGCTGCGAGGGTGATACACATGTGGATTACCATCATACCACGGAGGATGTGGGGATTGCACTGGGACAGGCGCTTTCGGACGCGCTGGGAGAAAAAAGAGGAATCAGGCGCTATGGCAGCTTTTTGCTTCCGATGGATGAAACCCTGATGCTGGTGGCCCTGGATCTGAGCGGCAGATCGTTTCTTGTGATGGATGCTCCGATCCCTGCACAGAAGGTAGGAGATTTTGACACGGAGCTTGTCCGGGAGTTTATGACGGCATTTGCACATAACAGCCGCATGACCCTGCATTTTAAAGAGATTCACGGAGATAACAGCCACCATATAATTGAAGCAATGTTCAAGGGAATGGGGCGTGCCCTGAAAGAGGCGGTATCGATTGATGAGAAATACAGGGATGAGATTCCTTCTACGAAGGGACTTCTCTGAGAATGACGGAGGCTTAACATGATTACAATCATTGATTATGGAGTGGGAAATTTATTTTCTCTGAGCTGTTCCCTGAATTATCTGGGACTGGAGAACAGGATAAGCGGCAGAATAGAAGATCTGGAGACAGCTGACAGGATTATTCTTCCGGGTGTGGGTGCCTATGAGGATGCTATTGGAAAACTGAGAAAATCGGGGCTGGCAGAACCTCTGATCGAGCAGGCCAGGAAAGGAAAACCGGTTATGGGCATCTGTCTCGGCATGCAGCTTCTTTTTGAGAAAAGCTATGAGTACGGCGAGCATCAGGGACTGGGGCTGATTCCAGGAATAATGGCACCGCTCAAAGGCGAGATAAGCGAGGAGCTCAAGGTTCCGCATATGGGATGGAACAGTCTCAAGCTGACTGAGCGCGGAAAGACCCATCCGCTTTTAAAATACACTTCTGAGGGAGATTATGTTTATTTTGTTCACAGCTTCTATGGAAAAGACTGTGGAGACAGCCTCCTTGCCACATCGGAGTACGGGGTGCCGGTAACGGCTGCGGCTGCCAACGGCAATGTGATGGGAACCCAGTTCCATCCGGAAAAGAGCGGAGAGACGGGGCTTCGGATTCTCCGGGCATTTTCGGAGCTGTAAAAGTCCAGCGGTAATATGTCAAGAGGAAAATGAATAAAAATCAATAGATTTTTGCTGGTTTTCCCTAAAGATGGG
>CALWSF010000039.1 GCA_944384125.1 uncultured Lachnospiraceae bacterium | reverse complement strand
TTGCACAGACCTGGCTCTTATTCTCTGCAAAAAAAGTGCTGCCGCACTAATTATTTAGTGCGACAGTCCCTTTTTTATTGGACATCTGATTTCTGAAAAAACATTCCGGAAGCCCCGCCCGTTTCAGAATATTCTATGCAGTCAGAGCTTTGTTGAATTTTACTTTGCGGTAAACCTTCCAGATAATAATGGCAGGCAGGCTGACTGTCAGAAATACTGTAGACACACCTCCTATTACCGCATAGATCGCAAACAGCATTGCCGCTATAATACTCATAATTTTCTTTTCCCCTTTCTCTTTTCTTTCCGGGAATACTCCCGTTTCCGTCTTCCTGTTTCCTAATTTTATCCATCTTTATTTAAAAGGGAAGAGAATTTGTTCATCCTTAACAACACTTTAATCAAGCTTTCCGCTTCTTTTTTTATTCATAAGAATTCAGAAAGATTTGTTATGCCTGTGAAAACAATCGTTTATCTTATTTATTTTGTCTTATCAAATTTTTTTCAACTTTTTTTAATTTAGCTATTGCAATTTCTGTCGATACGTGATATTATAACATAGTCGCTGTTTTACAGAGCTCGAGGCGTGGCTCAGTTTGGTAGAGCGCTGCGTTCGGGACGCAGAGGCCGCGTGTTCGAATCACGTCGCCTCGATTCATTTCCTAAAATATACGGCCTGTTGGTCAAGCGGTCAAGACGACGCCCTCTCACGGCGTAAACCCGGGTTCGATTCCCGGACAGGTCATTACAGAAGGATTGCCTGGATGTTGTAAGATCCAGGCAATCTTAATTTTATTCCGCGATTCTGATTCTCTGCCATGCTTTTCAGACAGTTTTCAGTTTCCTTTTATTGTTTATTAACCTTTTTTATTTTTTCTTTATTTATTGGACAAATTTTAGTCATATATTTATTATAGAATAAGTATAAACAAATCAGACAACAACTTAATTATAGTTTTAATACATGCCGGTGGGATTATATCCAACCGGCTCCCCCTTTTTAAATGTACTGCAGCATATGTTTCCTTAATATACCGGCCCGCCCGCATCGGCGGGCCTTTTTCGTACATCTGTCAGTCTTCAAGCAGTTCCAGAAGTTCTTCCCGGCTCAGTTCTCCCGGAGACACCATTCCCTCTGTCACAATCTGATCTGCAATAAAGCGTTTGGACTCCTGCAGTTTCAAGATATTTTCCTCGATAGTTCCCTTCATAACAAGGCGGTAAACCGTTACTGTTCTCTTCTGCCCGATACGGTATGCCCTGTCTGTTGCCTGATTCTGAGCGGCCACATTCCACCAGGGCTCATAATGAATAACCACATCTGCCGCTGTGAGATTCAGGCCCGTTCCCCCCGCCTTGAGCGAAATGAGAAAAACAGGAACTTCGTCCTGCTCAAATGACTTTATCAGAATATTTCGCTTTTCCTTTGAAGTACTTCCTGTAAAAATGTAAAAGCCTATCCCCTCTTTCTCAAGCCTTTGCGCGATAATTTCCAGCATTGAGGCAAACTGGGAAAATACCAGTATCTTATGCCCTGCTTCTGATGCCGCGCGCAAAAGAGATACGCATGTCTCAAGCTTTGCACTTCCCCCGTCATAATTCTCATAACAGAGAGACGGATCGCAGCAGAGCTGCCGAAGCCTGGTAATCTGTGAAAGAATCTCAAGCTTGCCGCTCTCTTCCCGTTCAAGCCGCTTTTTCAGGTTCAGTGCCTCTGCGTGGTACAGAATTTTCTGTTTTTCCCCACAGGCCGAGTATACGATTTCCTCCAGCTTATCCGGAAGATCTCTGAGGACATCTTTTTTCATCCGCCGCAGAACAAACGGGCGAATCATTCGCCTGAGCTGCTCCATTTTTTCACAGTTTCCCTCCCGCACAACAGGAATTTCATAAACAGTTCTGAATTTCCGATAGCTGTACAGAAATCCCGGCATCAGATAATCAAATATACTCCACAGCTCACCCAGGCGATTTTCCACAGGCGTACCCGTGAGCGCAAAGCGGGACTGCGCCTGAATTTTTTTTACAGCCCTGGCAATCTGAGTGGAAGTATTTTTTATAGCCTGCGCCTCATCAAGAATCAGAAAACGGAATTTCTTTTTCTCATAAACCGCCATATCTCTTTTTAACATTTCATAGGAAGTAATAATCACATCAAACCGCTCCGCCTTTTCAAGCTCCTCCCTGCGTGTCCCGGCAGTCCCCGCCGCTGCAAGGACTCTGAGAGACGGAGCAAAAACAGAGCACTCATGCTCCCAGTTATAGATAAGGGATGCCGGGCAGACTATAAGAGATATCTCTTCCCCGCCGCCCATATTGTTTGAAGGTCTGTGAACAGACAGTAAAAGAGCCAGCACCTGAATCGTCTTTCCAAGTCCCATATCATCCGCAAGAATCCCGCCAAAGCCATAGCAGTCCAGTGTCCTCAGCCAGGAAAATCCTGCCTTCTGATACTCCCTGAGCTGCCGTTCCATCTCTTCGGGAACCCGGAAGCTGACCTGCTTTGAGGCATCTAAATCCCGCATCATGGCACCAAAACGCTCATCACGGCAGAATCGAATATGTCCGTCCTCTCTGGCCAGGCTGTCTATATAAAATGCCCTGAATGACGGAATCCGGCTTTTTAAAGGCAGAGGATGCCCCTCATAAGACAGCCCCTCATAAAGTCGGGCCAGTGTCAGAAACCCCTCATCCGAAAGCCGGAGAAATTCTCCGTTTTTCATCCTGTAATATTTCTTTTTCCGCCTGTAATCTGAAAGAATACGCGCCAGCTCCGCTCCGCTCATATCTCCTGCATCAATCTGAAGATCCAGCCATCCGTTCTGGAGCGTAATTCCCATTGACACCGAAGGGGCAGAGATCACGCGGAATGAACGGATCGTATCCGAAAGCCATACTTCCCCCAGAGCACAAAACTCGTCCAGCCCCTCACTGAGAAGCCGGTACATCTCATCTTCATCATCCCGGATAACCAGCGCATCCGTTCCATCCTCCCGATATCGGAAATATCTGGTAATCAGACGGCTTACCCTAAATTCGCCCGGCACATCACGGCATATTTCCCGGGGCAGCTTTTCGTCACGAAGAGGATGAAAGGAAAAATCCCCATAAGATAAAACAGGTTCCATGCGTATCTCAGAAGGGCCGTCACTGTCAAAATTAAAACGGGCACAGAGCGGACAGGGGCGGTACTTCTCCCAGTCAATCCCTTCCGAATCCAGAAAACCCATTTCCCCGATTCGATTCAGAACACGTGTGTAAAAAAGAGGGACATCTCTGCGATTTACCAGAATACTTTTTCGCTCTGCATCCCTGTTTCTGAAGCCTGCCTGTTCGCTTTCGATCTGTTCCAGAAAAATCCCCATATTTTCCTCATATTCTCTGTTACAGATATAAATATTTTTTCCGTCTGCCGCGTAAAATCCCGTTTCTCCCCTGAACACCCATATTTTCCGGGGAACAGATACACAGATTCCGCCGTCCCCCGCAGACTCCGCCCGTACCCGGAATTCCGGATTTTCCCGGATGACGCGTATATCCTGTGCCCATCCTTTTCGGCCTTCACAGCGCAGTACCTTCCCCTCCATGACATTGAAAAAACGATCTATGGCACTCCGGCGCAGCGGCAGAGTGCGAAATCCTGAAGAGCCGGAAAAAGCATGTCTGCCGGATTCTTCCCCATGACGTGCATACGCCTCTGTCTCCTCCAGTATAAACTCAGCCAGCGGCCTGCTGTCCTCATCAAACGCAAAAAGGCTGTGCTCAAACGCCAGCCCCTTTCCGTATTCTACACGCTGTCCGCCGCGGACAGCCTGCGCAAATTCCGACAGGTTTCCAATGATATAAGCTCTTCCTGAGAATGAACTTTCCGGTGTCTCTGAACTGTCAGACAGACGTTCCGGCCGGGCTCTGCGCGCGATACGGCACTCCAAAAACAGCGCCTGCTGCCGGATAAGGAGACAGGGAATCAGGACTGCTATCCCTCTCTCCTCTTCCCGGACAATACAGGCCACATCCCTGTTGGTATATTCCCGAATCATCGTCCTTACACAGGCAGATGTTGATACCGGAATGTGTTTCCAGGCGTCTCCACGTTTGCTAAATTCCTTCAAAAGCGCCTTTGCATGAACACATCCGCCGGAAACTGATTTTCCCTCCATACAGGAACAAGAGTAGTCATACAGCTGACTACCCTTGATAAAAATTTCTGTCTGATAGCTTTTAAAATCATCCTCGGCAATTCCGCGGACATGTGTCTCGCCCTTCCAGAATGTATCCACAGACAAATCCCTGATTTTCATATTACATATGCTCCGGCGATTCCATTCCCAGAAGGTCCATGCATGTATCCAGCACCCGCTTTGTAAGCGTTATCAGGCTGATATAAGCTGCCTTTTTATCTTCATCAGGCTCTGACAGGATTTTGTTCTCCTGATAAAAGTTATTGAAAGCATCTGCCGTCTCTGACATATACTGGCAAATCCTGTGGGGAGCCGTCTCATAAAAGGCAGTCTCCACCGTCTCTCCGAATCTGCATATTGCCAGCTGCAGAGCCTTTTCCGTATCTGACTGTGCCGGACGGATGGGAACAAGCTCTGTCTCCTGTCCCTTCTGCTCATAGTATTTCTCAAGAATAGACTTAATCCGGACAATCATATACTGAATATGGGGACCTGTATTTCCCTCAAAGGAGATAAAGCGATCCACATCAAAAACATAATCTTTCGTGGCCTGATTGGACAGATCTCCGTATTTAAGAGCCGCAAGGCCAATCATCTCCGCCGTGCGCTGAAGCTCATCATCCGGAACCTTCTGTTTTTCCTGAATCTTTTTATATACTTCCTCATTGATGCTCTGAATCAGATATTCAAGACGCATGACACCGCCATCCCGCGTCTTGAAAGGACCTCCGTCCTTTCCGTTCATTGTACCGAATCCCAGGAATATCATAGGCGTATCTTCCCTTACAAGTCCCGCCTTTTTCGCCACACGGAACACCTGAATAAAATGGAGCTCCTGACGTTTGTCTACCACATAAATATAGCGATCCGGATGGAAATCTTTCTCACGTTCCACAATAGTTGCCAGATCTGATGTGGCATAAAGCGCAGCACCGTCCGACTTCTGTACAATGCAGGGCGGATATTCCTTTGAATCCGTCTCCTGGGCTATATCGACAACCAGAGCTCCCTCGCTCTCATAGGCAAGTCCCTTTTCCCTGAGATCCGCAATAAGTCCCGGAATGTAGGGCTGCGCATCGCTCTCTCCTTTCCACAGATCAAAGGTTACATTTAATTTTCCGTAATTTTTTCTCAGATCCGCCAGAGACACTGACATAATGTGCTTCCAGATTGCCCTGAAAGGAGGATAACCGCTCTGAAGGCGGAATGTAGCCTGCTGTGCCCGCTCCCTGAAAGCCTCGTCTTTTTTCGACTTGGCACTGGCTGCCGGGTAAATATCCTCCAGCTCAGAAATAGTAAAGGGAGGTTCTGACGGATATTTCCCTTCATAGCTCTCATCAAAGTACGGCAGTTCCGGCTGCCGGTCCCGAAGTTCCTCAATAATCAGCCCCATCTGAAGCCCCCAGTCTCCCAGATGCACATCTCCGATTACATGATGACCCATAAAACGGCTTATTCGTTTTATGCTTTCCCCGATAACAGCCGAACGCAGATGCCCTACATGAAGCGGTTTTGCCACATTTGCTCCGCCGTAATCCACGATAATCGTCTCTTTCTTTTCGGGCTCTGTAAGCCCCAGCTTCTCTTCCCCGGCAATATTCTCAACATATTCTGCCAGACATTCTGGAGAAATCTTCAAATTGATAAAGCCGGGCATTACAGCCTCGACCGACAGAAACATCGGGCTTCCGGAAGCGAGTGAAACTACTTCCCTGGCAATGTCAATGGGCTTTTTCCCATAAGCCTTTGCAGCCATCATGGCACCGTTGCACTGATATTCGCAGAGATCCGGACGGTTTGAACGTGTTACCCGGACATACTTTTCATCATAGCCGCAGCCCGTAAATGCAGGCGTCAGCTCCTCAACTATTAAATCCATTATCTTCTTCATAATACCGTATACTCTCCATTCTGCCGCATGCCCTGCGGCCCTCCTGCAGCCGTTTTTGCGGCTTTCTTCTGCACCGGCTTTTCCTGTTTTCGTACCTCCAGGCCTAACGCATGGCACTCTTTACATCTTTCCGGAACTGCTTCCACGCGTCCTCATGCTCCACAAAATATCTGGGACATGACTTTCCGGTCACATCATAGTGACGTATCACATCTTTTGATCTCAGATCCATCTCTTCGCACAGCCATGCCGTAAGCCGCACCAGTGAATCATACGTCTCTTCCGTAAAAGCTCCGTCCGCCTCCGGATGACAGCACTCTATGGAAATAGTATCCCCGTTGCGGTCATTGGACGCAAAGGATTTTTCATCAAGAGGAATGCACTGTATAATCTCACCGTCAAGCCCGATAATAAAATGACTGCTGACTGACGTTGTATTGCTTCCGCTCTGATTTTTCAGCCCCTCAAAATAGTCATGGTTCTGCTGCGCTGTTGTCCCCGGATTTCCGACATAGTGAACAACAATGCCGTTAATTACGGCCAGCTTCGTCCCCGGCCTTGAATAGGGGTTAATTGTCAGAAGCTGGCTGTCTACCCATGACGGTGTTTCAATCGCACTGAGATCCACCAATCTCCGGATTGTTGTTCCGCGCAGGAACCATCCCGAACCGAGACCTGCCATAAAGACAATAACTCCCATCAGGCACCAGATCAGCAGGCGGCGCCGGTAAATACGGCGCCTGCGCCGCATACTGAGTTCTGCTTTCCGGCCCCGCTCCTGCCCGGCCGGAGGACGGCGCCTGTCTCCCGGATCACTTCCCCGCCGCTCCTCCCATCTTTGGTCTCCCATAGTAAATGCTCCTCTTCTGCAAAAAACGGTGCGGGCATTCCTGCCCGGACCGGCACTTCCGTAAAATACAATAACAAAAGAACTGCTGTAAAATCTCCCAAATCTTCTCCGGATTTTTACAGCAGTCCCCCCTATAAACGTATCCGCAGGCAATGTCCCGATACGCTTTGTTCTATGGCAACTGTCCCGCCTGGTCTGAAATTATACTCTTGAGAGATACTCGCCTGTACGCGTATCAATCTTGATTTTGTCGCCCTGATCCACAAACAGCGGAACATAAACTGTCGCACCTGTCTCAACAACTGCCGGCTTCGTGGCACCTGTGGCAGTATCTCCCTTGAATCCGGGCTCTGTGTCTGTGATTTCCAGCTCTACAAACAGAGGCGGCTCAACGGAAAATACTTTTCCATTGTAAGAGCAGATCTTGCACATCTCATTTTCCTTGACAAATTTCAGAGCATCTCCGATAGTGTCCTTGTTGAGAGCAACCTGCTCATAGGTATTTACATCCATAAAGTTATACAGATCGCCATCAGAGTACAGATACTGCATATCCACTCTGTCGATTCTGGCAGCCGGGAATTTCTCAGTCGGCCGGAAGGTTTTCTCAACAACACCGCCGCTCATCACGTTTTTAATCTTTGTTCTGACAAAGGCTGCTCCCTTGCCGGGTTTCACGTGCTGGAACTCCATAATCTGATAGACGTTGCCGTCGATCTCCAGTGTAATACCGTTTCTAAAATCACCCGCTGATATCATAAATGATATTCCTCCTTGAAAATTCTCTCATGCTCTTTGTTATTTCTGCTCCGCCTTCCAGCGGGGAGCTGAACTGTTACCTATTTTATACTATAATACCCTCTTTTTCAACTACTTTTTATCAGCTTTTCCCCGGATGAGGGCTGTTATGTCTTCAATTTTCCGCTCATCGACACAAATGACACTGTCGGCTGCCGCTGCATAAACCGGCTCCCTCTGAGTCATTAAGGCCTCCACCTTCTCCTGTACATTGTCCCCCTGCAGAAGAGGGCGGGTCACATCGCCGCGCAGCCTGGAAAGTACACCCTCCGGGGAAATCTTAAGATAAATAACACGTCCCAGACGGCGCAGAAGCTCCCTGTTCTCCTCCCGGAGCGGCAGACCTCCGCCCACAGAATAAACAGCCGGCCTTCCCAATACTCCCGCTTCCTTCTTCCTCACAAGCCGGCGAAGCAGTTCTGTCTCCATATTGCGAAATTCCTGCTCTCCCCTGCTCTCAAAGATCCCGGAAACTGTGCACCCTGCCTCTTCTTCAATCATCTGATCCGTATCACGGAAATCAGCTCCAGTCTCCTGTGCCAGCGCCCGTCCCACTGTCGTCTTTCCGGCCCCCATAAATCCGATGAGAATCACATTGTCCGCACCGCACTTTTCTTCCTTTCTGCCAAGAAGACGGCGTATGGCAAGCCGTGCCTCCGTCACAGCCCCATCCGGAACCTTTACCCCGGGATTCCAGAGTTCAAAGGAAATAATTCCCTGGTACAAAAGCATGTTAAGCCCGTTGAACGCTTTCTTTCCCGCCCGTGCCGCCAGACGCATAAATTTTGTTTCCGAAGGAGTATAGACACAGTCAAACGCTTCCTCTATCTTTTCATAAAATTCAGGATCCTCAACAGGAGCTTCATCCACATTTGGATACATCCCGACACTGGTACACTGAATTGCAAGATAACCGTCTCCCGGAATCTTCCGGAAATCGCCGTAAGTCATCGCTTCCGCTATTTTTTCCCCCCGGATACGGTCAGCCCATTCTGCCAGAACAGCCGCTTTCTCTCCGGTTCGGTTTAAAATATAAATACGCTCTGCTCCCTCAGAGGCCAGCATATATACAGCCGCTTTGGCAGCGCCGCCGGCTCCCAGCACAATACAGTGTCTTCCATTTATGGAAATCCCTTCTTCACGCACAGCCCTAAGAAGCCCCGGCACATCCGTATTGTATCCGCAGTAGCCGCCATCCATTCTAACCAGCGTGTTGACAGCTCCCACTGCCTCGGCAGCGGGATCCGTTTTTTTCAGGTACTGCATTACCGCCTGCTTATGGGGAACCGTCACATTAAGCCCCAGCACATTCAGGGCATACGCACCTTCCACAGCCTCCTGCAGCCGGCTTTCCTCCACCTTAAACGGCACATAAACGATATTTGTCCCTGTATGCTGTGCATAAAGGTTCTGCAGAAGCGGCGACATACTGTGCTCCACCGGGTTGGCAATAATCCCGCAAACTCTCGTCTTTCCATCCATTTTAGCTTTCCTCAGTCCTTCCTGATGTTTTTCTTCTGTTCACGGCTGTAAAACCACAGCACAATCCATTCCAGCCGACGCTTGAGCACAATCTGGATCTCCTCTCTCGGATAAAGGGGTCTGACCAGAACCGATCGAATACCGCAGCGGTTGGCACCGTATACATCCGTAAAAAGCTGATCGCCCACAAAAAGTGTGTCCTTCTCTGATGTTCCCATCTTTTCCATTGCTTTTCTGTAACCGGCACGCCCGGGCTTTCCCGCCTTTGACACGTACACTGAACCGACCGATTCCGCAAAGGAAGCGACCCGCGCTTCCTTATTATTTGACAAAAGACAGGTGGAAAATCCCTTCTCTCTGAGATACTCAAACAACCGGATTGCCCTCTCATCAGCCGGCGCACCATGTCCTGCCAGCGTATTGTCGATATCAAAAATAATCCCCCTGATCCCGCATTCAAAGTATTTCTCATACGGGAGTCCGTATGCAGAATTTTCATACTCTCCGGGATAGAAAGCCCTAAACATTTTTCCTCTTCCCACCGTTTCTGTTTTCCGGCTTTTTCAGAAGCTTTCCCAGCTCCTCCATAAAGGTATTGACATCCTTAAACTCCCTGTAAACAGATGCAAACCTCACATATGCCACCTCATCCAGATCCCGGAGCTTGTCCATAACCAGCTCTCCTATTACAGAAGTTGATATCTCCTTCTCCTCCATATTGAAGAGCACGCTCTCTATCTCATCAATCATCGCCGAAATCTGCTGAGGAGAAACCGGCCGCTTATGACAGGAGTGAAGGACTCCCGATTCAATCTTCGCACGGTCATATATCTCCCGCGTATTATCTTTCTTAATAACCATCAGCGGGATCGTCTCCAGTTTTTCATACGTCGTAAATCTCTTTCCGCACACTTCGCACTGGCGCCGTCTTCGGATTGAGCTGTTGTCATCAGCGGGCCGGGAATCGATTACTTTTGTATCCGCCGCACTGCAAAAAGGGCATTTCAACTGTTCTTCCTCCTGATTCCATTTAATGTGTATATTTTAGCGCAGGATAAAGTGTTATGCAAGCAGATTCCGGCCCTTTCCCGGCTTTACCAGCCTTTTATCCCCCATAGAGATTCTGTCTGTATCTGTGCTCCCGGTATGTCTCTGTCAACAAGCTCAGGATACAGATCCAGAATACGGTAGCTCATTATCAGACGTTCCCTGACATAAAAATAGCTGACATCCAGTCCTGAAATTTCCACAAACTTGCTGTGACGATACACCATTGTATTCCGGTGAATACCGAGATTCTGCGCTGCAAGTATCATACTCCTGCTCTCCAGATACACACGCTCAGAACCGGCAAAATCCGTCCCGTTTTCTTTGTCATACCGATACACCCGAATCAGCTCCGGACTGCAGAAATAAGAAATGGATGTGGCGGAAGCCAGTTTTTTCAGGGCGAAGTACTGACAGTAATCTGAAAACCGGTAAACTGTCATGCCCGGAGCAAGGTTTTCCCCTATCTCCATGGCACCGCGGGCATGCTCATATCGCTCCTTAAATTCCATGATATCATAAAATCGATCACTCATACCCGCATGCAGATCATGCTGAACAAGAAAGCGTTCCAGTCCCCCCATAATGCTGTCCATACTGTCCCTGTCAAAGAAAAGGGTCAGCTCCCTGTCCTCATAAATAGACTTCATTTCCGGGTACATGATTGACAGATAATTTTTGTATGACAGCATAAGGCGTTTCTGAGAAGATACCTGAACATTCCCATTTCCTCTTACTACCAGAACATAGTAGTGTTTTTTGAGAGTCCAGGAAAAACCAAGTGCCCGCTTTTCAAACTGTTCCTGACTGTAACTGTGATTTCCCATCAGCTCTCTGAGCAGAAACTCCGCATGGTTTGAAGCGGGCAGAATGTTCTCCCTCTCAAAAAGAAGAGAAATCGCCTGGGAAAGGTAATCCATGATCTCCACATCTCCGTCCTGAAACGGCTGATTAAATGCCACCGTCAGAATCCAGCCGAAATATTTCTGATTTATAGTCAGCCGGCATATCAGACGTTCGCTCTTCTGATCCGAACGGAGAAGAAATGTGCTTCTGTTTTCCTCTATCTGCTGAAGAACGTGTTCATAATCATATTTCACAAACAGAGCCGTACTGACATAACCGTTGGCAAAGAGGTCCTCAAGAATCTCATCATTGAATTCACGGCACTCTATCTGAGAATGCAGCATCAGCTTTGTTGTAAAATCCTGAATGATTATAGGGTTTTCCAGAAGATGGGCGGCTATCTCAATAAGCCCCGATGCACTTATCCCGTCAAGCAGAGCGCGGCTTAATATTAGCTGCGCCTCTGCCACACGCTCAGAGGTTTTAAGCTTTGCCATCAGAGAATAATAAAGAGCGTGACAGTTTAATTCACAGGAAAGCAGAATATATTTTTCCGGAAGAAGCTCTTCACACAGCTCCTCCTTCTCATCCATCACTATGACAAATACAGAGGGAACTTTTCGAACATTCATGCATCGGAACTCAGACCAGCAGGTCACATAAAGTGTATCCTCCGAAAACGATCGGGAATCCAGTGTCAGAATGCATACCTGGCGAAGACGAAGCTTTGGATCGCCGCACTGATTTTTCAGGACTGCATCGCTGTCAAATGTTTCCAGTATCTCTTGTAACTTCATATTCCTGCCCTCCCTGGCTTACAAAACTTCCTTTGTTTTTCACATATATGTCTATATTCCTCTTTATTTTTGAAATATCCCCGTCATATATTACTTTATATTTTATTTGTCAGAAAAAGGCAAGCAAATTTTTATACATTTTATAAATTGTTAAGATTATCCAAAAAAATATTTTTTCATTTGTATCGCGTGCACAAAGATTTTTGATTTTTTTTTATTATAATTTAAATAAAAAGCAAACTTACTTTTAAAGGAGGGGTTTTATGGATTACGCATCTTCCGTCAACTCTTTCAGTCTGACCGCCTTTGTCGGCATCATTCTGATACTTGTAACTATCGTCTGTATCCTTTTCCTTAAAAAGGGCTGGAGAGAAGCAAAGCGTCTGGGCATCACTGACCAGGAACTGAAAAAAATTGTCGTAAACTGTATCGGCATCAGTCTTGTCCCGTCCATCCCCATTGTTCTCAGCGTCATTGTAATGGTTCCTGTTCTGGGTATCGGTCTTCCCTGGCTGAGAACTTCTGTTATCGGTTCCGCCAACAACGAGCTGATTTCAGCCACTATGGCAGCCGAGGCCACAGGCGTTGAGTTTACCGCCACCACCATGACACTGGAAGCATGGGTCAACGCAGCGTGGTCCATGACGCTCGGATGCTCCATCGCTCTTCCGATTGTTCTGGTAGTTTTAAAGCCTGTCTGCCGCACTTATGATACTTTCAGGAAGAAAGACAGCCGCTGGATCAGCATTTTCAGTCTGTGCGCCCTTGTAACTGTAATTGCCGCATTTTCTATTTCCAATGCAGTCAAAGGTGTAATTCCCACCACAGTCATTTTATCCTGCTTTGTATTTTCCTATGTGTGCGACATAGCCGCAAAAAAGTCGGAGCTGAAATGGCTCAAGGATTACTGTTTCCCCATGACAATCCTGTTTGGACTGATTGTTTCCATGATTATAACACCTGTTTTACAGTAAAAAGCAGAAAGGAGCAGTTTTATGACAGATTTTGAAAAAACCATGCATCACGACGGAAGGCTCTACGGCTGGAGCATGCTTATTGCCATCTGTGCCTTCCCGGTCTTTGCTTCGTTCAGTTTTGGCATCTGGCCCGATTTCGGCATAATCTGGCCCAGTGTTCTGACCATGTGGATTCTTATGGCTTCCTATGTTCTCAGTGAAATGATAGCATTTCCCCCCATTCTCGGACCGGGCAGCCTCTATCTTACATACATTACCGGAAATCTTCAGAACCAGAAAATTCCCTGTGCACTGTCTGCCATGAGCATTGCGGGGATAGAAGCCGGTACGGAAAAAGCTAACGCTGTATCCGTTGTGGCGGTTGCCGTATCCAGTATCACAACGACGGTTATCATCGCCCTGGGCATTCTGCTGATGGCTCCCCTCACACCGGTACTCAATTCACCCGTTCTGGCACCCGCTTTCAATAATGTGGTGCCCGCTATCTTCGGAGCTCTGGCCGGAATGTGGCTTTTAAAAGAACTCAAGGTTTCAGCTGCCTCTGTTATTATCTGTCTCATACTTCTCCAGGTTCTCCACATCGATCTGCAGTGGGTTCTTCTGGGTGGTATTGCTCTGACAGTCATCGCGGCAAGAATCATGTACCAGACAGGTTTTATCAGCAAAAATTAGGAGGTGTACACTGCTTATGAAGTCAATTCTTTTTAAAAACGCAAATCTTATTGATGTAAAACACAGAGAAACTCTCCAGCACACGGATGTCCTCGTTTCCGACGGAATTATCTCTGACATCGGCAGCGGCCTGTCCGCAAATGCCGATGAAACTGTGGATGCTTCCGGGCAGTTCATGACTCCGGGCGTTATAGACATGCATGTGCACAGCACATGGAACGGAAGTCCCGATCCCGTGGGGCTGGACGAGAAAGAAGGTAATTACCAGGCCTTTCTCAGAAGTGTGGTACACGCTGAAAAATGTCTGCGGGCAGGCGTAACAACCATCCGTGATGTGGGTTCTCCTGCCGATCTGGCTGTAGAGACAGCGTATGCAGTCGATAAGGGATACATAAAAGGCTGCCGCATCATCCCCTGCGGAGCAGCTATTCAGAGCATTTACGGCCATGTTCCCCAGGTGGGAACAATTGCAGATACGGACGGGGAGCTTCAGCTGGCCATCCGGGCAAAAAAGGAACTTTTTTCCCACAAACAGATCAAATGCCAGTGGATCAAAATCATGGATACGGGCGGGGCTGCCGGTCTTGAGGATGTAGGTCCCAGCATGTATTCCGATGAACAGCTGAACCTGATTGTAAAAGAGGCCCGCCGTCTGCATATGAAAACCGCCGTTCACGCCGTTTCCAGGGAAGGAATCATCGCCTGCATTAAAGCCGGAATTGACACCATCGAGCACGGTCCCGACATTCCGGATGAATATCTGGATATGATGAAAGAAAAAAATCTGACCCTCATCCCCACCCTGGCCATCTATTCCATACTGGCAAAGAGTCATGGAATTATTCCGGATTTCATGGTAGAACGCTCCGAAAAAGTAAGCGAACAGCAGAGAGATACATTCCTGCGAGCCATGAAAAAAGGAGTGCGCATTGCACTCGGCACAGACGCCGGTTCTCCCAATTTCGGCCCTCAGCCTTCTGCTTTCAGGGAAATGCTTTATATGAACGAGTACGGTATGCCTAAAGAGGACGTAATTGCCTCCTGTACGCTCACGGCTGCTCAGGTTCTGGGTATAGACAATGAAATTGGTTCTCTCGAAATCGGAAAGCAGGCAGATCTTCTGCTTCTGGGAGAAAATCCCTATGAAAATCTCAGAGCTTTTACCGACAGTCTGGTTGCTGTTTACAAGGGCGGGGAAAAAGCCTGATACGTACCCGGATAAAGGCAGGCAATAGTCAAAAAACTTTATCAGACAGACAGGGCGGCATGACAATATGCGTCATGCCGCCCTATAAAATTTACAGCCTGCTTTCAGGGACTTTCTTACTTTCCCTCTCGTTTTTCTTCTCTTTCCTTCAACTCCACGAGAATAATATCATCTCCGATCTGGCAGATATCACAGCAGGGGATGACATATTCTTTTTCTCTGCCCAGAAATCCCCATATACAGCCGGGGCCGGGAACAATAATCGCCAGCATTCTCCCGGTGCATATGTCAAAATCCACATCTCCCACAAAACCGAGACGTCTGCAGTCCTTTACGTTGATTACTTCTTTCTGTTTCAGTTCACAGATTCTCACACGGCCCCCGAAAAAACTGCTTCTTATTTCTATCTTATGCAGAACCTTCTTTTACGTTACAATTTTACTGGCTGTCTGAAATATATATGGAGGACTCTGTGCCCGCTGTAATTCCATATACAATCATAGAAGTCAGCTCATTTCCGGCAAGAGCCTTATTTCCATGAACTGCCGCCTCAATAACAGGGCCGGCCGCATAAAGTCCGGGAATCATCTCTCCGGATTCATCAAGCTGTTCCGCACAGTCGCTTACGATAAGGGCAGCAGGTCCTTCCGCATTTTCATATACCTGGGAATTTTCAAAAACCGGCAGAAGCGCCAGATCTGTCGCAACAAGTGCAGTACAGGGCAGTGTCTCCTCTCCATCCTCTGTCACAATCGTCACGCTCTCAAGAATTCCCTCTTCATTATATGCAGCCTTCGTTACTTCAGCGTTGTAAGTTACCTCTATCCCCAGCTCTTCGATTTTATCCGTCATGGCGCTGCGGACTTCCTCATTGAGATTTCCCTCAGCAGCGGGATAACTTCTTGCCACAGAAGATCCCTCTTGCTGCGAAATAGCGCCGAGCTCTATTCCCAGAGTTTCCCGAATCCAGTCAACAGCCATCTCTCCGTTCTCCACAAGATAAGAGGCCATCTCCTGACGTCCCGTATTTTCGCCCGCAGCTACCGTATCTGCCAGATAAATTTCAAAATCGTCCTCTATGCCTTCATCAAACTGTTCCTGTGTATTATAGGCATTCACATAGGGAGCCATATTTTCCATATCCTCTCCCAGTGTACTGCCGGGTGCAATAATGCGGATGCTGGCAGGATCAAGCCCCTCCGCAGCAGCCTGGATGGCAGCCACGAGCCCTGCTCCATCTCCTCCCGCAATAACAAGCTCCGTCTTTTTTTCTTCTTTAACATCCTCAGAAGACGCCTCTGTCTGCTGCTGACTCTCTGCTTCAGTACTGCTTTCATCCGTCCGTGCAGTCTGAGAACCCTGGCATCCGGCAAGCACAGCCGTGCCTAACAGCGCCGCAGCTGCAACCGCTTTTCTGTTTTTAAACGTTTTTCTCCGCATACTGTAATCTCCTCTCTCTTAAATGATTAAATCCCTGCCAGAACAGGTACTGCATGACAAAACACCGGCTGACACATCTGTATGCCGCAGACAGTAATAAAAACAGGCTGCCGTGAAATTTCCACAGGCAGCCGGCCTCACACTCTCCTGACTGCCGGTGCCATGCAGACCTAAAGTCTAGCACAGATTCTTCTGCAAATCAATTGAGCTTTTTTTAAATCCCGAATAAAAATCGAAATATTTTATAAAAATTTAGTAAATTTCAGATACACTTTCCACAGACAGCCAAACTGCCATCCTGTTATCTGCAGAGATCCGCTATGACCTGCGCATAAATTTTCGCACACATCAGAAGCTCATCAATTACCGCAAATTCATCGGCTCCGTGCATACGGTTGTCTGTTCCCGGCATGGAAGCACCATACGCCACGCCGTTTTTAAGCGAATGCACGTATGTCCCGCCTCCTGTACAGGAGCAGTAACCTTTCTGCCCCGTATATCTCTCATATGCATCAAGAAGAGTCTTTATAAACTCTGAATCCTCTTTTACATAATGGGGCGGAGTCATCTCAGAGCCTTCCAGCGTTATTCCACAGGAAGCAAATTTTCTGCAAATCGGATCCGCCACATTTTCTTTATTCCCGCAGATGGGAGTACGGCTGTCAAAGGCTCCGCTCATACTGCTCTCATCCATCTCCAGCATGGAAAATGCCATCGTCAGTGCCCCTGAAATCTCATCCTTCATATTTATCCCCAGAGCCCCGCCTTCCGTGTCATTCCACGGAAAAAGCTCTGACAGACTGCGTATCAGGCGGCTCTGCGGACTGTCTGCAAGCGGCAGGCGGGAAAGAAGAAGCAGAAGCGCGCTCAGCGCATTTTTTCCCTCCTCCGGAGTCGAAGCATGGGTGCCTTCTCCCACCGCATTTATCTCAAGCGTCTGGTTCATCCCCTGAATTTCAAAGAGCACACCCGTTTCCTCAGTAACCTTTGCTCCCGTTTCCCGTATCAGATCATCATCCAGCCCCTCCACAGAGGCAAATGCCCTGCCCGGAACCACATTAATCTTTGTACCGGCTTTTATGCAGTGTACACGGGGAAGCGCTGTGTCAGCCTCAAATTCAGCCGTAAACTGCTGCGCAAATCTCCCCTTCTCGATATTGGTCACAGGAAAATGGCCGTCCGGCGAAACTGTCATAGGAGCCTCCGGCTCCACATCATAATAATGATCAATATCAGAACTTCCGCACTCCTCATCCGTTCCCAGAATCAGACGCACATTTCCACTGACCGGAATTCCCAGCTCTTTTACAGCACGCATGGCGTAGAGAGCCGCAACCGCAGGTCCCTTGTCATCTGAAGTTCCTCTTCCGTAAAGCTTCCCGTCACGCTCTACCGGCTCAAAAGGCTCCGTTACCGTCCAGCCATCCCCGGCCGGAACGACATCCAGGTGCGCCAGAATATCGAGCCGGCGCTCCTTGTCATTTAAATCAGCTGTCGCCACATAATTATCGTAATTATTGATGGAAAAACCGTATTTTTCCGCCAGCGCCATAGCCTGTGCCAGCGCTCTGCTGGGTCCGTCCCCAAAGGGCTTTCCCTCCTGATAGGCAGATCGTTCACTGTTAATCCGGCACAGCAGACAGATATCATCCAGCATATCCTGTCTGTGATCTTCTATATATTTCTCAATCTTCTCTTTATACATCGCAAACCTCCGCTGCAGTCTCTACCTTTCATCCGTGTCAGCACGGTATCTCCGGTTAGAACATCCCGGCCAGAATCTGATTGACAACCTTTCCGTCTGCCTTTCCCTTAACAAGCGGCATCAGAACTTTCATTATTTTTCCCTTATCCGCAGGAGACGGCTTTTCAATGCCCAGCTGGGACAGAACTCCCCGGATAATTTCAGCAATCTGTTCTTCACTCAAATCCTCAGGAGCAAATTCCTGATATACGGCAAGACGTGCCTCAGCCTCAGCCCTGATGTCCTCCCGATCGGCCGGAGCAAGCTCAAGTGTCTCCTTTGTCTGCTTAATCTCTTTTTTTACAACGGCGTCCGCTTCCTCCTCAGTAAGCGGCTCTCTCTTGTCAATCTCCGCATTTTTAAGGGCTGACAAAAGCATGGAAAGAGAATCCTTTCTCGCCTTATCCTTTGCCTTCATCGCCTCAACCATGGCGGCACGTACTTCATCTATTCTGCTCATTTTTTCTCCTCCTGACTGAATTTAATTGCGTCCGAACTCACTCAGCTTAAGTCCGGGGTTTCTCTCAAGAACCATACCCACACTCCAGCTGTTAATGAAAAGCAGGAGCGGATTCCCCTTCAGATCCTTGATACGCTTCATATCGGACGTACCCTGAATTTTCGCCACATCAACCTCATCCTGGTTTTCCACCCACCTGATATACTCATAAGGCAGCTTATCCAGCTTAACTTCCACATTATATTCGCTCTGCAGACGGTACGTGAGCACCTCAAACTGAAGCACACCCACGACACCCACAATAATCTCTTCCATTCCCGTATTGAACTCCTGGAAGATCTGAATGGCTCCCTCCTGGGCAATCTGACTGATTCCCTTGATAAACTGCTTGCGCTTCATCGTATCCATCTGGCGGACACGTGCAAAATGCTCCGGCGCAAAAGTAGGTATTCCCTCAAATTCCACAGTATCCTGGGAAGAACAGATAGTATCTCCGATCGAGAAGATGCCGGGATCAAACACACCGATAATATCCCCTGCATAAGCCTCCTCCACAATTTTCCTGTCCTGCGCCATCATCTGCTGCGGCTGGGAGAGACGAATCTTTTTCTTACCCTGAACATGAGTTACCTCCATGCCTGCCTGGAATTTTCCGGAACAGATGCGCATAAATGCAATCCTGTCCCTGTGCGCTTTATTCATATTTGCCTGAATCTTAAATACAAAAGCCGTAAAATTTTCATTGAAAGGATCTACCTCTCCCGTCGTTGTCTTTCTCGGAAGAGGCGGTGTCGTCATCTTCAGAAAATGCTCCAGAAACGTCTCCACTCCGAAATTGGTCAGCGCCGAACCAAAGAATACCGGAGAAAGATCTCCGCGGCTTACCCGCTCCATATCCAGCTCATCGCTGGCTCCGTCCAGAAGCTCAATATCATCCAGAAGCTGGCTGTGGTAATCCTGACCGATTATCTCATCCGCTTCCGGCCCGTCCACGGAAAACTCCCGGCTGGCTACCTCTTTCTGGCCTCCCATAGCGGCTGTAAAAGTAGTGATTTTCTTTGTGGCGCGATCATAAACGCCCTTAAAATTTTTACCGCATCCGATGGGCCAGTTGACCGGACAGGTGCGAATTCCCAGAACGCTTTCAATCTCATCCATAAGCTCAAAAGGATCTCTCGCTTCCCGGTCCATTTTATTTATAAATGTAAAAATAGGGATATGGCGCATGACGCATACCTTGAACAGCTTGATCGTCTGCGCCTCCACACCCTTGGAACTATCAATAACCATGACGGCCGAATCCGCCGCCATAAGCGTACGGTAGGTGTCCTCCGAGAAATCCTGATGTCCCGGAGTGTCCAGAATATTGATGCAGTAGCCCTCATAATTAAACTGCAGGACAGAGGAAGTAACGGAGATTCCTCTCTCCTTCTCAATCTCCATCCAGTCAGATACGGCGTGCTTCGCCGCCTTTCTTCCCTTGACTGTACCGGCCAGATTAATGGCTCCGCCGTAGAGCAGGAATTTTTCTGTCAGAGTCGTTTTTCCCGCATCCGGGTGGGAAATAATGGCAAATGTCCGCCGTTTTTTGATCTGTTCTGCTATATTTTCCAAGGGTCCTTCCTCCAAACGTAATCTTAATTCGTGCTGTCACGAGATATCTTTTCTATTCTATTATGAAATATCCCGAAAGTCAATATTGTGTGAAGGTCCCGAAAACGCCTTATTCATACTGTTCTTCCGCACATCTGTCCTCCTGTGCACGAATCCAGGCCCGCACCAGGGGAATCCACGCCTGACAGACCGGTTCAACATATCCGCCTCTTTTGTCATCCTCATCCTTTGAAGTCTCTTCTGTGGCAAGTGAAAGACCGTGTCGTCCGCGGTGGAAAATATGGAGCTCCAGACTCACACCGGCACGGCGCAGTGCCCAGGCAAAAAGAAGTGCATTTTCCGCCGGAACCGTCAGATCCGTATCCGTATGCCACAAAAAGACCGGGGGAACATGGGGCCCTGCCTGCTTCTCCAGAGATAAAAATTCTTCCGGATACTGTTTTTCCCCTCCCTGAAGATTTTTATACGAGCCCATATGTCCGTATTCGCCGAAGGATATCACAGGATAACAGAGTATAAGCCCGTCGGGACGGACCTGGCCGGCGGAAGCTCCCAGCGTCTTCCAGACAAACTCCCTGTTCCAGAAAACCCCCAGAGAGGCAGCCAGATGTCCGCCGGCCGAAAAGCCGCATACAAATATTCCGTTGGGGTCAATATGCCATTCTTCTGCCCGGCTTCGTATGTATGCCACGGCTTCGGCAAGCTGGCAAAGCGCCCGTGGAAATGGTGCAGGAGCCGTATAATTCAGGACAAAAGCCTGACAGTCCATGGCGAGAAACTGAAAGGCTACCGGCTCTCCTTCCCTGGTGGAACAGAAGGCATAACTTCCTCCCGGACATATCACAACCGCTTTTCTTACAGCATCCGGTCTGCCCGCTGTATTCTCTTTAATAAAGCAGGAAAGCAATGCTTTTCTTCCGTCCCCGCTTTCTATTTCTATTCTCTCTGAAATCATATTATCCTCCTTTACCGTTCATTACCTCCGCACCACGGACACTGTCCGTTTTCTCTCCCTTTGCGCTCTATCTGTTCTTGTCATCCCAAAAGAAATATTGTATACTTTTACCAGACAGATTTTCAGCGACATTCCGTTTATCCCCACGCAAAGGAGTATTTTATGATTCTAGCTATCGATATCGGCAATACGAATATTGTCATCGGAGTGATCGACAGAAAGAAGACGTATTTTGTAGAACGGCTTACCACAGCCATTGGCAAAACAAATCTGGAATATGCCATCTCACTGAAAAGTATTCTTGAGATTTATCACATTGAGCCGGAAAAGCTGGAAGGTGCCATCGTCTCCTCCGTTGTTCCTCCCCTGAACCGGACCATGCTGTCGGCTATACGCAAAATTACGGGAATCAGCGCCCTTCTGGTAGGAGCCGGCATGAAAACCGGACTCAACATCCTGATGGACAATCCCAAATCCGTCGGAAGCGACATGATAGTCAATTCCATCGGCGCCCTGTCCGAACACGAACCACCCATCATTATTATTGAGATGGCTACAGCCACTACCATGTCCGTGCTGGATAAAGACGGCAGATATATAGGAGGTGCGATCCTTCCCGGTCTGAGAGTATCCCTTGAGGGCATGAGCTCCAGCACTGCCCAGCTTCCCCGAATCAGTCTGGACACCCCCAAAAAAGTAATCGGAAAAAATACCACCGATTGTATGAGGAGCGGCATCATATACGGCAACGCTGCCATGATTGACGGCATGCTTTCCCGTATGGAAGAAGAGCTGGGCCAGAAGCCCGTTATAATCGCCACCGGAGGAATCGCCAAGGCCATACTTCCGCTGTGCAGCCACACAATTCTCTATGACAGCACCCTGCTCTTAAAGGGACTTCTTCTTCTGTACGAAAAAAACAAATAATATTCAAGAGCAGCCATCTCCAAAAGAGAAACGGCTGCTCTTTTTCATTACTTTACAACTTTTAATTTGAGGTTCTCCTTCTCAATTCTTTCCAGCTTTTCTGTATCAAGCTTCAGTCCGAATCCAAAAGGATTTACCACAATCCCATCCACTCCCGACATATAGTTCTTAAAATCCCGGAAACGGATTGTGTCTGTCTGGAAGTGGCGCTTCCGATCAAATTTTCCAAACTCCACCCAGTCCGTAAAGACAGGATAAAACTTTCCTCCCTTATTGTCTGCAAGAACAGGAGGAGTCATCTTTCTGGGATCTGACGTCGGTGCCAGATAACGCCCTTTATAGAGCTCCGCACACATCAGATCCTGCATCATCTCAACTGCCCTGTGGCGCACAAGCGCCTGATAAAACTGAGAAGCTGCCCGCATCAGAGAAGGATTCATGACTGTCTCCGTACCAGGCTCCGGCTTCTCAATAATGCTGAACAGGGACATGGAAAGCGACTCCTGCTCCTTGTCAATGACCACAGCCTCAAAACCGCTGCGATACAGATCATTGAAAAATGCAATTCTCTGAGCCGGGTGTATCTCAAGACTCTTGGTCTCAATCCCAACCCATTTCATACTCTTTACAAAAGCATCCGCATTCTCGCGGCTGGTATAAATAAAAGCCGCAGCCTTCCCATTCTCCGTACCCATATAAAAATTATTCGTAATCCGGGCTGAAACAGCAAACATGCCTTCCTCCGTTTTAAGGAGTTCCAGTATTTCTCCGAATATCGCCTTGCTGTCCCCGTCTTCCCGGCATTTTTTAATCAGTTCCCGTACTCTCTCCATTATTTTCCTCCGTCTGTTTCATGATGTTCTGCTCTTATTTTATCACAGAGCGAAAAAACAATCAATCCGCCGCACCGCCAGTTTTTTCCTTATGCCTTTCCTTCCAGAGGAAATTTTTTCAAGCTGTCTTCCGTATAAATCCTTCGGAAAACGTACATCATTGAGTTATAGGAAAATCAAAAATGCGGAGGTAACGTACATGCCCGTTTATAAAGTAGAGATATGCGGAGTAAATACATCGAAGCTTCCCCTTCTCAGCAATGAAGAGAAGGAAGAGCTGTTCAAACGGATTCTGAAGGGCGATAAGGATGCAAGAGAACAGTATATCAAAGGCAATCTCCGACTCGTCCTCAGCGTTATTCAGCGCTTTTCAGGCAGCAATGAAAATGTTGACGATCTGTTTCAGATCGGCTGCATAGGACTTATAAAGGCCATTGACAATTTTGATATCAGCCAGAATGTTCGTTTCTCCACATATGCTGTTCCCATGATCTTAGGCGAGGTAAAGAGATACCTCCGCGACAACAATTCCATCCGTGTCAGCCGTTCACTCCGGGACATTGCCTACAAGGCCATTTACACCCGTGAAAATCTGCTCAAAAAGAATCTCAAGGAGCCTACCATCTGTGAAATTGCAGATGAGCTGGGAGTTACAAAGGAAGAAATAACATACGCTTTAGATGCCATTCAAAGCCCCGTCAGCCTCTATGAACCTGTCTACACAGATGGCGGCGATCCTCTCTATGTCATGGATCAGCTCAGTGACAAAAAAAGCTCAGAGGAGCACTGGGTAGAGGATCTTTCCCTGAATGAGGCCATGAAACGTCTGCCTGAGAGGGAGCGCCATATTATAGACATGCGCTTTTTTGAAGGAAAAACACAGACGGAAGTGGCTGAAGAAATTCATATTTCCCAGGCCCAGGTATCGCGTCTTGAAAAAAATGCACTCCGGACGATGAAGAACTATCTTACCTGAGCACGCTAAATCGCAGGAATGTTTCCGTGCAAATTATACTCTGCACGGGAGCATTCCTTTTTTATGCCGTTTCCCGCTCTTGCCTTTTTTGTCCGCTCATAGTACACTGGTATCTGAGATTATTAAACGGAATAAGGAGCATATCAGCATGAATAATTCCCAAAAACCCCGCTCCCTGTACTGGGATATCGTAAAGGGATGGGGCATCATTGCCATCGTTCTGGGACATACCGGCTACTTCGCCGGAGCCTTTGTCTACCTCTTTCATCTGGCCCTGTTTTTTTTCATTACCGGCTATCTGTACAACGAAAAAAAATACGGCGACGAGCCATTTCGCTATTTTGGCTCCCGGCTGGCAGGCTCCTGGCCCCGATACATGTTTTACACACTTTTTTTCGTCCTGATGCACAATTTCTTCGTCTCCGCCGGCATGTACGGAGAACAGCCGCTTTACAACCACACCATGATGCTGACGGCGTGGATGAGCAGCCTGTCCTTCAACTGCCCGGAACAGGTACAGGGTGCACTCTGGTTCGTCCCGGTGTGGCTGGTTTCCTCCGGCCTCTTTGCAGGAACCGTATGGTTTGGCCGGATGGCTGCGGGTCTGTACCGGAACAGCAGTATAAAGCTATGGCTGTCAGGGGCTGCATCCTTTTTACTTGGGGCAATCGGTGTTTTTCTGAACTCACGCAGCTGCGCCCTTCCCTATAATCTTCAGGCGGCGCTTCTGGTTGTTCCCGTTTATTTCATGGCGTGGATGATGCAGCAGTTTCTGCCCGGATTCAGAAAATACACCATTCTTCCCGGCTGCCTTATAAGCGCGGTTTTACTGCACCTTGTCAACAGCAGACTCCACATCTTTATCGATCTTGCCAGCATGAGCATACCCGGTTTCCTATACTACCCCATCTCCCTTCTCGGGATTTACTTTGTGCTCTCACTGGCCTCGGTCACTGAGCGGTTCTTCCCTCTTGCAAAGCTTCTGGCTTTTCTCGGGCGCCACTCCTTTGACATTATGGCAGTTCACTTCACTCTGTTTAAACTGCTTGATTACGGATATGCCCGTTTTATTCTTAATGCTTACCCGGATAATCTGTCATCTTTCCCTGTAAGCTTCCGCTATGAACTGGGGCCTTTCTATCTCCTTACAGGCCTTCTGGTTCCGGCCGTTATAGGATGGCTTTTAAACCGGGCTGTCAGATTCTGGTACGATCTGCCGGCCAAATATCTGAAAAACACGAAAACCGGACAGCATCTGTGATGCCGCCCGGTTTTTCTCTTCTTTATTTTTACTCATACCGGACAATTTCTTTTTTCAGACGTTTCATAATCTTCTTCTCCAGTCTGGAAATATATGACTGGGATATTCCCAGCAGGTCAGCCACCTCCTTCTGCGTCATCTCATCCTCATTTTCTGTTCCCAGCCCAAAACGCAGCTTTACAATTTTCTGTTCACGGGGGTTGAGACGGCTGATGGCAGATTTCAACAGTTTTTTCTCCGTCTCATCCTCCAGATCACGGTAAATTACATCCTCATCTGTACCAAGTATATCAGAAAGAAGCAGCTCATTCCCATCCCAGTCCACGTTTAGCGGTTCATCAATGGAAACTTCCATCTTCGTCTTATTATTCCGGCGCAGATACATCAGTATTTCATTTTCTATACAGCGGGATGCATAGGTTGCCAGCTTGATATTTTTTTCTATATTAAATGTGTTAATTGCCTTGATAAGCCCTATGGTTCCTATGGAAATAAGATCCTCCACGCCAACACTGGTATTGTCAAATTTTTTTGCTATGTACACAACCAGGCGAAGATTATGCTCTATCAGAATGGAACGGGCCTCCGATTCTCCGTCGGTTCCCAGGCGCCGCAGCACATCCGCTTCCTCCTCACTGTCCAGCGGAGCCGGAAGTATGTCAGCTCCTCCTATGTAATGTATCTCTCCTTCTCTCTGAAACAGAACCGATCGAAAAGACGGCACCATCTTCAGACGAAATTTTCCGGGAACGGCTATCTTAATGACCATGAATTTTTCCTCCTCCACAACCAGTTTTTACATCCAGAATTTTTCATTGAGCAGCATATGGTAAGAATCATCCCGCGACAGTTTTTCCCTGGAAATCGCAATATAGGGCCCTTCAATTATCTGTATAATTCCATCTCCCCGAACCTCCATTCTGTCAGCACGGACAGCCGGAATAAGCCCATCCTCTTTTCCAACCGTGCGAAAGGGGATCAGGACGATCCCCTTTTTTGTGTCAAATAAATCCTTTCCTCTCTCCGCCGACAGAATGCTGACCGGCTTTCCTGACACCGGCTCTGTCAGATGATTGCCCGTGTCAAGCAGCGCAATTACGCTCTCTTTCCTCTCTCCGTAAAACAGATCCACCTGATAAATCTTTCCGGCCCGTGTCATTCCGTCAAACACTGTTCTCCATAAAACCGACAGAATCCACACGCTGCCCAGAGCCGCTGCCGCATACAGCCAAAACACGGAAAACCACCCGAATGAACGGAAAAACTCCATGATTCCCGCTGCAAGAACGGCAGCCATATACAGCCCTGCAACAGCCCGTACCGTCTGCAAAAGTCCCCGGACCCGAAATGCCAGAAAAGCCATGAGCGTGCTCATTCCCACGCAGGTCGCAAGCGTCTGCAGAAAATAAACGGGAAGCGGCACCAGCATAACGGCCAGCGCGTAGACAGCGCCGGCCATACTGGCGGTCAGAATGCCCCATTTTCTCGTTTCCAGCTTCATCATTCTTTTCACTGCCGATAAAAGCAGGAAATCCATTGTAAAATTGTTGAGCAGAATAATATCTGCATATAGTGTGTACGTCACAGGAAATTTACTCACCTCACTGTCTGACAGTAGCCATTATAAACGGGTACGGCTATTTTTTTTGTCAAACAGACGTGGCAAATTACTCTTTTTGATCGTCAAATTTCGCACGCCGGGGGTAGCCATTTCCCTGAAGATCAGTGGACAGAGATGCAGAGCCCGCAGACGCTTCCCGCAGCATGTCACTGGTTGTTCCGCTTTCATAGCATCCATCGGGAATTGGTTTCGCGGCATGGTAGTCCTTCCGGTTCCTCTCCTGTATTTCTTTTTCCGGTTTTTCGTGTTTTTTGTCTGAACCTGTAGACATTTTGCTGAGTCACTCCTTTCTTCCGGATACCATCCGGCTTCTTTCTCATTATTTTCCCCCTGTCTGTACTGTTTATACATCTGCATTCTTTTATGCCCTGTGTTTTATTGCTGCACAGATACAAAAAAGGGGCTGTCGGATAAATCCTATTTTTAACCCCTGATACTTCAAGAGGAGACGTTCCTGTAAGATTCAGGCTTTTTTAAAACCTTGAATTAAAACAAGAACGTCTCCTCTTTCCAATGTTTCCTATTTTAGGGCACAGTTACCCCTTGTCCTGATTTTTCATTCCACACTTCTGTCTAAGCCATCTTCTGCTCCTTTTTCCCTTCATATTTTTGGATTTCTTCGTGCAGAAAACGGTGGTATTTA
>CALWSF010000038.1 GCA_944384125.1 uncultured Lachnospiraceae bacterium | reverse complement strand
GTTCTTGCTTAGCATAGTTCCATTATAACATGGAACGGAGAGAAAGATGGTTGTCGTTAGCCATCTTTTTTTCTTTTATAAGAAAAAGTTTCAGGGGGCATTGTAACTGAGCCAGTTACAATGCCCCCTGATTAAGGCTATCTATTTCCCGACAACCCCTTTTTGTATGTATTCAGAATGCTACCGGCACATTTCCTCGTTGCTGTACAGTTCCATACCGCCTTCCACAATGGCTTTTCCCGCAGCTTCCCCGTCTGAAGCCTTTACAATCATGGCTCTCCGGTCAGCGGATGCAAGGGCGTACATATATTCAATGTTCATCCCCCGGCTGCAGAGAATGTGGGTCATTTTATGAAGTGCTCCCACCTTATCCTCCAGCTTTACAGCCAGCACATCTGTCAGCATGGCAGAAAATCCCTTCTCTCTCAGAGCGGTTTTCGCCTTCTCCGGGTCTGAAACCACCATCCGCAGCATGCCGTACTCTGTAGTATCCGCCATGCTCAGGGAAAGAATATTAATATTCTCCTGCCGTATTACATCTGTTACCTGTTCCAGTCTTCCTTCCCGGTTTTCAATAAACACAGACAACTGCTTTACAAACATGTTCCCGTCCCCCTTTACGATAATTTTCTCTTATCAATTACATGCTGGGTCTTGCCCATACTGCGCTCAATTCCTTTCGGCTCTACCAGCTTTACCTTTACAGCCAGTCCGATCGCCTGCTGGATCACATGTGCAATTTTTGCCGTCAGGTTTTCCAGCTCCCGGATCTCATCAGAGAAAAATCTCTCCTCAACCTCTACCTGAACCTCCAGAGTATCCATATTATTGATGCGATCCACAATCAGCAGATAATGCGGTGTCGTCTCTCCCATTTCCAGAAGAGCCGCCTCAATCTGAGACGGGAATACATTTACGCCCCGGATGATCAGCATATCATCAGTACGCCCTTTAAACCGGGCAATCCGGGCAGTGGTACGTCCGCAGGGACAGGGTGTATGATCGAGGCTGGTTAAATCTTTGGTCCGATAACGGATCAGAGGAAGTCCCTCTTTGGTCAGAGTGGAAATTACCAGTTCTCCCATCATACCGTCTCTTAAAGGCTTTAACGTATGCTGATCCACAATTTCCGGCAGAAAGTGATCCTCATGAATGTGGAGCCCTTTATGGAAGCTGCAGTCCGTCGCAACGCCAGGTCCCATAATCTCGCTGAGACCATAGATATCATGCGCCTGAATTCCCAGATCCTGCTCAATCTGACTGCGCATTCCTTCTGTCCATGGCTCTGCACCATTTAAGGATGCCTTTAAGCGGATTTTATCCCTGACTCCCATCTCTTCAATGGTTTCCGCAATATGGAGAAGATAGGAGGGCGTACACATAATACCGGTTACACCAAAATCAATCATCATGGTAATCAGTTTTTTCGTGTTTCCGGTGGACATGGGAACTACCGTAGCCCCCATCTTTTCTGCGCCGTAGTGGGCACCCAGACCGCCGGTAAACAGACCATATCCGTAGGCAACCTGAATCGTGTCCTCTTTTCCCAGCCCTGCCATGGCAATACACCGGGCCACACATTCACTCCAGATATCAATATCCCGGCGGGTATAGCCCACTACCGTAGCTTTTCCTGTAGTTCCGCTGGATGCATGGATACGGGTAATCTGGCTGTTGGGCACCGCGAACATCCCAAAAGGATATGTGTCCCTCAGATCATCCTTTGTAGTGAAAGGAAGTTTATCCAAATCTTCTATGCCCCGAATGTCTCCCGGTTCCAGTCCCACAGCTTGCATTTTTTTACGGTAATACTCCACACTGTGATAAACTCTGTCTACCAGCTTGACCAGCCTCACACTCTGCAGGTTCGTCCTTTCATCCCTGCTCATGCATTCTTTAGTTTCATTCCAAATCATTGCTTTTTGTTCCCCCTGGTTCAGTTTTATTGTTCCCGCTATTATACAGACAGCTGATAACCGGCCTCAAAAGCCGCCTTATTTAACTCAACAGTCTTTGGAGGAACCGTCTCCTCAATTACGGAAAGCCACAGTTCCTTGGAAAATGTCATATGGCGTGCAGCCGCTCCCAGCACTACTACATTAAAGACCTTGGGAGTTCCAAGCCGCTTTGCCTCAGCCATCGCCTCCACCACAATGGTCTTGCGCTCCTTTTTCAGGCGCTCCAGTATTCCATCCGGATAGGAAGCGGCCCCGGTCACAACAGTAATGGGATCAATCCGCCAGTCATTAACAACTACTACCCCGTCTTTTTTTAAAAAATGGAGATATCTCAAAGCCTCCAGCTTTTCAAAGGCAATCAGCACATCAGCCTGTCCTTCCTCCACAATAGGCTCTGCCACCTGTTCGCCATACCGGACAAAGGTTACAACACTTCCGCCTCTCTGAGCCATACCGTGAACCTCAGAAAGCTTTACGTCATATTCTGCTCCTACTGCCAGTTTTCCCAAAATACGGCTGGTAAGCAGCGTTCCCTGTCCCCCTACGCCAACAATCATAATATTTTTGGAATCCATCTTATTCACCCGCCTTTATCTTCTCAATGGCACCGAATTTACACAGCTGCATGCAAAGTCCGCAGCCATTGCACATGGTCTCATCTATGGAAATTGTTCCGTCCTCATTTTTTGTCAGTGCAGGACAGCCCGGCTTCAGGCAGGCTCCGCACTTTTTGCATTTTTCCGGAATCGGCCGGCATTTATCCGGAAATTTCAGTCCTTTTAAAAGAGCACAGGGAGCCTGGGTAATAATTACGGATAAAGCATCGGCGTTTACTTCCTCACGAAGGGCATTTACCAGAGCTTCCTGATCAAAAGCATTTACTTCCCGCACACGGCTGATCCCCATTGCACGGCAAAGTGCCGGAATATCGATAGCCGGAACAATTTCTCCCTTCAGGGTCTTTCCCGTGGCAGCATGATCCTGGTGTCCCGTCATTCCGGTAGTGGAGTTGTCCAGGATGATTACGGTCCCTTTTGCCTGATTATAAACCATGTTCATCAGAGAATTTACTCCGGTATGCATAAAGGTAGAATCTCCGATAACCGCTACCCAGTTCTTGATATAATCTGTTCCCTTTGCTTTTTCCATACCGTGAAGAGAACTGATGCTTGCACCCATACAGATGGTGGTATCAATTACCCCCAGAGGCGCTACTGCCCCCAGAGTGTAGCAGCCGATATCTCCGGCCGCCCGGATTTTAAGCTGTTTTAAAGCTGTAAACACACTTCTGTGAGGACATCCGGGACACAGGATGGGCGGTCTTGCAGGGACATCCTTTTCCGGCGTAAACTCCATTTTCTGACCCAGCACTCTCTCCCGGAGCAGATTAGCGCTGTATTCTCCCTGAACAGTAAAAATTTCCTTACCTACTGCTTTTGATATGCCCCATGCTTTTACCTGCTCCTCAATCACAGGCTCCAGTTCCTCAAATATGTACAGTCTGTCTACTTTTGCGGCAAATTCTTCAATCAGCTTTCTGGGAAGCGGATTAACCAGACCCAGTTTCAGCACAGACGCATCCGGCATCGCCTCACGGACATACTGATATGCAATACCGCAGGTAATAAAGCCCACGGACAGATCCCGGTACTCAGCCCGGTTGATGGGCATGGAAACGGCATCCTCCGCCATCTTCTTCATTCTGGCTTCCACCACCAGGTGCCGCTTGATGGCATTTCCGGGCATCATTACAAATTTTGCCGCGTTTCTCTCATAGGGCACATCCTCCGGAACCTTCCGCTCCTCCAGCTCCACCAGCCCCTGAGAATGGGACAGACGTGTGGTAGACCGCAGAATTACCGGTGTATCATATGTTTCACTCAGCTCAAAAGCGTATTTCATAAACGCCTTGGCTTCCGCGCTGTCAGACGGCTCCACCACCGGCACCATAGCCGCTCTTGCAACCATACGGGTATCCTGTTCATTCTGTGAACTGTACATGCCGGGATCATCTGCCACAACCAGTACCATCCCGCCGTTTACTCCCGTATAAGCTGCTGTATAAAGAGGATCTGCCGCCACATTCAGGCCCACGTGCTTCATCGCGCACATTGAACGCACACCGGCAATAGACGCACCGATGGCCACCTCTGTTGCTACCTTTTCATTGGGAGACCACTCTGCATAAACTTCGTCGTATTTTGCCAGTGCCTCACTGACCTCCGTGCTGGGAGTTCCCGGATAAGCGGCGGAAACTTTTACTCCAGCCTCATAGGCACCTCTGGCGATTGCCTCATTGCCCAGTAATATTTTCTTCTCAGACACCTTTATTTCCTTCCTTTCGTAAATCTGTTACCCGTTTTGCCTTGCCCTCAAAACGCTGCAGGGTATTGGGGGACACCAGCTGTACCTTTGCATCCAGGCCCAGCATCCGGCGCAGGCGTTCCTTAAGCCGCTGCTCCAGGGTTTCCAGAGCGCCATAGGAATCCATCATGCTCTCCGCCTCTACTTCCACCCGTATGGTAAGAATGTCGGAGTGATGTACCCGCTCCACCAGAATCTCGTAGTTGGGTCCGATTCCTTCTGTATTGATCAGGACCTCCTCGATCTGGCTGGGGAATACATTGACGCCGCGAATCTTGAGCATATCATCCGTACGGCCGGACAGATTTTCCATACGCACCGTGGTACGGCCGCAGGGACAGGGCTCATACATGAGCCTCGTAATATCCCGGGTGCGATAGCGGATCAGCGGCAGAGCCTCTTTTGTAATACAGGTTACCACCAGTTCGCCTTTTTCTCCGCGGGGAAGAACCTGGCCTGTTTTGGGGTCAATTACTTCCGGAATAAAATGGTCCTCATTAATATGCATTCCATTCAGCTCCAGGCACTCTCCCGAAACGCCGGGGCCCATCAGCTCACTCATACCATAATTCTGAGTGATTTTCGCATCCTCGCCCCAGCTCTTTCGCAGCTCGTTTCTCATGGCCTCCGTCATCAGCTCGCTGCCCAGAACCAGTTTTTTTACTTTCAGATCCTTTTTCGGATCCAGCCCCATTTCATTGGCGACCTCGGCAATGCGCATCGCATAGGAAGGCGTTGCCACAAGAAGGGTGGTTCCGAAATCCTTCATGTACATCAGCTGTTTTTCAGTATTTCCTGTGGAAGAAGGTACAATCGCCGCCCCCACTTTCTCAAGGCCGTTGTGCAGTCCCAGAGCACCTGTAAACATTCCATAGCCGAAACAAATCTGAGCGATATCCTCTTCCTGTGCTCCGGCAGCCACAGCAAGCCTGGCAACACACTCTTTCCACACCTCAAGATCCCCGTCTGTATATCCTACTACCGTAGGCTTTCCCGTAGTCCCGCTGGATGCATGAATTCTGCGCAGCTTCTTCAACGGCACGGCAAACAATCCGTAAGGATAATTATCTCTCATGTCCTGCTTTGTTGTAAAGGGAAGCTTTTCCAAGTCTTTCAGGCTCTTTATATCGTCCGGTTTTACTCCCGCCTCATCCATTTTCCTGCGGTACGCCGGAACAGACTCATAAACACGCCTGACCGTATCCTGCAGGCGTGCCAGCTGTATTGCCTCAATTTCCTCCCTGGGCATGGTTTCTTCTTTTGCCCATATCATGTCCGCTAACCTCCTTTAACTCTCCCGCTTTTGCGGTTTCCGATATCCTGTGCCTTTCGCCCTTTAAAGCGGCATAATATCTGGCGATATTATAACACCTTTTCCACGTTTTGTCTCCCTGTTTTGTAAATTCTATCCACATATTTTCTCTGACAGGCCTGTTTTTTCAATTTTATTTGTACAAAACATCAGACAGAACCTGTTTTCCCGACTCCATAATATTCTCTCCCGCATCCACTGAAAAAGAGCTTCCGGCAAATGCTGAAAGCTCTCTCTCATCCCGTACGTCAAATTTATGCAGAATATTATTTTGCCTTGTCAAACTCAGGATTGAACGCGTAGAAATTCCGGCTGTCCAGATGATCCTGCACATTTCTGAGCGCTTCGCCGAAACGCTGAAAATGCACAACCTCTCTCTTTCTCAGAAAGCGAATGGGATCACAGACGTCAGGATCCTTAACGACACGCAGGATATTATCGTACGTTGTTCTCGCTTTCTGTTCGGCCGCCATATCTTCGTATAAATCCGTTATGGCATCTCCTTTTGACTGAAAAGCAGAAGCACTGTAAGGCACTCCTCCCGCCGACTGGGGCCAGATGCCGGCAGTATGATCAATATAATAGGGACCGAATCCCGACTCCACAATCTGTTCCGGCGTCAGATTTCTTGTCAGCTGCTGCACAATAGCCGCTACAATTTCCATATGCCCCAGTTCCTCCGTTCCTATATCCGTCAGAAGACCTTTCTGCATTTTATACGGCATTGTAAAGCGCTGGGACAGATACCGCAGGGACGCCCCGATCTCGCCGTCAGGTCCGCCGTACTGGCTCATGATAAACTGCGCTATTTTGGGGTTCGTCTGTTTTATATTAACCGGGTACTGCAGCCGTTTCTCATATCTCCACATATCCTACACCTCTCCTTCCCACGGCCATCTGTCTGTCAGCCAGGTCCATTGTTCCGCACTGTCCGCGGACTCTGCGAACAGCGGGCCATAGGCTGCTTCATACGCGCGCATTGCCTTCTCCCGCAGTCCTTTTACATAGTGAAAATAACTCAGCGCATTTTTATCGTCGGGATGCGTATCCAGATACAGGACAACATCATCCATTGCAAAGCTGGCCTCGTTTATCTGTTTCATCAGAGTTCTCGCATTATCGTTCATTTATATGCACCTCCCCATTTTAAACGGAAGATCCAGCTCCGGAAAAATCGTCCCCCGGACAAATCCCTCCTCCATCGAATACGGCTGCTGCCACTGCTGTACGGGAACATATCCCATAGCGATGGGAAAACGGCTGAGGTCGGCAGGCATACCTTCCTTTGCGGGCTGCCGGATACCGGAAGCCACTCCGCCTGCGTGAGGTTCAGCATACTGCGGCACACCCGCCGCATTCCCGGCGGATGAAGCCGGAGAAAACAGGACCTCCCTCGGCGACGGCTGAGGCACAGCCGGATTTACAGGGCTTACGCCGCAGCTGCTGTGATCCCATGGGCGATACCCCGGTCTGCCGCCGCAGGAACAGCAGCTTTTACCGGGAGAACACGGTTCTTGATAGCAATTCATATTTTTTAATCCTCTCCTTCACAGTTATAATGTATCTTATGTGAGGGCGGAAAAAATGACAAAAAAAGAGCGTCCCAAAAAGGAAAAAGCAATATGCTCTGCTCTCGCATTCTCCCCGGAACACTCTTTTTTAACATTTGGTCTATGTACAGGCTACGACCGGCTCTCCTTTTTGCAGAGATACCGGATCACATCCTTTCGGGTAATGATCCCGATAAAGTTCTTCTGATCATCCAGAACAGGAACAAAATTCTGATTCAATACTTTGTCCAGCAGATCTTCCATATCCGCATCTGCCAGTACAGGACGGTTGTCAGAACGTCTGGGTATTTCCATAATTCTGATTTTCTCAGCATCTTTCAGTGACAAATCAAATTTATTTTTTATTCCCCACAGAAGATCTCCCTCCGTCAGTGTACCCGCATATTTTCCCTGACGCGTCACAATAGGAATCGCTGAATATCTGTGTACTTCCATCTTTTCCAGTGCCTGACGAAGTGTATCATCGTCATTTATGTATGCGACCTCACTTTTTGGTGTCAAAAAAAACAGTATATTCATTTTCCTTCTCCTCCAGTCCCTCCGGCTTTCACACCAGATTCATTCAGTCATTTTCAGGATTAATAACCCAGATTTTCATCAATAAAAAGCACTTCCGCTTCCATACCCATACTGGGGCGCTCAATAATTACGGTGGAACGGCAGATTCTCCCGGGGCTGCTGCAGTCCATGCATTTCCCGGCCGTCACGCAGGGAGTCTGGACTTTCAGCCGGGCCGCATTTTTTGGTGCTGCCACATTTTTTGCACGGTCAAGTGCAGACGGCAAATCCGGGCACAGTTTATTTTTTCCAATAATATAGTAAACTTTCTCCGGACCAAAAAGTGTCTGCGAAACCCTGTTTCCCGTTCCGTCAATATTTACCAGCTGGCCTGTTGCCGCAGCCGCATTTACACTGGTCAGGTAAATCTGTGCCTCCCGCGCCTGCAGAAGAGTCTCCCGCCCGGGTTTCTCCCAGTGCCATATAACCTCATTTTCCTGACTCAGCCGCTGTGCAATTCCCATCTCCTGCACAGTCACACTGCCTCCGACAGCAATCTTTCTGCCCTTCAGCTGAGATACTATATATTCTGCCGCTTCTTCCCCTGACCGGAAAAACAGTACATGAAAGCCGTGTCCCTCAAAGTTTTTCTTCAGCTGTTCCTGCTCCATCTTCTATCCTCCTGAATAAAACATTCCACCCCATCATATGTGTTCAGATATTATACCACACTTTGACGTATCTTTGCCCAAACTTTTTTATTTTTAAGAAATGAATCAAAAAAGTAAAAAATGCCCCTCACAGCTTTTGCCGTTTCGGAGCATTTTCTCAAACTTTTATTCAAGGTAATCCAACGCATCTACCGGCGTTCCATCATGACGCAGCTCAAAATATACGTTGTCTCCCTCAACAGAATAATATTTTGTGGGTTCCGCTACATAGCCCAGTGCTGTACCGGCGCTCACATACTGATTTTCTGCCACCTGAATATCCTTCAGCTGGCCGCACACGGCCGTATAATCGCCTCCCAGATCCAGAACAACATAGTTTCCGATCTCCTCATCAGAACCTATCTCCGTTACCCGGGCTTCTGCCGGCGCACTGACAGGAGCACTGACCTCTCCCTGAATAATCAGAGCAGGGTTGCATTTATACTGATCCAGCGTGGGGAAATAAGTAGTTGTCTCCATGCTGTAGTCCAGTATTACATTTCCCCGGACAGGCCAGGCAAGCTTGTCTGTTCCGTTATAATCGAGCGTAACCGCCTGCGCGGCGCTCTGTCCGCTCCCTGCCGCCTGGGCCGGATTTTCCTCCTCTGACTTTCTGTCATCAGAAGAATAAGAGGCGTTTGAGCTCCCGGCCATCTGCGCCTTTGTCGGCTCCTCCTTCTCCTCCGTTCTGTTCTGCGGAGTCTCCTGGGCAAGTATCCCCTGCGTCTCCGGCGCTTCCAGATACGGATTCTGTTCGTTCAGTGAATCTCCCTTTCTGATTTTTACCGCTCCTGCTGCAGCTACTATAGTCAGCAGGCCCAACACTGTCATTACAAGGACCAGTTTGTCCCTGAACAGCTGATTTATCTTGTTTTTCACGTTTATCACCTCGGTACTATTCTTGCCTGACCGAGATTTTTTATTCAAAAGGAATTAACATTTTTTTGGTACATCAGTCTGTTTTTTCCGAAATGCCCGCAGCACGTCAATTCTGTGTCACGGAATTGATTCCACAGATACGCCGCTGAAAAAATATTTTAAGATTTCCTCCGCACTCCACCCCTCAGAAGCTTTCCGGTTTGCCCCAAACTGATCAAATCCATATCCGTGTCCTATCCCCGTTACCGTACATCTGACTCCATCCTCACAGGTCTCAAAGCGAAACGCCGGAGAAGGAAGATCCAGGGCATACCGTATTTCATCCCCGGTATACGTTTTCGTCCCCACCTGAACAGACTTTACATATCCGGAACTGTCCTTTTCAATAATCTGAATACAATCCGGAATCTCATCCCCGCTGATTCCGGGAGATTCATGCATTGAATTAAACCGTTCGGCCAGTTCGTCCCGGGTAAATATCTGAACCGTCATATATCCCTCTCCTTCTATTGCCTCCGGAACCTCCACAGGCAGCAGATACGGATGCATTTCATCCCCCTGCCGTGTTCGTCCCGTACTAAGACGGGTAAACAGCGGTTCAATATATTCTCCGTTATAGAGAATTACCTGTCCGGCCGTTTCAGAAACAGCATCCTTTATTTCTTTAAAGCGGCTTAATGCCTCCTCTGAACCCCATATTTCTTCCATCTGTTCCTGTTCCAGATAATCCATGTCCAGCGCAGATTCGGCAATTTCCTCTTTTCCGTCCATCTGCCGGCAAATGGCAGTCCTGGCAATAATTGCCTGAGCCTTTGCGGCCTCCATCTCAAAATCTGACGGAATCTGCACCGCAGCCACGCCTATCAGATATTCTTCCAGATCGACTGCACGCTGTGCACCTTCCCGATCTAAAAGGATTGTTTTTCCACTAAGTCCTCCCGCCTGTACTGTTCCATCTGCGCGGCCTGTCCATGCAAGCGTTGTCACATATGGAATCAGCATAACCGTCAGGCATACAGCTGCTATTTTTCGCATAAAAATCCGGCTCCGTTTCCTAAAATCAGTTTCCAAGTGCATTATGCTCTCTATGATTTTATTCCACAGGCCGGATTATTATTACAATATGAAATTTCTGCTTTCAGAGAAGTCTCTCATCCTACTGAAACAAACGCCAGCTTCCATCCGAACCAGCCATCTTTTTTCAGTACAAGCTGCCCCGAATAAACTGCCTCGCTGACCGGTGCCAGTACATTAAGACCCTTCTCCAGATAAAAAGCCACCTCGACTTCATAGCGGTACAAAACACTTTTATTTTTCTCTGCATCCGGATGTTCATCCTCCAGAACAGAAAGGGCCATCTCCCTTACGTATGTTCTCTCTACCTGTCCGGATAATCCTTCAGCCGAAAAATCCTGAAATAAAAGAACATAGGGCAGTCCACAGGATTCAAGGGCTGACTTTCCCGTCTCCGTAACTTTATCTTCCCAGGAATCATAAACTCCCGGAATCCCGGACTCATACAGATCCGCCAGATCGGCATCCCTCCGGACAGAATAGAGCCGGGAAAGATATTTCTCCGCCTGTTTTTCGGAAGATACAGAAAACTGCAGCCAGGAAAAAACAGACAGCAGAAAAAACAGGAGGGCAACTGCCACCGGAGCGGCAAACTTACGGCTGCTCCTGCGGCGCCATCCGGCAGAAATGCGGCCCGGTTTACGGAATATCCTTTTCCGCATGCTGCATCCCCTCCCTGTAAATTATTTTACCTTTACCGTAACCTTTTTTAAATGCCAGATATCCCGGACATATTCCTCAATAGTACGATCCGAAGAGAATTTGCCGGAGCATGCAACATTGAGCATGGCGGCCTTTGCCCACCACTTCTCATCACGGTAAGCGGCTTCCACCCTCTTCTGCGCCTCTGCATAGGAACGGAAGTCCTTGAGAATAAAATACGTATCAGCTCTGGAGCTGTTCTTTGTATTCAAGAGAGAATTATATATATCTCTGAAAAGCTCCGGATCCTGCGGAGAATAATATCCATTTATAAGCTGCATCAGAATGCGCCGGATATCCTGATCCGTATTGAAAATTTCTTCCGGATCGTAGCCGCCGTTATTCTCATAATTGATAACTTCCTGTGCGGAAAGGCCGAAAATGAAAGCATAATCCTTTCCTACCTCTTCCACAATCTCCACATTGGCACCATCCATGGTACCCAGCGTCAGAGCGCCGTTGAGCATAAACTTCATGTTTCCGGTTCCGGATGCCTCCTTGCTGGCAGTGGAAATCTGCTCACTGACATCCGCAGCCGCAAAAATCATCTCCGCATTGGAAACTTTATAATCCTCTATAAACACAACCTTCAGCTTTCCGTTGATAGACGGATCATTGTTTACCACATCTGCCACGGAATTAATAAGCTTTATGGTTTTCTTGGCTATCTGATAGCCGGCTGCCGCCTTCGCTCCGAAAATGAAGGTTCTCGGCACCATATCCAGATTGGGATTATCCTTCAGCTGATTATAAAGGAACATCACATGAAGAATATTTAAAAGCTGCCTCTTGTACTCATGCAGACGCTTAACCTGAACGTCGAAAATAGACCGCGGATCCACATCAATCCCATTGTGTTCCTTAATATATTTTGCCAGCCGCTGCTTGTTCTGATACTTAATATTCATGAATTCCTGCTGGCATTTCTCATCATCCGCATAGATCTTAAGATGGCTGAGATGAGGCAGATCCGTGATCCACTCATCGCCGATCTTATCGCTGATCCAGGCGGACAGCCGCGGATTTCCGTGAAGCAGGAAACGGCGCTGTGTAATTCCGTTCGTTTTGTTATTAAATTTCTGCGGCATCATTTCATAGAAATCGCGAAGCTCCTGCTTCTCAAGTATCTCCGTATGAAGACGGGCCACACCGTTTACAGAAAAGCCGGCAACAATCGCAAGGTGCGCCATCTTAACCTGGCCGTCAAAGATAATGGCCATTTTTCTGACCTTCTCGTAATCGTTGGGGTATTTCGCCTGTACTTCAATGAGGAACCGGCGGTTAATCTCTTCCACAATCTGGTAAATACGGGGAAGCAGACGGGAGAACAGCTCAATTGGCCATTTCTCAAGTGCCTCCGCCATAATCGTGTGATTTGTGTAGGCACAGCATTTTGTCGTGATATCCCAGGCATCCTCCCAGGTCAGATTCTCTTCATCAAGAAGAATACGCATCAGCTCAGCCACTGCCACTGTGGGGTGTGTATCGTTCATCTGGAATACAACCTTCTCGGGCAGCATATGGATATCCGCACCTTCATTTAGCTCTTTGAAGCGGCGGATGGCAATCTGAAGACTGGCGGAAATAAAGAAATACTGCTGCTTTAATCGAAGCTCTTTTCCCGCATAGTGGTTGTCATTGGGATAGAGAACCTCCACCAGGTTTTTAGCCAGATTCTCCTGCTCTACCGCCTTCTGGTAGTCTCCCTTGTCAAAAGCCGCAAGGCTGAAGGTATTAATGGGCTGTGCATCCCAGATACGCAAAGTGTTGACCATATGATTTCCATAGCCCACTATCGGCATATCATAGGGGATGGCGAGAACAGACTGATATCCCTCCTGAACGAACCGGTTGCGCTGTCCGTCCCACACAGTTTTGACATGTCCTCCGAATTTTACCTCTGTGGAGTACTCCGCTCTGCGAAGTTCAAATGGGTATCCGTTTTTCAGCCACTCATCCGGAACCTCTACCTGATAGCCGTTTTCAATTTTCTGTTTGAACATTCCATAGTGATATCTGATTCCGCAGCCGTATGCCGGATAGCCCAGGGTAGCCAGGGAATCGAGGAAACAGGCAGCCAGTCTTCCCAGACCGCCGTTTCCGAGAGCCGGATCCGGTTCCTGATCTTCTATGGAATTCAGATCAAATCCCAGTTCCTCAAGAGCTTCCCGTATTTCCTTCTGCGCCCCCAGGTTAATAATATTGTTTCCCAGAGCACGGCCCATCAGAAATTCCATGGACAGATAATATACTTTTTTGGCTCCGGCCTCGTCAAAAGCTTTCTGAGTGGCGATCCAGTCATCAATGATCACATCTTTCACAGCATAGGAAACCGCCTGAAACACCTGCTGGGGCGTTGCCTCATCGATTGTCCTTCTGTACTGATTTTTCACATTTTCAATAATGCTTTTTTTGAATTCGTCTTTATTAAAATTACGCATTCTTTTCCTCCCTGCTCAGTCAGCCGTCTTCTCGACGCCCAGTACAACCGTCTCTCCGTTAATATTCCATTCTTTCTCGTAACCGCCCATACGACCGGTAACAATCTCATCTGCCAGAACTTCTTTACGGATTACACTCTCATTCTTAGTCAGAATGCCGGAAATCTTCTCATTTCCATTCTGGTATACGCGGATATGGTTCATAACCTCAAATCCGGCTTCCTTACGCATTGTCTGGATCTTGCTGATAATCTCGCGCACAAATCCTTCCTCAATCAGTTCGGGTGTCAGATTCGTATCAAGAACAACTGTCACATAATTGTCGCCTTCTGTGACAAATCCCTCTACCTGAGCCGTATCAATTAAAAGATCCTCTTTTTCCAGCACAACCTCTGTTCCGTCAAAGGAGAACGTAAGCTTTCCTTCCTCATTCAGCGTATCCATGGCTGCATTGCCGTCGATTTCTGCCAGAGCCTTTCTGATATTGCCCAGCTGTTTTCCATATTTCGGTCCTACCGTTTTAAGCTGCGGCTTAAAGGTATAGGACGTAAAGGCACGCACATCATCAGTAAATTCCACGCTCTTCACATTGAGCTCATCCTCAATAATTTCCTGATAGAATTCCGGAAGAACTGTGTCAGCTTTCACGAACATCCGTCCCACAGGCTGGCGGTTTTTAATATTGGCAGTATTGCGGGCAGCACGTCCGAGAACTACTATCTTCAGCACCTCATCCATGCGGGCCTCCAGCTCCTTGTCAATGGCTTTTTCATCCACAGCCGGGAAATCACACAGGTGCACGCTCTCCGGTGCCGTCTTATCAATCTTTCTGACCAGATTCTGATAGATATCCTCCGTCATAAACGGAATCATGGGAGCTGCTGTCTTCGCAACTGTCACAAGAGCCGTATAGAGCGTCATGTAAGCATTAATCTTATCCTGCTCCATCCCCTTGGCCCAGAAACGCTCTCTGCTTCTTCTGACATACCAGTTGCTCATATCATCAACAAAATCCTGAAGCGCACGCGCTGCCTCCGGAATCCGGTAATTTGCCAGATGATCATCCACTTCTTTTACAAGCGTGTTCAGCTTGGAGAGAAGCCATTTGTCCATGACAGAGAGTTTATCATATTCAAGAGTGTATTTCGTTGCGTCAAAATTATCAATATTCGCATAGAGAACGAAAAATGCGTAGGTGTTCCACAGAGTTCCCATAAATTTGCGCTGGCCTTCTGTTACCGCTTTTCCGTGGAAACGGTTGGGAAGCCACGGTGCGCTGTTGACATAGAAATACCAGCGAATTGCATCTGCTCCGTAGGTTTCCAGGGCCTCAAAGGGATCTACCGCATTTCCTTTGGACTTCGACATCTTCTGTCCGTTTTCATCCTGTACATGTCCCAGTACAATTACATTCTTATACGGTGCCTTATTGAACAGAAGCGTTGAAATGGCCAGAAGTGAGTAAAACCATCCTCTGGTCTGATCGACTGCCTCAGAAATAAAATCTGCCGGGAACTGCTGTTCAAAAAGCTCCTTATTCTCGAAAGGATAATGATGCTGGGCAAACGGCATGGAACCGGAATCGAACCAGCAGTCAATTACCTCCGGAACACGGTGCATCCTGCCTCCGCATTTCGGGCAGCGGATTGTCACTGCATCAATGTAGGGACGGTGAAGCTCTATATCGTCAGGACAGTCGTCTGACATGCTCTTTAATTCCTCGATGCTTCCGATGGAATGCTGGCAGCCGCAGGAACACTCCCAGATATTCAGCGGCGTTCCCCAGTAACGGTTCCGGCTCACACCCCAGTCCTGCACATTCTCCAGCCAGTCTCCGAAACGGCCCTTGCCGATGCTCTCCGGAATCCAGTTGATTGTATTGTTGTTGCGAATCAGATCGTCGCGGACTGCCGTCATCTTGATAAACCAGGACTCTCTCGCATAATAGATGAGCGGTGTATCACAGCGCCAGCAGTGAGGATAGCTGTGCTCAAATACGGGAGCAGAGAACAGAAGTCCTCTTTCGTTTAAGCTCTTAAGCACCTCCGGATCTGCTTTCTTGCAGAACAGGCCCGGCCACGGCGTCTCTTTTGTCATCTCTCCCTTTGCATCAACCAGCTGTACAAACGGAAGATCATATTTTCTTCCCACCTTGGAGTCGTCCTCACCGAAAGCAGGTGCGATATGAACCACGCCAGTACCGTCTGTAAGCGTAACATACGTGTCACATGTCACATAGTAAGCCTTTTTATGCTGGCGCTCGCAGATCTCCTGCGCACAGTCAAACAGAGGCTCATATTCTTTATATTCCAGATCTTTCCCGACAAATCGCTCTAAAATCTCATATTTGCCCTCGCCGAGGACAGTATCACAGAGAGCTTCTGCCATATAGTAAACGTAAGGCTCCTCTTTCATCTTTACCTTCACGTAAGACTCATCGGGATTCACACAGAGTGCCACGTTTGAAGGAAGCGTCCAGGGAGTCGTGGTCCATGCGAGAATATAGGCATCCTCTCCCTTTACCCTGAATCGGGCAATGGCTGATCTCTCCTTTACATCCTTATATCCCTGCGCCACCTCATGGCTGGAAAGCGGAGTACCGCACCGCGGGCAGTAAGGAACAATCTTGAATCCCTTGTAAAGGAGTCCTTTATCCCAGATCTGTTTGAGAGCCCACCACTCAGACTCAATAAAATCGTTGTGATATGTGACATAAGGATGCTCCATGTCAGCCCAGAAACCAACCGTAGAGGAAAAATCTTCCCACATTCCCTTATATTTCCACACACTTTCCTTGCAATGCTCAATAAAGGGTTCAAGACCATACTGTTCAATCTGCTCCTTGCCGTCAAGGCCCAGCATCTTCTCCACTTCCAGCTCAACAGGAAGTCCGTGGGTATCCCAGCCGGCCTTTCTCGGAACCATATACCCTTTCATAGTACGGTACCGGGGAATCATATCCTTGATTACACGGGTCAGAACATGGCCGATATGCGGCTTTCCGTTCGCTGTCGGCGGACCGTCATAAAATGTGTATGTCGGCCCGGACTTCCGGGTATCAATACTTTTTTCAAAAATTTTGTTTTCTTCCCAGAACTTTTCAATGTTCTTTTCCCGTTCCACAAAATTCATGTTTGCAGAGACTTTGTCGTACATTGTTCTCTCCTCCTGTAATAATTAAAAAACCCCTGTCCCGTAACAGGACAAGGGCCGATTCTGCTTTTACCACCTATTACTGCATACTGCATAATATGCGCTCCCTGTAACGGTGGAATCCGTCGGTACCTACTGACATGCTGCGTTCAGCCCGAAACTCCGGAGTGATCTTCACTGCCGCCATACTCACAGCGGGCTTTCACTCTCCCCGCCTCGCTTTGGCTTTCCCGCGGCGCTACTGTCTCCATCTGCGTCTTTTACATTTAATCTTTTATATTGTATCCATATTCCCAGGACTTGTCAAGATCAGGATAAAGTTTGTTAATGTGTTATCAATAATTGGTATTTCTCAGTTTTTATGGTATACTTAGGGCATTTAATGGATAAACAAAGGAGAACGTTATGTACCAAAGGAACCTTACCCTGCTCACAGACCTCTATGAGCTGACCATGATGCAGGGGTATTTTAAAGAAAAGGACGCCAATGAGACCGTGATTTTTGACGTCTTTTACCGCTCCAATCCGGATGGAAACGCCTTTTCCATCTGCGCCGGACTTGAACAGGTTATTGACTATATCAAAAATCTGAAATTTGAGCCGGAGGATGTCGCGTATCTCAGAAGTGTCGGGCTTTTTGATGAAGATTTCCTGGACTATCTGCTTCACTTCCATTTTTCCGGCGACATTTATGCCATTCCGGAAGGTACGGTTGTCTTTCCGAGAGAACCTCTCGTAAAGGTCATTGCTCCCATTATGGAGGCTCAGCTGGTGGAAACAGCTATTTTAAATATCATCAACCACCAGAGCCTGATCGCAACCAAGACTTCCCGGATCGTCTATGCTGCCCGCGGAGACGGAATCATGGAATTCGGTCTGCGGCGCGCCCAGGGTCCTGACGCCGGAACGTATGGAGCCAGAGCCGCCATGATTGCCGGATGCATAGGAACATCAAACGTGCTCGCCGGACAGCTTTTTGATATCCCGGTCAAGGGAACTCACGCCCACAGCTGGATTATGAGCTTCCCCGATGAGCTTACCGCCTTCCGCACCTATGCAAAGCTGTACCCTTCAGCCTGCATTCTCCTCGTTGATACGTATGATACACTTGCGTCAGGAGTTCCCAATGCCATCCGCGTCTTTGAGGAGATGCGTCAGGCAGGGATTCCCCTTACCTTCTACGGTATCCGGCTGGACAGCGGCGATCTCGCTTACCTCTCAAAAAAAGCCAGAGTTATGCTGGATGAAGCCGGCTTTACGGATGCGGTTATCTCGGCGTCCAATGATCTGGATGAGTATCTGATTGACAGCCTGAAAATTCAGGGAGCAACCATTACCTCCTGGGGAGTAGGCACAAACCTGATTACTTCAAAAGACTGTCCTTCTTTTGGCGGAGTATATAAACTGGCCGCCATAAAAGATAAAAAGACCGGAAAATTCATTCCGAAAATAAAACTCTCGGAAAATACAGAAAAGGTAACCAATCCCGGGAATAAAACAGTACGTCGGATCTATGACAGACGCACCGGAAAGATCATTGCTGATCTGATCTGCCTTGTGGACGAGGAATTCAGTGAAGACAAGCCTCTGCTGCTCTTTGATCCTATTGAAACCTGGAAAAAAACACACCTGGCCCCCGGAACATACCGGATGCGGGAACTTCTGATTCCCGTCATCCAAAACGGCCAGTGCATCTATCACTCTCCGAAGGTCATGGAGATCCGGGACTACTGCAAAGAAGAGCTGAATACACTGTGGGAAGAATCCAGACGTCTCGTCAATCCCCATGAGATTCACGTTGACTTGTCCAATGAACTGTGGCACATGAAAACTCAGCTTCTGGACAGTTACCATTATGACGGCTGAATACCGGCCGGATTCTGAAACAAAAACGCAGCAAAAAACCTGTGTCCGACACCGGAATATATCGGACACAGGTTTTTTATTTTATACCGGGATTCTGCCTGCCCCGGTCTCAGCATATCGATTCAATTCTTTTATTCATCCCAGTTGTGGTAGGTAGCCTGCACATCATCATCCTCATCAAGGAGATCCAGAATGCGGTTCATTTTCTTGATGGCATCTTCATCCGTCAGTTCTACCCAGGTCTGGGGGATCATGGTCACATCAGCTTCCATCATGGGGATTCCCGCTTTTTCAAGAGCTTCACGCACAGCGGAGAAGTCCTCCGGAGCTGTGATAACCTCATAGCTGTCATCCTCTTCAGAAAAATCTTCCGCACCGGCATCCAGCGCCAGCATCATAAGCTCGTCCGGATCCATCTCACATTCTTCTTTGTCAATGATAATCTGTCCCTTTTTGTCAAACATAAAGGAAACGCTTCCCGGAGTACCTACATTGCCGCCGCCTTTAGTAAAGGCACTCCGCACATTGGCAGCCGTACGGTTTTTATTGTCTGTCAGAGTATCTACAATGATTGCCACGCCATTGGGGCCGTAGCCCTCATATGTCAGGTTCTCATAATTAACAGAGTTAGCATCGCCGGCAGCCTTTTTAATACCTCTCTCAATGGTGTCATTCGGCATATTGTTGGCCTTTGCTTTGGCGATCACATCACGCAGACGGCTGTTGTTGGCCGGATCTGCACCGCCCTCTTTTACTGCAACTGCAATTTCACGTCCGATAACCGTAAAGATTTTTCCTTTTGCAGCATCGTTTTTTTCCTTTTTGTGCTTAATATTGGCAAATTTTGAATGACCTGACATAATTAACACTCCTCTTTCTAAACATAAACTGAAACTTAAATATTTTAGCACCAAACCCGGGGCTTGACAAGCATTTTCTTATTCATCTTCCCCGTCGTTTCCCACATTTTTTTCAGGAATCGCCAGAACCGCCTGAATCATTTTATTTTTTACAGACAGTACACGAAACAGATAATTCCCGAACCGGATCTCAGGCTGCTCTCCCTCTCTCGGGATCCGATCAAGTCTGGAAATCAGAAAACCGTTTATTGTATCATAGTTTTCCTCATCCTCTTTTTCAAATACAAGACCCAGAGCCTCCGCCACTTCATCCAGGGGCGTCCGTCCGTCAAATACAGTACTTCCGTCTTCCCGCCGGGACACGAATTCTTCATCCTCATCATACTCATCCAGTATGTTTCCCACTATCTCTTCAAGGATATCCTCCATTGTCACAATGCCCGCTGTCTGGCCATACTCGTCCACCACTATTTCCATATGTATCTTCCGGGACTGCATTTCCTGAAACAGCGTGTTGATATGGCGCGTCTCCGGTATAAAATGCGCCTCTCTCAGGATCGACGGGATCTCCGACAGGCGCCTGGAGCGATTTTCCTTCTGCTCCGCTCCCATCAGCGCATCCCTCATATGAAGAATTCCTATGATGTCATCCATATCCTTGTCATATACCGGAAAACGGGAATTTACCGCCTCCGTGAGAATAAAGGAAACTGCCTCATCCAGTGTCATGGATGCATCCAGAGCCACCACGTTCGTCCGGTGCGTCATAATGTCGCCGGCCTCTTTGTCACTGAGCTCAAAAATATTGGTTATCATTTCTGCCTCGCCGGCTTCCAGAACTCCCTGCTCGTGGCCTTCATTTACCATAAGCATGATGTCTTCTTCTGTCACATTGTCTTCGGGAGCATTGGCATCTATTCCCATGGGACGCAGTACCAGTGATGACACGGCACACACAAGAGCCGTAAACGGACGAAGTATCCCGACAATTATATTTACAGCCGGAAACACACCATATCCCCATCTTTCCGGCTTTTTGGCCGCACACTTTTTCGGAATAATAACTCCGAAGCTTAAAACAACTGCCAGTATCAGGATTCCCGCTGCCGTAACCGAACAGACAGACAAAAGTCTATCATGTCCTCCGCCGGAATTTCCCGCCAGATGACGGAAAAGAGCATCCAGACGATTCAGCACATACGCCCCGGCCGCAATTCCAATCAGGTTTGTCACAACCTGAACCGTATTGATAAACTCTCCCGGGTAATCCATGATCGCCAGAATACGCGCTGCGCGTCTGTTGCCTCCCTGTGCCTCCTTCTCCAGCCTGTTTACATTCATGTTCTGGATTGCCGCACCAAATCCGTACAGCACAGCATCCATCAGGATAAAAACAGCCAGTACCATAACCCATACCGGCCAATACCCATCGTCCATAACTCCGTTTCCTCTCCTCTTCCTCCGTATCATATTGCAGGCAGAATCACTAAAAACTCTCCCGTCACTATATCATCGATTTCCCCGGTTCGTCAATGATAACCTATGTATCCAGCTCCAGGCTAATCATCAGCGCACGGTTTACCTCCTCCAGCAGTCCGCTGTCTATATGACAGATCCTCTCTCTGAGCCTCTGCTTATCAATCGTGCGCAGCTGCTCCAGAAGAATCACTGAATCCCGCACCATATCACACCGTTTTGTATTCAGTTCCACGTGTGTGGGAAGTTTTGCCTTGTTCATCTTGGATGTAATCGCCGCACATATAACGGTGGGGCTGTGCCTGTTTCCCACATCATTCTGAATAATCAGCACCGGCCGCACGCCTCCCTGCTCGGAGCCGACAACGGGCCTTAAATCTGCATAATAAATGTCTCCTCGCCTGATAATCACTGTTCTCACTCTCCGTCAAAATATTGATATCCTAAGTATTGACCCGTTTTGAACAGATTATTCTCAGCCGGATCCGTCAAATCCGGCTGCACTCATTCCTTTGTTCTACGATTATCATATGAGAAGGCACCTCTGACGGTTCCCCGGCGCAGAAATACATATTTTACATAAAGTCCGCATATATATCGTCAAAATAGTCCTTTTTTCCCACGATACGGCCACTTTCCACATACACTCTCGGAACCCTTTTTCCAAGAAGGCACGGAATCTCATAATGGAATCCGCCGCACATTTCAGCCAGCTCTTCAATAGATAAAAATTCATCTCCGTCCCGTCCCGCCAGGGTTACACGGCTTCCTTCTCTGGCCTGCGGTATATCCGTTATGTCCACCATAAACTGATCCATGCAGACCCGCCCGAGAATCGGAGCGCGCTGTCCTGCTATGAGCACATATCCCCGTCCGGACAGATTTCTGGGATAACCGTCTGCGTAACCCGCTCCGACGGTGCCAATCCGCATCTTTCGCTCTGCCACAAAGGTGCCGCCGTAGCTTACGGGAGTTCCCGCTTCTATTTCCTTAACGTATGTCAGAAAACTCCGTATCTCCATGGCCGGATGCAGCTCCATATTTTTTCCCTTCTTACCGGAGGGATACAGACCATACATGGAAATTCCGGCTCTTGCCGCATCCATTCCCATATGTGGAAGCTCCATAATTGCAGCACTGTTGGCGCAGTGGCAGATGGGAATGCGAATCCCCATACTTCTCAGTTTTTCCACAAACCAGCTGTATTTTTCATACTGTTTTATCGTAAATTCCTTGTCTGCCTCATCCGCTCTGGCAAAATGAGTGAAAAGTCCCTCAATCTCAATGCCCGGCATGACAGAAACCGCTTTCACGATATCAAGCCCCCCGTCATCCGGACGGACTCCTATCCGGCTCATACCTGTATCCACCGCTATATGTACACATGCCGTTGTACCGGCTGAGACAGCCGCCTCAGAAAATGCCTCTGCTTTTTCTCTCTGAAACAGTGTTGGGCGAATCTGATGTTCAATAAGTGACGGAAACCATTCTTCAGAAACGTTTCCCAGAACGAGAACCGGCTCTTTAATCCCGTGTCTCCTCAGAATCAGCGCCTCCTCAGGAGCGGCAACCGCATATCCCCACACAAAGGGAGCAATTGTCCTGGCAACCGGAACCGCTCCGTGTCCGTATCCGTCCGCCTTGACAACTCCTATCATTTTCGTATTCTCCGGGAGATTTTCCCGCATTGCCTTCATATTTTCCCGAATTGCATCCAGATTTATTTCTGCATACACTCTGCTGTACGGTTCTTCCATACTGCTGCTTTTCCTCCTGTTTTCATTACATGTGCGGCATCCCCGGCCGCCCATCCTTTAAATTTCCCTCAGGATCAAAAACCCTCAAAAATACTCTCCGCTATATCTCGCGCAAGAACAGAATGCTCTCCCTTCCGTTCTGCGGCCCTGTGACCTGCCATTCCATGGATCCAGACGCCGGCAGATGCCGCATCATCCTCCGAAAGCCCCAGCGCAATCAGACCCGCAATAACTCCTGTCAGCACATCCCCGGAGCCGCCTTTTGCCATTGCTCCGCACCCGCTGTCTCCCACAGAAAGTGATCCGTCACGGCGTGCCACAACCGTAACAGAGTCTTTAAGGACACAGGTTACTCCCATGTCCTCACTGTAGCGTGCTGCAGCACCTGGAAGATCCTCTCTGAGTTCATCCGTATCCATACCGGTCAGACGTGCCATCTCCCCCAGGTGTGGCGTAACTATTACATTTTCTGTAAAGTATCCCGCCAGATGCGGAAACTGTGCTACCGCATTCAGACCGTCCGCATCGACAATAATCGGAACATATGCGCTCAGAAGTACATTCTGTACGAGAAGCTTCACATGAGGAGCCTGGCCCAGTCCCGGTCCCAGCACAATCACGCTGGCCCAGGCACACTCTTTTTCTATCAGGCTTTTAAATTGCTCCGGATCATCCTGTGCCAGTTCCGGCGGATAGGATGACAGAAGTGCTTCCGGGAGAAGCGTATGCAGAATGGGAATATTATCCTGCACAGTCAGAATTTTAACAAGACCCGCTCCGGTACGATACGCCGCCAGGGCACTGAGATATGCCGCCCCGCACATTCCCTCTGAACCGGCTGCAATCAGCACCCTGCCGTACGTTCCCTTATGCGAATCCGGACGTCTCCGCGGAATCAGAGAGCTGTCTGTCCCATCATACGCAAAAAAACGCCGTCCCTCATAGCCGTTATATTCGGGAAAACCGATGTCCGAGACTCTGACCCTTCCGCAGCACTCCCGCCCCGGATAAAACAGCATGCCCAGTTTTTCATATCCAAAGGTAACCGTCAGATCGGCGCGGACGGAAACTCCCATTATACGGCCGGTCTCTGAAGAAATTCCGGAAGGAATATCCACTGCTACGGTCAGCTTTGCCTTTTGTTCTGTCATAAAATGTACGGCATCAGCAAAAATGCCTTCCACATCCCGGGAAAGACCGACACCAAACAGAGCATCCACAATTATATCTGAACGTCCGGGAAGAAATGAGCCAAATTCCTCTACCGGGATTCCCAGTTTTTCATCAATGGCTATCTGACGGCTCATTTCCTCGGTCCAGCGCTCCTTTTTCCCCACCGTCAGCACGGTTGCCTGGCATCCCCGGATAAACAAAATGCGGGCAAGCGCAGCCCCGTCCGCCCCGTTGTTTCCGGTTCCGCAAAATATCAGTATTCTCGCATCCTTAAGCCTGCCGTATTCCCGCTCTGTCTCATCTGCCACAGAAAGAGCCGCACGCTCCATCAAAACCAGAGACGGAATGCCCACTGTTCCTATGGCATAGCCATCAATCTCTTTCATCTGTTTTCCTGTTACCAGGCGTCTCATTGCATCTTACTCCCCTTTCTCAATCTCCCTCTCCTACCGCAAAAGCCAGCACATGGCTGTCCGTATTGGAAATCGATACATGCAGTGCCCTGATTCCCAGGTGTTCTGAACGGATTTCCGCTTTTCCATACAGTTTTACCCGGGGTTTTCCCAGCTCATCCCGCAGGACCTCTATATCCAGAGGGCCGAATTCGCGAAATCCGGTTCCGAATACCTTTGCCACCGCCTCCTTAACTGCAAAGTCGCCGGCCAGCCGGGCGATATTTTTCCCGGCCTGCCGGCGCTCATTTTCCGTATACACACGCAACAAAAAGGCCTCTCTTTCGCAGGCCTTTCTGACACGCTCTATTTCTATCAAATCTGTCCCGATACCGACTATCATTTTGCTTCCCCGGCATCCGCCGTCTTCTCATCTTTGGCGTTTTTCCCTTCCTGCTGCTGCCGTTCCCGCTCTTTCTGATCCTGCATATTGCAGACGCGATAGGAAAGACGCATCAGGCTTTCCGAAAGATGCACATTCTCAACCACTACATCATCAGGAACCTGCAGATCTGTATGGGCAAAATTCCAGATTGCCTTGATCCCGGCGCTTACCAGCCTGTTGGCAATCTCCGGCGCCTTCGATTTGGGAATAGTCAGTGCTGCAATCTGAACCTCATTATCCTTGATAAACTGCTCCAGATCCTCAATTCCCCGAATTTCCACTCCGCGGACAACCAGTCCCACCAGGCGGGGATTGACATCAAACATACCCTTTATCATAAATCCCCGTCGCTCAAAGTTTGTGTAATTTGCAATGGCCTGCCCCAGATTTCCGGCTCCGATAATAATCAGATTATGCTGGCGGTCAATTCCCAGTATGCGCGCAATCTCCGCATACAGATACTTAACATTATATCCGTATCCCTGCTGTCCAAAGCCGCCAAAATTGTTTAAATCCTGACGAATCTGAGACGCTGTGACCTTCATTCTTATGCTAAGGTCATTTGAAGAAATCCGTTCAACTCCCTCTTCAAGCAGCTCTCCCAGGTAACGATAATATCTGGGAAGTCTGGAAATAACCGCTTTTGATATTTCTTTCTGTTCCACGGCTCTTCTCCACCTTCTCTCTAAACTAGTTTTTAAATATTATTCTTTTATTATAGCATATGACAAATTATTGTCAAATAATTTTGTCACTTTGCCTTCCCCGCGGCTGTGCTACCCAACCCGGCAAAAAAGTGTATGCTTGAAAAGCCCTTGTTTTTATACTATAATTAAAATTTGATGACGAATACCGCCATTTTTATCACACAGGAGGAAATCATGATTTTATCTTGCAGCAGCATCTCAAAATCTTTTGGTACGGATGAAATTTTAAAACACGTATCATTTCACATAGAAGAACATGAAAAAGCAGCCATCGTGGGAATCAACGGTGCCGGAAAATCGACTCTTTTTAAAATCATTGTGGGAGAGCTGGCACCCGACGAGGGATCTGTTACCATCTCCCGCGGCAAAACCATCGGGTATCTGGCCCAGCACCAGGATATCCAGAGCGGCTCCACCATATATGATGAGCTGTTAAAAGTCAAAGAACCGATTCTGGAAATGGAACGGCAAATCCGCATGCTGGAACAGCAGATGAAATCCGCAGAGGGCGAACAGCTCGACAGGCTCATGGAATCCTACAGCCGTCTCAACCATGAATTTGAACTGGCCAACGGATATGCCTGGCAGAGTGAAATTACCGGTGTTCTGAAAGGCCTCGGCTTTACAGAAGACGAATTTTCAAAACCGGTATCTGAACTCTCCGGAGGGCAGAAAACCCGGGTCTCTCTGGGCAGACTCCTCCTGTCAAAACCGGATATTATCCTTCTGGACGAGCCGACCAACCATCTGGATATGGAATCTATTGCCTGGCTTGAAAATTATCTTCTGAATTATCAGGGTACCGTTATAATTGTAGCACATGACCGCTATTTTCTTGATCGCATCGTCACAAAAATTATTGAACTGGACAATGGCACATCCACTGTTTTTTCAGGCAATTATTCCGCATACAGTGAGAAAAAAGCACAGATGCGGGCAAGCATTATGAAGGCCTATTTAAACCAGCAGCAGGAGATCCGCCACCAGGAGGAAGTCATTGCAAAGCTTCGTTCCTTTAATCGCGAAAAGTCCATTAAAAGAGCCGAAAGCCGTGAAAAACTCCTGGCCAAGATGGATGTTCTTGACAGGCCGTCCGAACTCAATGATGCCATGAATATTACACTGGAACCTTGTGTAACAAGCGGGAATGATGTTCTTTCTGTCCGCAATCTTTCAAAAAGCTTTGACGGAATTACTCTTTTCTCCGGACTGGATTTTGAAATCCGGCGCGGCGAACGGATTGCTGTGATCGGCAACAACGGAACAGGAAAAACAACCATTCTCAAGATACTCAACGGTCTCCTGCCCCCTGATGAGGGAGAGGTTCGTTTCGGTTCAAAAGTTCATGTGGGATATTATGACCAGGAACACCAGGTTCTCCACATGGAAAAAACCCTGTTTGATGAGCTCCAGGATACATATCCTGACATGAACAATACACAGATTCGCAATGTCCTGGCCGCTTTTCTTTTTACGGGAGATGATGTATTTAAAAAAATATCCGATCTGAGCGGCGGCGAACGAGGACGGGTTTCCCTGGCAAAGCTCATGCTCTCGGAAGCCAATTTTCTGATTCTCGATGAGCCAACCAACCATCTTGACATTACATCTAAGGAAATTCTGGAGAATGCTCTGATTAATTACACCGGAACCGTACTTTATGTCTCTCATGACCGGTATTTTATTAACAAAACGGCAACCCGGATTCTGGAACTGAAAATGGGAACGCTTCTGAACTACATCGGCAATTACGACTACTATCTGGAAAAACGTGAGGCGGTAGAACAGCGTTTCGCCGAAGAGGCAGCCCGGAAAAATGCCGCCCTTCCTGTTTCAGGAATAAAAACGTCAGCCGCAGCAGGTACACAGAATATGGCTTCCCGTATGTCAGAAGGCAGTATATCCTCAGAAACAGATTCCGGAAAAACAGACTGGAAACAACAGAAAGAAGACAAAGCCCGAATCAGAAAAAAACAAAATGACCTGAAACGGGTGGAGGATGAAATTCACTCTCTTGAAACAAGGGATCAGGAAATTGATAACCTGCTCTGTGACGAAGCGGTTTTTTCAAACGCGGAAAAACTTATGGAATACAACCGGGAAAAAGAAGAAATTGCACAAAAGCTGGAAGTCCTTTATGAAAAATGGGAGGAACTGGCGGAATAGGTTCTATGCCTCCTGCTCTTTTGCATAAAGAGCAGAACTTCTTAAATTTAAAATGAGCAGGGGTATCTCAAAACTGCAAGCTGTTTTTGAGATACCCCTGTTTTTTCTGCATATATTTATATTGTTCATGCCGGATCATCCCGCACCCGCAGGCCCCGGTTTCTTTGCCGGAATTTCATCGGTTGCAGGCCCGATCCCATCCGAATCGAAATATGGATCCTCCCCCATCTCTATCATATCTATAAACCGCCTTTCTGCGAAAGGCACCGATGGGGTTATGAAACCCTTCCTCGGATAATCTCTCGCTACT
>CALWSF010000037.1 GCA_944384125.1 uncultured Lachnospiraceae bacterium | reverse complement strand
CTTTCATTTATTAAAAGCAAAGATTCTTTTAAATGAGTATTATTATCAAATCAACTAACTTTGGAAAGAACCTATTTTGCGTTTACTTTTGATGAACTGCAGTGGAGATTTCAGGTTATATAATCAGTACTACAGATATAAGATTTACAGACATGAAAAAATGCTGCAGAATGTGATATTTTTTTCACAATAAAAGAAAATGAAAAAACAAAATTAACATATAATTAAATTAATTCTTTACTTTAATTTGAAAAAGCATGAAAGTATCGAAAAGAAGATTTTAAATTTGAAGTCGAGTAAATAATTTTTTAAAATATTATTGCAATTCTGAAAAAGAACGGATATAATAAAAGCAGCTGGTGTATCTGAAATTAACAGAAAGTTAATTGATGATTGTACCGCAATTTATAAAAGGGAGGAATATGCTATGAAAAAGAAATTAACACTGGTGCTTTCCATGCTTCTGGTTATGGGTACGATTTTGACCGGCTGTACCAGCGATACGGGTACGGCTGAGACGGCGGCTGAGACGGCGGCGGAAACGTCCGGCGAGGCGGCCGGCACAGAAGCGGCTTCTTCTGAAAAGGGCGGTATGGAAGGCGGAACGAGCCTGAATTTCACGACGGGCGGCGATCAGGGAACATATTACGGATTCGGCGGGGTTCTGGCAGGCAAGATCGGGGAGACGACCAGCACAACGGTAACCGCGATTACATCCGGCGGTTCCCAGGCGAACATCGAGGCAATGGACGTGGGGGATGCGGAGCTGGGATTTGTTCAGTCCGACGTTATGGCGTACGCATACAATGGAACGAATCTTTTTGAGGAATATGGAAAGATAGATAATTTCTCGACGGTGGCAGCTCTCTATATGGAGCAGATACAGATTGTAACGCTGGATCCTGAGATTAAGACAGTGGCGGATCTGGCCGGTAAAAATGTTTCTGTCGGTGCTGCAGGCTCAGGTGTTTATTATAACGCGGTAGACGTTTTGGGCGCGTATGATCTGGACATTGATACGGATATTACGCCGACGTATCAGTCTTTCGGCGACAGTGCCGAGGCTCTTCAGGACGGCAAGATCGACGCTGCATTTATCGTAGCGGGAGCTCCAACCACGGCTATTACGTCTCTGGCGGCGACAAAAGACGTATATCTGGTAAGTCTTGATGACGAACATATTGCAAAACTTCTCGAGTCATCTCCGTATTACAGTAAAAACGTGATTCCGGCTGACGCATACGGAACCGAGGGAGACGTGACGACGGTTGCGGTAGGCGCAGTTGTTATTGCACGCGACGATGTGTCGGAAGCAGATGTTTACAATTTCTGCTATGGTGTGTTTGAGAATATTGATTCCATCACGGCAGCACACGCAAAGGGTGCAGAACTGAGTCTGGAATTTGCATCTTCTGTGACGGCTGTTCCGTATCATCCGGGAGCAGCGGCTTACTTTAAAGAGAAGGGCATAGAGGTTCCCACAAAGTAATCTCGATATTCTGAGTGAACGACAGCTGCGGTGGGCGAAAGCCCGCCGCAGCTTTTGTAAAAAGAGGGGAGAATGAGGAATGAGCGATGACAAAAAGAGAGATCCTGCGTTAACTCAAGATGTGGAGGTTGGTACGGCCGCTGACGTGGAGGCGGTCATGAAAAAATATGACAGGGAGTCGAATGTCCGTATATGGGAGGGAAAACCGGCGATTTTAATCCGGTGGCTGTCTGTGCTGTTTTCTGTATACAGTATTTACGTGACACTTTTCAGTACCGCCCTGCCGGAGGTCCGGCTCACGATTTTCCTGGGAATGATTCTGATTCTGGGATACCTGAATTATCCGATCAAAAAAGGGGTTACCAGAGTAAATTATATTCCATGGTATGATGTTGTGCTGATGGCGGCCGGCGCGCTTCCGTTTTTCTATTTTGCAATGAACGCTCAGGATATTATTAAACTGGCTACACGCGTTACCAGGGATCCGGTCATGGTGGCGATTGCGATTATTTCGGTGCTGGCACTGATGGAGCTGTGCCGGCGGTGTGTGGGTATCCCGATTCTGTGCGTGGTAGGTGCGCTGCTGGTTTACACTTTTTCAACGGTGCGTTTCGGAAAAGTTGTCTACGATCTGTACTACACGACAACGGGCGTTATGAATACTCCGATTAATGTCTGCGCCAAGTACATTGTTGTCTTTATTATATTCGGTGCATTTCTTGAAAGGACCGGCATTTCCAACTTTTTCATTGATCTGGCCAACAGTCTCTGTGGATCTTCTGCCGGAGGTCCTGCAAAAGTGGCCGTTATCTCATCGGCTCTCTGCGGTATGGTGTCGGGGTCTTCCGTGGGAAATACGGTAACGACCGGTTCTGTCACGATACCGATGATGAAAAAATGCGGTTACAAGCCGGAATTTGCCGGTGCTGTGGAGGCGGCGGCTTCTACGGGAGGCCAGATTATGCCGCCGATTATGGGTGCGGCGGCTTTCCTGATGGCGGAGTATATGGGTGTTCCCTATGCGCAGGTTGCCCTCAAGGCGATTCTGCCGGCGGTGCTTTATTTTGCGGGAATTTACATCGCCGTTCATCTGGAGGCGCAGAAGCTGGGACTCCAGGGAATTCCGAAAGAACAGCTGCCCAGGCTGGGAGTTCTGATTAAGAAAATTTATCTTCTGGCTCCGCTTATCGTTTTGGTAGCGCTTGTATCCACCAATACATTTACGATGCAGTTTTCCGCCTCTGTGGCGATATTTATTGCAATCGGCGTGGGATTAATCAACCGGGACGACCGTATTACTCCAAGAAAAATTGTGGATGCTCTGGAAGCGGGCGGAAAAGGAACGATTACCGTAGCAGTGGCCTGCGCTATGGCGGGTCTGGTGGCCGGATGCATTACTTCTACCGGCCTGGCTTCAAAGCTTATCACTGCAATTGTGGCGGTATCCCAGGGCAAGGCGATCATAGCGCTGTTTCTTACAATGCTCTGCTGCATTGTTCTTGGAATGGGAGTTCCGACAACTGCGAATTACTGTATTATGGCAGCGACGTGTGCGCCGATTTTGATAGCGCCTGAGATAGGAATCAATCTTGTGTGCGCACATTTCTTCGTATTTTATTTTGGTATTGTGGCGGATATTACACCGCCCGTGGCGCTGGCGGCCTACGCAGGCTCGGCCATAGCCAAAGCACCTCCCATGAAAACGGCGCTGAATGCGACCAGGCTGGCGATTGCGGCATTTATTGTTCCGTATATTCTGGCGTTTAATCCGGCGATGGTATTTATCAATACCAATGCTGTGCAGGTTGTTCAGATCTGTATAACTTCTCTTCTGGGAATATTCGGAATTGCGTCGGCTCTCAACGGCTATCTTTACAGCCGGATCAATCCGCTTTTCAGGGGACTGCTGATTATCGGCGGACTCTGCATGATGGATCCGGGAGCGATGACAGATATCGTCGGTCTTGTGCTTGTAATTGGAATTACGGTATATCAGTATCTGACGTCTAAAAATAAGAAGGCCGCACAGATTTAAGAATAAAAAGTAATGCGGAAAATATATTTTCCCTCTTCAGAAAAGAGGCGAAAGGCGCAGTGCCTGTTCTGTCTGTATGATTAGTCATTCAGGCAGGGCAGGTACTGCGCCAGTTTTTTGATGGAAGTATTTACAACGAGTTCTTCGGGAAAATCGATTTCCTGCAGAAGTTCCATTGCATGAGTATGACATCCTGCAGAAGCCGCACAGTGGGAATCACTGTTTACAATAATCGGAACATTTTTTTTGCGGCAGAGTTGAAGCATGGTATGATAATTTTCCCGTGCTCCCGGTCGCGGGGAAGTGGGGGCAAGAGAACTGTTATTTACTTCCAGCAGTACATGATATTCTCCGGCAGCTGCAACGAGTGCGTCATAGTCCAGAGGAATTCTTGCATTATCAGGGTGTCCGATGATTCGGACCCACGGATTTTTCATGGCATTGACAGCTGCGGCTGTATTTTCCTCACGGCTGCCGACACGGTAGCAGTTATCATGGATACTGGCGATTGCGTAATCCATTTTTTTCAGGATGCGCTCAGGGAGATCAAGTTTTCCATTGTAATCCAGTATGTTGAGTTCGCAGCCCATAATAAGGCGGATTCCGAAAAGTGAACGGGGAATTGCCTTAAAATTGCAGAAATACATTTCATGGCAGCTTCCGGGCATGGCAGGACCATGGTCGGAGGAACCAAAAAGCTCCATTCCGTTTGCAGCCGCGGCCGAGACCATTTCATAAAGCGTGTTGTAGGCATGTGTGCTTGCAATGGTATGAGAATGTATATCAAGAATATCTTTCATGTATTCCTCCTTTTTGTTATTCTTTTAATAATATCATATTTTTCCTGTAAAAACTATAGAAATATCGGATAGGATATGGTTAAATATACAAAGAGAACTGCGAGGAGGTAATGTTATGTCAGAAGAAAGAATGGAAAGCATGGAAGATTACGTGGCTGAGCTGGAGGCTTCTTTTAAGAGAGTCAGAGTCGGAGATATACTGACGGGAACTGTTATCAGCGTAACGGACACGCAGGTTTTGCTGGATCTGAAATCGTATGCAGAAGGGATTATTGATAAAGAAAATCTGAGCAATGATCCTGATTTTAATATGAAAGAAGAAATCCATCCGGGTGATGAGATTACGGCAACCGTTATACAGACAGATGATGGAGAAGGAAATCTGGTTTTGTCCCGCAAGGAAGCCAATGACACGCTGGCGTGGGAACATCTCAGAGAGCTGCGTGACAGCCGGAAAGTTGTTGAGGTACGCATTTCGGAGATTGTAAATGCAGGTGCGGTTGCTGTTCTGGAAGGAATGCGAGGCTTCATACCGGCATCCCGTCTCGATGCATCCTATGTGGAAAACCTGGAAGAGTGGAATGGAAGAACGATCCCTGTTACTGTCATTGAGGCAGATGAGGCGAAAAACCGCCTGATTCTGTCAGGCCGCGAGGCGGCAAGGGAAAAAAGAGATGAGGAGAAAAAAAGGCAGATAGCCAAATGTGAGGTGGGAGCTGTGATGCAGGGAACTGTGGAAACCATCAAACCATATGGCGCTTTTGTGGAGCTGGAAAATGGCCTGTCCGGGCTGGTGCATATATCTCAGATCAGCCAGAAAAGGGTTTCTCATCCTGGGGCTGTGCTGAAAGAAGGACAGCAGGTAACCGTGAAGATCATCTCTGTGGCAGATGGGAAAATAGGACTCAGCATGAAGGCGGTTGAGGCGAATGAAGCTGAGGATGAGGAAGTCTTTAATTATCACGAGAAAGGAGAGGCTACGACAGGGTTTGCGGAGCTCTTAAAAGGGCTTAAATTATAAGGCAGTAAGGAGAGGGAAAGAAAGTTGAATATCCCTGAATCATATAATCAGCTGGATCAGTGGACAACAGTGATGTTTCTGTATAATTCTGCTTTGAAGGCGATTAATACTAAAATTGAAATTCTGAATAATGAGTTTATTCATCTCTACAATTATAATCCTATTGAACATATTAAGTCACGCCTGAAAACGCCCGACAGTATTGTAAAAAAACTGAAGCGGGACGGAAGGGATGTGACCATTCCCAATATGATTGAACATCTGAGTGATATAGCAGGAATCAGAATTATCTGTTCATTCACTTCAGATATTTACCTGATTGCAGAGATGATTGCCAAGCAGTCGGATGTGACAGTGCTGTATATAAAGGATTATATCAGCCATCCGAAGGCAAATGGATATAAAAGCTACCACATGGTTGTGACCATTCCCATATATTTGAGCGAAGGTCCTGTGGATACAAAGGTGGAAATTCAGATCCGTACAATTGCGATGGATTTCTGGGCCAGTCTGGAGCACAAGATTTATTATAAATTTGAAGGCAATGCGCCGGCCCATCTGGAGGAGGAGCTGAAAGCGTGTGCGGACATGGTTGATATGCTGGATGCAAAAATGTTTTCCCTGAATCAGGAAATTATGAAGATCGGGGAAGAGCAGAAAGCAGAAAAGGAGAAAATGTGAGGCATTTCTGAAACAGCAGCGTTGCTGAGAGTGTGTTTCACAGCTGATATGCGGGGAGAGAAGTGAGCGGATGCGGATAAGGCGGCGGCTGCATGAGGCCAGACAGATATTTGAGACAAACGGCAGAGCAGTAATGCTTTTTGAAATGGCGTACTGGGCGTTGCTTCTGCCCATACTTTTTGAGGTATCGGGTTTCCTGATTCAAACAGCGCTGCACTTTTCGGGATACAGTTATGTGACGGTAAATAATCTTGCCGAGTTTCTGACAAAGCCCGCTACAGTTCCTCTTCTTCTTGTAATTTTATTTTTAATACTGATGAGCATTATGCTGGAGGCTGCAAGCCTCCTCACAGCATTTGAGGCGGCTGCGTTTTCGAGAAAGCTCAGCGCCTTTGCTGTTTTTACAGGCGGTTTGTCCCGGCTCGGAGAACAGATTCGCCGCCGGAATATAAAACTGTTTTTAGTTGTATCTCTTCATTTTGTTATTGTTCATATTTTTCTTATTTATCGCGTGCTTTGCCGTGCCAATCCTGTTAAATTTATTCTTCCCGGCCTTATGGGAGAAAGCTGGGGACGGCTTTTGATTGTGGTTTTTCTGGTTGGCTCGGCGGCTGTGACGCTTCCTACTGCATTCATATGTTTTGGCTGTGTGGCAGAACAGCGATCGTTTCGCGGAGGATTTGAGAGAAGTCTGGATCTCATGAGGGGAAATTATTTTCAGGCAGCAGGCACCCTTGTGGGCAGTAACCTGATTGTAACGGCCGCCGGCATAGTGATTTATGTTTTTTCTGTGGTGCTGATGGCAGTTCTGGCAGTATTTTTTGCCGGGAGAAAAATGGAACTTGTATTTCTTCTGGAAGCCAGAGACAGAATTGAGATTATTCTGATATTTTTGTTTGGGATTGTGCTCACAGTTGTTAATTATGCTTCACTGACAGTGCTGTATATGCAGTTTGACAGAGAAAAACGGAGAAAGGATAACTGGAAATTTTCACTGCCGCCTGCCCGGACAGCAGTGATAAACCACAGAAATCTTATGGCTGTTCTTGCTCTTGTGACAGCTCTCAGCGCAGTATCCGTGTTTGATGCTTTCCGGGGAGGCGTGCTCCTGGCCGGAGATATGTTTAATGAAATTCGTATCACGGCTCACAGGGGAAGTTCTTTTGCTGCCCCGGAGAATACGATCGAGGCGCTGGAGGCGGCTTATAAGGATCGTGCAGATTATGCGGAGATTGATGTTCAGGAAACAAAAGATGGAATTCTCGTGCTGTTTCATGACAGCAATTTAAGGCGCATTGACGGGAGTCAGCGTTCAATTGGGAATATGACCTGGGAAGAAGTACAGGAAGTGGATGCCGGCACATGGTTTTCGGAGGAGTACAGCGGCTGCAGAATTCCCCTGCTGGAGGATGCGATAGAATTTGCAAGAGGAAGACTGCGTCTTAATATTGAAATAAAATATGCTGGATGGGACAGCGAGCTCCCGGAAAAGGTGGCCCAGACAATAAAAGAGGCAGATTTTCTGGATCAGTGCGTGGTAACATCCACAAGCCTTTCATATCTGGAGAGAGTAAAAGAGGCTGAGTCGGATATATATACGGGATATATCGTCTCGGCGGCATATGGAAGCTATTATATGGATGAGGCGGTAGATTTTATCAGCCTTCTGTCCAGCTCAGCCAGCAAAAGCCTTGTGAACAGGATACATGAGAGCGGAAAGGAAATCCATGTGTGGACTGTCAACAAACGGAGCGAACTGGAAAGGGTAAGGCTTTTGGGAGTCGACAATGTAATAACAGACAATCCGGTCCTGGCCAGAGAGGTTTTTTATGGAGAGGAACAGGCGGAGGGTCTTCTGGCAGGGATAAGAGAGATGCTGAGATAAAAGAAGGCCGGCTTTGCAAAGTATTCTGCCGGAAAAAAATAGGAGTTCAGAGGGGTTTATAATACCGGGGAATAAAACCGGTATTTCAGAAAGGATGGAGTAAAAATGCGAGTAGTGCTTCAGAGAGTTAAGCAGGCACGCGTGTCCGTTGAAGGAAGGACAGTGGGAGAAATTGGAATGGGATTTCTTATACTTCTGGGGGTCTGCAATGAAGATACAGAGGAGATTACGGACAGAATGATTGACAAGATCTGTAAGCTCCGGATTTTTTCTGACGAAAACGGGAAGACAAACCGTTCACTGGCAGATGTGGGAGGAGAAGTGCTTGTTGTAAGTCAGTTTACGCTCTATGCGGACTGCAGTCAGGGAAACCGTCCCAGTTTTACAGGGGCAGGATCTCCTGAACTTGCCAACCATCTTTATGAGTATGCATTGGAACGGTGCAGAAAGCATGTGGAGCGGGTTGAACATGGAGAATTCGGTGCTGAAATGGAAGTTTCCCTTGTTAATGACGGCCCCTTTACACTTGTGCTGGACAGCGACATGTGGGTAAAAAAGAAATAATTACGTACATATTTTATAAAAAACAAAAATGCCTGTCAGCAGAATCAAATCAGATAAATGCAGGATGGGAAATGATGATGAGGAAACAGGAAGGAGATTGCGATGAGAGAAATTGAGATGAGTGTACAGGATAAATCAGTTACAGTACCCGGGATGTCCGTTGAGGCGGAAGATGAAAAAGGCGTGTCTGAGGCAAAAGAGCTTCAGAAAAAGCTCACATGGAAATTTCCCAATATTGGAAAGGAAGCACCGGAGCAGAGAGAGGAAGCGTATATCTACTGTGAGAAATATAAGAACTTTCTTAATGCTGCCAAAACAGAGCGCGAATGTGTGCAGGAAGCGGTAAAAATGCTGGAGAGCGGAGGATACAGACCGTTCGAACCGGGAAAAACATATGCATGCGGCGAAAAAGTATATATGGTAAACAGGGGGAAGGCACTGATAATGACTACGTTCGGAAGACGGCCTCTTGAGGATGGACTTCGCCTGAATGCAGCCCATATTGATTCTCCGCGTCTGGATCTGAAGCCGAATCCCATGTACGAAAAGTCAGAGGTTGCCTATTTTAAAACTCATTATTACGGCGGAATCCGCAAATATCAGTGGACTGCCACGCCGCTTGCCATGCATGGCATTGCAGTCAGAAAAGATGGAGAGATTGTACAGTTTGCGATTGGGGAAAAGGAAGGAGAGCCTGTATTCTGCGTGACAGATCTTCTGCCGCACCTGTCTGCCGAACAGAATGAGAGAAAACTCCGGGATGGGATAAAAGGAGAGGAACTGAATATTGTGATTGGCTCTCTTCCGTTTCCTGATGCCGGGGAGGAGGTAAAGGAATCTGTCAAGCTTCTGGCCCTGTCTGTTCTTAATGAGCAGTTTGGAATCACAGAGAAAGATTTTTTCAGAGCTGAAATAGAGTTTGTACCGGCTGTCAGAGCAGCCGATGTGGGATTTGACCGCAGCATGATCGGTGCATATGGACAGGACGACCGTGTTTGTGCATATACAGCCATGACAGCGGAGATAGACACAGCTGCGCCGGAATATACAACAGTCACAATTCTGGCGGACAAAGAAGAAATTGGTTCAGTGGGCAATACGGGACTGAATTCTGATTTTGTGCTGCATTACATACAGGATCTGGCAGAGGCCTTCGGTGTAAGCTGCCGTCGTGTGCTGAAAAATTCTCTCTGCCTGTCTTCTGATGTAAATGCTGCGTATGATCCCACATTCAGCAGTGTGTATGAAGAGAGAAACTCCTGTTTTTTAAATAAGGGATGTGTTCTGACAAAATACACGGGCGCCAGGGGAAAGTCCGGCAGCAGTGATGCAAGTGCGGAGACGATGGCTAAAGTAATCGGAATTATGGAGCGGGAAGGCGTATACTGGCAGGCAGGTGAGCTGGGGGCCGTGGATGCCGGGGGCGGCGGAACCGTTGCGCTTTATGTGGCAGGTATGAATGTGGATGTTGTAGATCTGGGCGTTCCGGTGCTTTCCATGCATTCTCCTTTTGAAATCACTGCTAAAATGGATGTTTACAATACCTACAAAGCGTTCTGTGCATTTTATAAATAGGCTCTTTTTTTCGGGGGCTGTTTGTGTTATCATATCATCTATAGCACATCGGCCCCGGCTGTGTCCGGGTATTGGTGCTTAAAAAAGGCGGCTGTCAGTCTGTTGGAACAGTGATGCCGGGAAGGAAAAAGGATAGTATAATGAGAAGATGGTTTCAGACAGGTATTGTGGCGCTTGCGGCTGCGATGTTTTTTGCGGCAGGATGTTCCGGAAAGGCTGATAATGGATCAGAAAGTCAGGCAGAGAGCCAGGAGACGGCCGCAGAGACAGAGGAATATGTGGCAGAGAGCAGTATAACGCTGGGAGAATATAAGGGAATTCCCGTGACGGTCATAGAGGCAGAGGTCACAGATGAGGAGATTGAAAGCCAGATTCAGCAGGTGCTGAGTGCGAGAGCCGAGTATGTGGAGGTTGACAGGGAAGCACAGTCAGGCGATCAGGTTAATATTGATTATAAAGGACTTCTTGACGGGGAGGCTTTTGAAGGAGGAACCGCGGAAGGCGCCGATCTTGTTCTGGGTTCAGGCAGCTTTATTGACGGATTTGAGGATGGTCTGATAGGGGCGAAGAAAGGCGAATCCCGTTCTCTGGATCTTACTTTTCCGGAGGAGTATCCCAATAATCCGGATCTTGCCGGAAAGGCTGTGGTGTTTGAGGTTACAGTCAATGCGGTAAAAGAACATGTCGTTCCGGAGCTGACGGATGCGCTGGTAGCCGAGATTTCTTCGGATGCATCTACTGTTGAGGAATATCGCCAGACTGTAAAAGACATGCTGCTTGAGCAGAAGCAGATGATGATCGATAATCAGCGCGATACCGATTTGCTGGATGCGATTGTGGCTGATTCGGAGATTGTGTGTTCAACGGAAGCAATAGATGAAGCTTATGAGACGCAGCTTCAGGCATATACCAATATGGTAAGTGCCTATGGTCTGGATCTTGCCACATATGCCGGTTTTATGGGAATGGATGAGGAAAGCCTGAAGGCAGAAATCCGCGATATGGCAAAAGAGATGGCAAAACAGGAGCTGGTTCTTCGGGAGATTGCCAAGATAGAAAATATTACGGTAACGCAGGAGGATCAGGAGGAATTTGCCAGAGAATACGGATATGACAGTCTGGAGGCTCTTCTTGAAAATGACAATGTCACAGAGGAAATGGTAGAAGAAACGACGCTTTTTACAAAGACAATGAAATTTGTTGTTGAAAATGCAGAGATAACTGTTGAGCCCGCATCTGAAGAGAATCAGGCTGAGAGTGCCGCTCAGTAGGGTTTCAGTGGACGGGAAAGACAGATACCGGGCATGCCGTTCGGGCAAATGAGAAAATGCAAAAGAAACGGCCTTTATGGGCTGAGTGAGGGAAAGAGTATGCAGATTTTATTTGATCGGATTCGGAAAGATGGGATCGTGAAATCCGGAAATGTACTGAAGGTGGACAGGTTCCTGAATCATCAGATGGATATTGAACTGTTTCGTGAGATTGGGAAGGAATTTAAACGGCGTTTTTCGGACGTGGAGATCAATAAAATTTTGACTATTGAAGCGTCCGGGATAGGAATTGCATGTGTGACGGCGGAGTTCTTTCATGTTCCGGTTGTGTTTGCAAAAAAAACCAAGACAAAAAATATTGCCGGGGAAGTTTACACTACAAAGGTTGAGTCCTTCACGCACGGGACGGTGTATGATATTATTGTGTCCAAAGAATTTCTGGGAAAGGGCGACAAGGTTCTGGTTATTGATGATTTCCTCGCAAATGGCAAGGCTCTCGACGGGCTTACGACATTGATTCGGGATTCCGGGGCGGAACTTGTGGGAGCAGGCATTGTGATTGAAAAAGGATTTCAGGAGGGCGGCAGACGGATTCGAGAAAAGGGAATCCGGCTGGAATCGCTGGCAATCGTTGACAGTATGGATGAGAAAACGGGAGAGATCACGTTCAAAAATGAGTAGAAAGGCATTATTTTTTGATATAGATGGAACGCTGTTCAGCGAGAGTTTAAGGCAGGTGCCGCAAAGCGCGGTGCTTGCCTTAAAAAAAACGAGGGAAAAGGGGAATCTTGTATTTATTAATACAGGAAGAACCTGGTGCCAGACGCAAGCTATTCGCCGGGAGACAGAGTCCGATGGTCTTCTGTGCGGATGCGGAACGTATGTCAGACTGGGAGAAAAAGTTCTTTATGATCGGAGAATTCCGGCAGAAAGGACTGAAATTCTGCGTCAGAATATAGAACGGTTTGGCCTGGACGTGGTTTTGGAGGGGGTAGACTCCTGTTATTTCAGGGAGCAGGGGCCTTTTACAGAAACGATGAAAAGAATCCGCTCTGTTCTTGAGGACAGCAATGCCTGCTCGCCTTTCGGATGGGCGGAGGCTGATGGAAAGGTAAGCAAGTTTTGTGTGGCAGCAGCTGAGAATAGTGACAGGGAAGCATTTTTTGAGACAATTCGGGATTTTGATGTCATAGACAGAGGCGGGGGATTTTATGAATGTGTGCCCCGACAGCATTCCAAGGCCAGTGCTATCCGTATAATTATGGAGTATTTTGGAATTGGAGAAAAGGATGTATGGGTATTTGGAGACAGTATGAACGATCTGTCAATGTTCCGGTTTTCACGCAATTCCGTTCTGATGGGGAAGCATGACGCAGGGCTGGAGCCGTACGCGACATTTACAACGCGGACGGTTGAAGAGGATGGCATTGAGTGGGCATTGCGCCACCTGGATTTGATATGATTTTTGAATAATAATCGTTTTGATTTTGGATAAGTGCAGATTTATTTTACATATTATATTTTTTGTGAATTTAAGATAAATTCCCCTGAAAAGACAGATTTTCTCTTGTTATGATGTTACGTTTTTAGTATAATAAAGATAGCAGAAATTTTGTTTTTAAAAACTGTGAGACAGCCGAAAGGGGGCGCTTTTATGGAGAACAGCGGATACAAAAAGATTTATACGGCGGGTACGGATGCAGCACTCAAGATCCGTCAGGGTCATTTTGCTACAAATCATGCTCATATTAATTATTATCTTGATATGACGACCCTGAAATCAAGGACGAGTGAAGCACAGGAAATTGCCAGAGCCCTGGTAGGATTATATCTGTATGATACGGTAATTGATACAATTGTCTGCATGGAGGGAACGGAGGTAATCGGAGCGTTTCTCTCGGAAGAACTGTCCAGGGGCGGTTTTCTCTCTACGAACGCACATAAGACAATTTATGTTGTCAGTCCGGAATTTAACAACAACAGTCAGATCATTTTCCGGGACAATATTCTTCCCATGATTCAGGATAAGCATGTGATGATTCTGATGGCTTCTGTTACAACCGGCCTCACAGTAAATAAAGCTATTGAGTGTGTGCAGTATTACAGAGGGATTCTTCAGGGTGTTTCTGCCATATTCAGTGCCATTGACTCGGTGGATAATATTATGGTTCGTTCTGTGTTCGGAAAAAAGGATCTGCCGGATTATGAATTTTATGATTACAGAAGCTGCCCGCTCTGTAAGAGTGGAAAGCGTCTGGATGCGCTGGTAAATTCGTTCGGATATTCGCCGCTTTAAGGTGCCGGAGGTTCTGGAAAAAGGATTAAGGAATTGTCTTGAGTAAGTTTTTATAAAAATGGATTAAAGGGCGCCGCCCGCTGCCACAGGGATGGCCGGGCGGCGCCCTTTTCGCGTCGTAACTGGCCGGAGGGAAGAAAAATGAACATACATTTAATGCTGGAAGAGCTGGATAGCTTATATGGAAGAGGAGAGCTTGCTGAGGCTGAGAAAAAAATGAATGAGTGGCTTCAGGAGGCTCTTGAAGAAAATAATCTGGGGGCGGCTCTGACCCTGTACAATGAGATGGAAGGTGTATACAGGACAACGGGAAGAGCTGTTCGGGCTGTGGAATGTGCGGATCGGGCTCTTGAACTGATAGGACAGATGGGTCTTTCAGGAACGATTCATCATGGGACGACTCTTCTGAACGGGGCGACAGCCAGCAGAATGGCGCAGGATAAATCAAAAGCGCTGGCGCTTTACCGGCAGGCAGAGGATATTTTTACGGCGCTGGGAGAAAACAGAAGTTACCAGATGGCAAGTCTGTACAATAATATCAGTCAGTTGTATCAGGAAGAAGAAAAACATGAGGATGCGCTTGCCTATCTGAACAGAGCAATGGAAATCGTAAAGGAAATGGAGAACAGCGAACCGGAGGTGGCCACGACACATGTTAACAGGGCATTGTCTCTGATGGCGCTGAACAGGATGGATGAGGCAAAAAGAGAGATTAGTGAGGCCATGGTGTATTATGACAGTCCGGAGGGCAGGTGTGACGGTCACAGAGGCGCAGCCCTTGCGGCAGCGGGAGAGCTGGCGTGGAGAGACGGTCAGGGAGCGGAGGCGGTTTCTTTTTTTGAGAGAGCAATCGATATTACCAGGGAAAGGTTTGGGGAGAATGACGCCTGCCGCGTAATGCGTAAAAACCTGGAAATGATTCAGAAAAGTCTTACAAAGTAATACATAAACATAAATTAATTTGAAAGGGACAGAAAGTGAGAGATGTGAAATGAAAGGACTGGAGCTGTCGCGTCGGTATTATCTGGAGGTAGGGAGACCGATGCTCGTGAGAAAATTCCCGGAATATCTTCCGCGCATAGCTGCCGGTCTGGTGGGAGAAGGTTCAGAATGTCTTGGGTATGATGATGAAATTTCACGCGATCATGATTTTGGGCCGGGGTTCTGTCTGTGGCTTACCGGGGAAGATTATCAGCGTGTAGGAAAGCAGATGCAGGAGGCGTATGAAAACCTTCCTGACAATTTTATGGGATTTGGGGCGCGAAAAACGGGAAGGATGGGAAGAGATCGTGTGGGTGTCATGGAGATCTCGGAGTTTTACAGACGATTTATCGGGGATGAGCAGCCTCCGTCGGATATGATGCGGTGGCTGTATCTGCCGGAGGATAAGCTGGCGGCCGTATCATCAGGGGAGGTATTTGAAGATCCGCTGGGAGAATTTTCCGCGGTTCGGGCCGGGATACTTGCATATTACCCGGAGGATGTGAGGGTTAAGAAAATAGCAGCCAGAGCTGCGGTTATGGCTCAGGCAGGGCAGTATAATTATGCCAGATGTATGAGGAGAGGGGATTTTGCGGCAGCTTTTATTGCCCAGAGCGAATTTATCAGGAGCGCGGTATCCATGCTTTATCTGCTGAACAGGCGTTATATGCCGTTTTATAAATGGATGTTTCGCGGCCTTTCAGGGATGAAAGTTCTTTCTGAGGCGAGGGAATGTCTGGATGCGTTGGTTTGTCTGGGCAGTCAGAGTGATGCCTGGTCAGAACCCTACCCTGCTGACTGGAATCCTTACGTAAATCTTCATGACAGGAAGGTAATGAGAATAGAACAGATCTGCGCAATGGTAGTGGACGAGCTGAAGCGGCAGGGACTGACAGACAGAAATGATGATTTCCTTGAAGTACATGCATGGGATATTATGAAAAGAATTCAGGATTCTCAGCTGGCGCATTGTCATGTGCTTGCCGGATAAACTGAGTAAAATATACGGCAGGATAATGTATTGCCGGTTTTATTAACGGGAAAGGAAGGGTGTATTGATGACAAGAGAGGAAAAAATTGAACAGCTGGTAAAGATGGAATGGGAGGATTTTCAGAAAGTACAGAATGAAGGGGGAAGAGCATCCTGCCAGGATGATCCGGAGACATTTTTTATTATGAGGCGCAGTCAGTTTCTTCCCTGGACAGAGGAACTGATTGACAGCTATATATCAGATTTAACCGCCGCCCGGGAGGAGGGAAGAAATCTTCTTGCGGAAAAGTACGGGTGGATGATGGAGCACACGGCGCCGGAGCGTTTTCGTGCCATCCGTCATTTGCTGAAAGGGCCGTCTCTTGTGGGAGAACAGCTTATTGATGAGATTGTGGATATTCAGATACCATGGATGCGGGATTACAGAAATTTGTATCCCGTTCTCGGGGCAGGAAACAGGGCGCTTTATGCAAAGGAGGATACTCCCTTTGAAACGTCTTTTGAGACATATCTGCGGGGAGAGCTGCATACGTATTCCGATTTGACGCTGAGACGGTATCTGAATTTTCTGGGTCAGCTTAAAAAGAGCAAAAAGAACCTGACACTTATGATTATGGAGGAAGAGGTCAGGGCGTATGGCTACAAGGGGCTTGATGATGCTGAAAAGAAAATGGCGGGGAGGGAGCGCAGCCGGACAGAAAGAGAAGAAAAATAAAAGGTAAGCTTATTCTGCGGGAGCAGGTTCTTCGTCGGCAAAAGGGGTTTGAATATGTTCAAATTAGTGCTATAATGTTTGTATCAAACATTTTGAACATCAATTTTTCAATAGGCCGGCGGTAAAAAGGAAAATAAGAGGAGGAATCCCTGTGAATAAGAGTGAGAGGTGCCTTTCTATTTTGGATATGCTTCAGAAGCAGAGAAAGGTGGAAGTAAATGATTTGGCAGAAAAATTTGGAATTTCGGAGATGACAATTCGAAGAGATTTGAATTTTCTGGCCCAGCAGTACAATATTACGCGGACGCACGGGGGAGCGATGATGGCTGAACAGCCTGTTGTCAGGATGATTTCTTTTGATGAATCGCGTATATCTCACAAAGAGGCCAAAGAAAGGATAGCAGCCAGAGCGGCAGCTCTTGTGCGCAATGGTCAGAGAATATTTATTGATGCAGGATCCACAACGCGCATTATTTTAAATTATCTGGATGAGGATACGCGGGCTGTGATTGTTACAAATCATCTGAAGGTAGCTGAACGTGCACTTCAGTTTGCCAATCTGTCCGTTATTATGCTGGGAGGGGAGATGATACGGATCACAAATTGCAGTTCCGGTACGGTGGCGGAGGAGCAGCTGGAAAAATACCAGCTGGATACGGCTTTTCTTGGGGCAGCGGCAATTGGAACGGATGGAGGACTTTATGACGGATATTCTCCGGAGGCACGCTTTAAGCGTTCCATTTTTTCTGTGGCAAAAAAGATATATATACTGGCCGATTCGTCCAAATTTAATACCTACGATCTCAACAGTTTCGCATCTCTGTCCCAGGTTAACGGTGTGATTACGGATTCAGGGATTGACGAGGAAGGGAAAAATCTTTTAAAGAAATATCAGGTAGAAGTGATGATAGCCGAATAGAAGGCGTGATATAAAAAGCATATAAAAGAGCAGGCGTATGCCGGCTGTATCAGCGGAGGTATGGCGGACAGATAAGTCCCCTCCGGAAATTACAGACGGTATGCGCCTGTTTTGTATGCAGACGCATGTTTGAGACGAATAGAGCGAAGGAATACGGGAACAATATTTTTTGTTTATATCGAACAGGAAAAATGGAACCAGACGGAAAAACAGGAGCCTGACAGAGGAGAAAAACCGTTAATCGAACACTAAATGAACATTATGTGCTGAATTCAAACAAAAAATTATGCAAAATGTCCAAAAGCAGACCATCATTTTTGTCAGAATTAGGATTGAAGTTAAAAAAATGATGTGCTAATATGTTCGTACAATCAAACAAAAGTTCAGCTGAATCTATTAAAAAGGAGGAAATTCTATTATGAAGAAATTACTGTCTGTAGCTATGGCAGGTGTTCTTGCCCTTTCTATGACGGCTTGTTCCGGTTCGCAGTCAACTGAGACCACAGCGGCTGAGACAAAAGCGGCAGAAGAGACTTCTGCAGCGGCTGAGGAGGCGGTAACTGAGGCGGTCGGAGAAGAAGCGGCAGGAGGAGAATACACAATCGGCTTCTCTCCATACACTCTTACCAATGAGTACTTTACTGCTGTTCTGGACGGCGTACAGAAAGCCTGTGATGAACTTGGCTGTGAGCTGATTTATTTTGACCCCCAGAATGATCCGACACAGCAGGCATCTCAGATTGATGACATGATTGCCAGCGGAATTGATGCTCTTATTTACATCCCGTATGATTCCGCAGGAGCTCACACAGTTCTTCAGACCTGCAAGGATGCCGGTGTGAAGGTAATCAATATTGATAATGTTGTGACAGAAGATGATTATGAACTGGTTGACGGAATTATTGCTTCCAACAATACGCAGCTTGGATATCTTTCAGGTCAGTGGGTTGCTGAAAATCATCCGGATGGAGCAAACATTCTGATTGTACATCTGCAGACGGCAGAATCCTGTATTATCAACGTTGAAGGCTTCTGGTCCGGAATCAAAAAGAATACTGAGAATCCCGACGCATTTGTTGAAGTACAGGTTGTTGAGGGAGAGGGTTCCACAGAAACAGCTTTCAATGTAGTATCAGATGCTCTTCAGGCTCACGATGATATCGATGTAATCTACTGCATCAACGATACGTCCGCACTGGGTGCTGTACAGGCAGTTGAGGAAGCCGGCAAGACAGGCCAGATTGATATCCTTGGCAAAGATGGTGCTCCTATCGGAAAACATGCCATCAAAGACGGCACAATGGTACAGACTTCTGCACAGAGACCTACCTATATGGGATATGAGGGTGTTAAATCTGCAGTTGCGCTTCTTAACGGAGAGGAGATCGAGTTTAACGTAAGCATCGATTCCTACAGCATTACAGCTGACAACATCGACGAGTATGATCTGGATGCATGGGATACTCTTGATTAGTAACTGTGACGGCTATAATACGGAAATAACGAATATTGTAGAAGACGAAAAACAAACAGGAATTGGCTGACGTGATAAGGTCTTTGATTACTTGGTTCGGCTCAAAATGGTATTTTGAGCCGAACTTTTTTAGAAGGCATTTGAGCGAATGGCAAATGACGTCAGCGCGCGTAAGAAAATGAGGTAGCAGATATGAGTGAAGCAAAGCTCCTGGAAATGTCAAACATTACAAAGGCGTTCGGCTCAAACGTTGTTTTGAACGGAGTCAATCTGTCCGTAGGCGAGGGAGAGGTTGTTGCCATCCTTGGGGAAAACGGAGCCGGAAAGTCTACATTGATAAAGATTCTGGGCGGAATATACAAGGCAGATTCCGGAGAGATCCGGATTGACGGAGAGACAAAGAACATCAATTCTGCGGCAGTTGCCGGGGCAAACGGAATCCGTATTATTCATCAGGAGATTATTCTGGTTCCGGGCAGAACCATAGCCGCAAACGTATTTCTGGGCCGTGAGCTGAAGAACAGTCTGGGAATGGTGGATGCAAAAAAAATGGAGGCTGAAACACAGAAAGTAATTGATGAGTTTCAGCTGAATATGAGAGCGGATCAGCTTGTAGGCGATTTATCAATCGGAATGCAGCAGCTTGTTGAGATTATAAAAGCCGTGTCAGCAGAAGCGCGGATTGTGGTTATGGATGAGCCTACATCTTCCCTGTCTGAGGGAGAAGTTCAGACTCTTTTCAGAATCATACGTCAGCTGCAGGAAAAGAAAGTTGGAATCATTTACATATCCCATCGCCTTGAAGAGCTGTTTGCAATCACGGATCGGATAGTGGTTCTCCGGGATGGGAAGATGGTTGGAGATATTCCTACCAGAGAGGCTGATAAAGATGAGCTTATCCGGCTGATGGTAGGTCGTGAGCTCAGCAATTATTATACAAGAAACCGGCATGAGATCCGGGGGGTTTCTCTGGAGGTTAAAAACCTTCAGCACGCGGAATATTTTAAGGATGTCAGTTTCTATGCCCGTTATGGGGAAATCGTAGGTTTTGCGGGTCTGGTGGGAGCGCGGCGAACAGAGCTTATGAAGACAATATTCGGCGCCTTTCCCAAGGCAGGAGGAGAAATACTGCTGGATGGGAAAAAGGTAAACATCCGGCGTCCTCAGGATGCAATTGATCTGGGAATTGTGTATGTATCCGAAGATCGGCGGAGTGAAGGGCTGATTCTGAAAAATGATGTGGAATTCAATATGGGACTTGTCTGTCTGTCCGATTTTGTAAATGGTATCCGTGTAAAGCAGGCAGCGTGGGACAGAATGGTAGAAGAGTACCGCCAGAAATTCCATATCAAAATAACGTCGCCTCATCAGCTGACCGGTGATTTAAGCGGGGGAAATCAGCAGAAGGTGGTTTTAAGCAAATGGCTGGCTAAAAATCCGAAGGTTATTATTCTGGACGAGCCCACCAGAGGTATTGATGTGGGAGCGAAGGCAGAGATATACGCTATTATTGACGAGCTGGCCGCAAAGGGAACTTCTATTATTATGGTATCCTCGGAGCTGCCTGAAATTATTAATATGTGCAATCGCTGTTATATTATGTGTGAAGGAAAAATAACGGGCGAGCTGGGAGAAGAGGAATTTACTCAGGAAGCGATGATGACATACGCGACAAATCGGGAAGAGTAGACTGGTATATTGCAAGTACAGAAAATGCAGGAGGTACATAAAACATGGAAAAATCAAAAGCAATTCGCGTCCCGGGGAAGGGCGAAGCATATTTTAGAAGAAATATCGGTATTATCATCGGTCTGATTGCCCTGATAGTAATCGTTTCTCTGTCAACACCCAAGTTCCTTACAGGCTCAAATATTCTGAATCTGTTAAAGTCCAATGCAGTTAATGCCATTATCTGCTGCGGCATGCTGCTTGCAATTCTCATGGGAGAAATTGATATTTCAGTTGGATCTACCGTAGGACTTACCGGTGTTATAGGAGCGTATCTGATTACAAATATGAATGCTCCTGTATGGGTAACAGTTATTGCCTGCCTTGCGGTGGGGGCACTGATCGGAACGATCAATGGCGTGTCAATCTCTTATCTGAAAGTTCCGGCTTTTGTGGCAACGCTGGCGACGCAATGTATCGGGCGGGGACTTACGGAGATTATTTCAGGCGGTGTTACAATTCGTATTCGTAATGATGCATATACGGCACTGGGAAATACAAGCTTTGGCGGTGTATCAATCATTGTTCTCTATGCCGGTCTTGTTCTGATTCTGACATGGTTTCTGCTTAACAGAACCCGGTTTGGCTATTATATTTATGCGCTGGGAGGAAACAAGACAGCGGCCCAGTATTCCGGTGTTGATGTAAAGAAATACAATATGCTTCCATATGTCCTTATTGGTGTACTGTGCGGTCTTGGAGGAATTATCTGGTCAGCGCGTCTGGGTTCTGCGGCGGCCACTCTGGGGAATGGATTCGAGATGGATGCCATAGCCGCAGTTGTCATCGGCGGAACAAGCATGTCGGGCGGCGTGGGAACCGTAGGCGGTACTTTTATTGGTATTCTGATTATCGGTGTTATCACAAACGGACTTAACCTGATGGGAATCAACTCCTTCTGGCAGAGTGTTTTCAAAGGTGTGATTATCATGGTTGCCGTTGTCATTGATGTTTTGAGAAAGGATCGGGCAAAACATCAGTAAAAACAGATGAATGAGGTGTCTTATGGCGTTTGCAGGACTGGATGTGGGAACCAGCGGCAGCAAAATGCTGGTGTACGATTTGGACGGAAATGTTCTTTATAAAGCTTCGAGAAAGTATGAAGAGCTGGGGGAGGGAGGTTATCGTGAACTTAATCCCCGGACAGTTCTTCAAAATGTCAGGGAGATTCTTGCTGAGGTAGGGAAAAACTGTCCGGCTCCTATTGAAGCAATGGCGGTTACAAGTCTGGGAGAATCAGTTGTCTGCCTTGACGCAGAGGGGAAACCGCTGGCAAATTCCATGCTTACGGGCGATTCCAGAGGAATCCCGGAGACGGAGGAGATTATAGCGGCTGCGGGGGCACAGAGGATCTTTGAGATTACCGGCCTGCCGCCCAATGAGCTTTACGGCCTGCCTAAGTACATGTGGCTTAACCGGAATACAGATGCGGTACGCAGAGCGTCTGCGATTCTTTTCTATGAAGATTATATTGGATATATCCTGACAGGAGAGAGAAAAGTAAGCTATTCTTCTGCAGCCCGCAGTATGGCATTTGATATACGCAGAAAAGACTGGTCAGAAGAACTTCTTTCTTTTGCGGGGATCCGAAAAGAACAGATGTCAGAGCCGGTTGCCCCCTGTACCATTATCGGCACAATCAGACCTGAGATAGCCAGGGAATTCTCGCTGAATCCGGATATGAAGGTTGTAGTGGGCGGTCATGATCAGAGCTGTGCAGCTCTGGGAAGCGGGCTGGTAAATCTGGGAACCGGGGAGTGCGGAATGGGAACCTGCGAATTTATGTTTGTTATGCTTCCGGGACCCGTTATGACGCCTTATATGATAGAAAATGATTTTACTTGCATCCCTTATATTATTCCGGATACCTATCTCTCAAGCCTTGAGATAACAACCTGCGGTGCACTGAAAAACTGGGCCAGAGATACAATACTCTCCGGGGTAAGGCAGGATTGTGAAAAGCGGGGAATTGACTTTTATACCTATATTGATCAGGCTGCAGCTAAAGTAAAGACAGATGTATTTGTACTGCCGCAGTTTGGCTCTTCAGGAAATCCGCACCTGTCAATGGATGCGAGGGGAACGATTTCAGGTCTCTCGATTCACACGGCACCGGAGGAAATTTACCGGGCAATTTTGGAGGGAATGGCATTTCAGATGTATCTGGCCTATGAGCGCCTGGAAAAGCTGGGAACCTGTATGGAATCTATTGCTGTGACGGGAGGCGGAGCTGCTTCGGAGCTGACGCTGCAGATCCGGGCGGATGTTTTTAATAAGAAAGTTATCTCTCTGGAAAGTGATGAATCCGGAACAGTGGGCTGTATGCTGATGGCAGCTACGGCTGTGGGAGCTTACCCTGATCTGAAAGCAGGTATCCGGCGGGCAGTAAAAGTGAAAAAGGAGTATCTGCCTGACAGAGAAATGCATGCGTATTATATGGAAAAATTTAAAAAGTACAGGGCTCTGTATGAGGCGATGCATTTATTTAAGTAGAGTTCCTGTAGTTAATATTACTGGATAAGTTGTGACTGATTGAATAATCAAGGAGGAAACAGACATGAAACTTGTAAATGGATTTGACCTGATGGATTATGCAAAAAAGTATCATCATGTACTGCCGGCTTTTAATACTACGAATCTTGAGATGACCTATGCAATTGCCAGAGGCCTTATGGAGGCAAATTTGCCCGGGTATATTCAGATTTCTTCAAATAATCTTCGCCTGTCCAATCCGAGAATTATTTCTCTGATTGCGCAGGATGCGGTTAAGACGTCGGAGACGCCAATCGCACTTCATCTGGATCACGGAAAATCATTTGAAGATGTAAAGGCATGTGTGGATGCCGGTTTTACTTCTATTATGATCGATGCTTCTCATCTTCCTTTTGAAGAAAATGTGAAAGAATGCCGCAGGGCGGTTGAGTACTGTCATTTTTACGGCATTCCGGTTGAGGCTGAGCTGGGAGCGCTTCAGGGAAAGGAAGAAGATGTTGTCAATGAGGCTGAGTGCAAGACAGATCCGGATATGGTTGCTGATTTTGTGGAGAGAACAGGCTGTGATCTTCTGGCTGTTTCTGTTGGAAATGTGCATGGACTTTGCCTGAATCCCAAGATTGATATTCCGCTTCTGACCAGAATTGATGAAATCTCTTCTGTTCCGCTGGTATTGCATGGCGGTTCCGGAATTCCCAAGGAGGTAATCTGGGAGGCGAAGAAACATGGGCTTATCAAAATTAATTACGGCTCAGATCTGAGAAAAGAGTATATTCGCACATTTGGAGAGGCATACGAGGCAAACCACAATGAGCATGATGTGATTCATCTGAGTGTTGAATCGGTGGATAATGTGAGCAGAAAGGCTAAAGAACTGGTTACGATGATTAACGAAAATTAAATGGTTTCCTGAAGGTGGACAGCAGTATGGAAGATATATTTTTAGGCATCGATCTGGGAACATCGGCAATGAAGATGGTCCTGGTAGACGGAACGAAACACATACTGGCACAGATTACGGAGGAATATCAGGCTGCCCAGCCGAAACAGGGCTGGAATGAGATTGATCCGGAGAACTGGTATGCGTGCATGAAAAACGGGATAAAAAAAATTCTGGAAAACTGTGATCGGAGCTGCGTGAGAGCAATCGGAGTTACCGGCCAGATGCATACGCTTGTTGTACTGGGAGAGGATGGAAGACCTGTTCGTCCGGCGATGATGTGGAATGATATCCGGACAAAGGATTTGATTGCAGAGCTGAGAAAACGCGTGGAAACTTTTTCGGAGGGAAAATATTTGGCCCGGACAATTTCAACGGGAAGTCCGGCTGCAAATCTTTACTGGCTGAAAAAATATGAGCCGCATAATTTTGAAAAAATCCGGAAATTTCTGATTGGGCCGGACTATCTTGTCTATCGCCTGACAGGGCAGTTTGGTACGGATTATTGTGAGGCGTCCACCTCCTGCCTGTATGAGATAAAGAAAAAACAGTGGTCCGAACAGATGCGTGAGCTCATCGGACTCTCGCGCGAGGCTTATCCGCCTGTAAGAGGAAGTGTTCTGGCTGCAGGAAGGCTGAGCAGAGAAATTGCAGAACTGTTTTCTCTGCGGGAGGATACGGAGGTTCTGGTAGGAACCGGAGATAACCCGGCAACTGCTATTTCCACAGGCTGCCTTGGCCGGGGATATCCTGTCATTTCTCTGGGAACATCCGGTGTTTTTATGACGCCGGTCTGCCAGCCCAGGGACAATGCAAAGGGCAAAGTGATTCTCTTCTCTTTCGATGACGTGAATTACTCCTATCTGGTCCAGGGAGCTGTACAGTCAAATGGCAGCACACTGGAGTGGTGGGTAAAAAATATTATGGAAGTGGAAGATTTTTCGGTTGTGGATCAGCTTGTATGTCCGGATACGGCCTGGAAGAGCAGCGTACTTTTTTATCCTCATCTGGTGGGAGACAAAACCCTGTATGCGGATCCAAATATCCGGGGAGGTTTTTTTGGACTCAGCACAGAGACAACGCGGTCAGAACTTCTGTATTCCGTTATAGAAGGGCTGTGCTTCAGCTTTCGTGAACTGGCTGAAAAAATGGAGCTGCCGCTGGAAAAGTTCGGAAGTGTAAAGGTCGTGGGGGGAGGCGCAAGAAGCCGTTCCTGGATGCAGACAATGGCAAATGTGCTGAATATCAGAATTGAACAGATGGACGGCATGACAGGACCGGCGTATGGAATCGCTCTTCTTGCGGCTTATCACTGCGGGAGTGTGGCTTCTCTGGAACAGATTTCTGAGGGCGTTATGAAGGTAAATCAGGTGTTTGAACCTGTTCCGGCTGCAGCAGAAGCGTGTGAGAAAAAATATGAAAAATATCTGCGGATACATAAAGGCCTTCGATATATTATGGATGGTGCAAATATTTAATGAAAACGCGGCAGGATTTTGCTGTACGGCTTCGGGGGATATTATGCCCCTGGCCGTGCGGCTTTTTTAGTTTCTGAACAGAGTGCGGTAAAAAAGAGATATTTAATATAAATAATCGAAAATGCTCTTTAAGGAGGATGATAATGAGCGGTTATTATTTAGCGGTGGACTTCGGGGCGTCGGGCGGGCGGCATATTGCTGCGCATATAGAAAATGGACGGATTGTCATGCGTGAAATTTACCGATTTCCCAATGGCCCGATAGTCAGGGATGGGCATATGTGCTGGGATCTTTTGTATCTGACAAAACAGTTGCTGGAAGGAATGAGACGCTGTCAGGAACTGGGAATTATTCCTGAGGCCATGGGGATTGATACATGGGGACTTGATTATGTATTTCTCGACAGGCACGGGGAACCGCTGGGACAGGCAGTAAATCATCGGGATTCCAGAACGAGAGGGATTTACCGTCAGATTTTTGAAATAGTTCCGCAAGATGAAATTTATCACAGAACCGGAATTCAGATGGCGGAATTTAATACGCTGTGTCAGCTGATGTCTGTGAAGCGGGATGAGCCGCATCTTTTTGATAAAACAGCAGTAATGCTGATGATTCCGGATTATTTTAATTATGTTCTCACAGGGGTTACTGCGCAGGAGTACAGCAATGCATCAACAACTCAGCTTATGAAAGCGGGAAAGAGAGAATGGGATTGGGATTTAATTCGGAAGCTGGGGCTGCCTGAAAACCTGTTTATGCCGGTTAGAATGCCGGGGGAGTCGCTGGGGACACTCAGAAAAGAAGTGATAAAAGAAGTTGGGTTTGACTGCCGTGTTATTTTGCCTCCTACTCATGATACTGCATCGGCTTTTCTGGCACTTCCTCCGGAGTCGTTCGGGATTCCTGCGATAAGCTCAGGAACCTGGTCTCTTGTTGGGAGAGAGACGGATGAAACGGTTCTGTCTGAGTATGCAGGAGAGAATGGTTTTACAAACGAAGGCGGATTTGAGGGAAGAAATCTGCTTTTGAAAAATAGCATGGGACTTTGGATGATACAGAGTATCCGCAGGGAAGCCGGAGCGGATATATCATATGAACAGCTGTGCCGTGAGGCGGAGAGCGCATCGATATGTTCCGTAATAGACTGCAGAAGCACCGAATTTATGGCTCCGGAAAGTATGACGGAGGCGGTACGTCAGGCATGCAGAAGAAGCGGGCAGCAGATTCCGGAAACATTGGGAGAAATGGCGGCTGTTGTGTATCGGAGCCTGGCAAAATCATATGCGGATATCTTTTTTCAGATGGAACATATGGCCGGACGGCAATTTGAAAAATTATGTGTGGTTGGCGGAGGTGCGAGGGCATCTTACCTGAACCGGCTGACAGCAAAAGCTGTCGGACGCCCTGTCAGTGCCGGTCCCGCGGAGGCCACAGCTGTGGGCAATATTATGTCTCAGATGATATCAGACAACATCTTTGACGGTGTGGAGGCTGCAAGAAAGTGTGTGGCGGATTCTTTTGAGATAAAATGTTACAGGCCATGAATGGTATCAGATACAGTAAGAGATAAATACCGGATTTAAAGTGTACGTGGTTGATTTGGGAGGATATAGATAATGAAAGTGCTGGAGAGCAGATTTGCGGAAGGTTTTATCAGGATGTCTAATGACGGATGGCTTCAGGGCTGGCATGAGTGCCATGGAGGGAATCTGACATATCGCTTGACATCTGAGGAAGTGGATGATGTAAAAGAAGATTTGTGTTACGGGGATAGCTGGGTGTCTCTGCCGGAGGCGGTACCGGGAATAGGGGGAGATTATTTTCTGGTAACGGGAAGCGGGAAATTCATGCGGAATATGACCGTTGATCCGGAGGATTCTTTTGGAATGATAGAGATAGATGAAAGGGGAAGATCCTATCGGATCGTGTGGGGATTCTCCGGCGGGGGACGGCCTACAAGCGAACTTCCGGCTCACTTGATGAATCAGGAGGTAATAAAGCGAAGGACAAATGGAAATTACCGCGTTGTTTATCACGCACATCCTGCCAATATTATTGCACTTTCTTTTGTGCTTCCGCTGAAAGATGAGATATTTACAAGAGAGCTGTGGGAAATGGAACCTGAGTGTGCTATGACATTCCCAAGCGGAATGGGGGTAATCCCCTGGATGGTTCCCGGGACTGCAGAAATTGCCCGCCTTACCTGTCGGATGATGGAAGAGTATGATGTGGTTTTGTGGGCTCAGCATGGATTATTTGCAGCGGGAGATACCTTTGATAATACATTTGGCCTTATGCATACGGTGGAGAAGGCAGCTCAGATGCTGAATCTGGTGCTGGCAGCGGGGGGAAAACACCATGTTCCTTCCGTACAGGAGTTTCGCGACATGGCAGAAGCATTTCATCTGGAGCTTCCGGAAAAGTTTTTGTATGAAAAACAGTAAAATATGTAGCACTGCAGATAAGAGCTGAGAACTCTTATCTGCAACATAATAAAAAATAAAAAAAGTTGTTGACAGGAAATGGAAAGTTTGCTATTATAATACTCGCCCTTTGGGAAAAGGACAGGAAGTCAAAAAAAGATTTCAAAAAAAATAAAAAAGTTGTTGACAAAGCGAACTTGATGTGATAAGATATGAGAGTTGCTGCTGAGGAAAGCAACGAGGAACCTTGAAAACTGAACAGTATGTAAAACCCTG
>CALWSF010000036.1 GCA_944384125.1 uncultured Lachnospiraceae bacterium | reverse complement strand
TTATACTATATGCATGACAATGTTTAAAGGCAGAAAACGGATATTTGCGGAAGAACCTCCCTCACAAGAATATTCAGTATCCGTGAGGGAATTCTGGAGAATTTTCTGCGGCAGGATCGCGAGGAGACGGTTGCTATGAGTATTTTTGAGTACGATGAGAAGCGGGAACTGAAGCTTCTCCGGAAAGCGCAGTTTGAATACGGCCGTGAAAGTCTGTTAAAATCAAAGATCATTACGAAGCTGAAAAAGGGAAAAAGTCTGGAGCAGCCTTGAGGAAGAACTGCCAGCCATTGAAAAGCTGGTCAGACGGATGAAAAATGACGGGGAATATCCTGTCTGAAAGGAAAATGGATATCGCAGGGAGAAAAGCGCGTGGGTTATGCGTCATCCTCCCGTGCGCCGGGATCAAGTCGCTGGGGCGGTAATGAATGAGGCGTAAGCAAGTCTATCACAGGCTGGGAAACAAAAAGGAAATATCAATTTAAAATTCAATAAAACGCATAAAAAATACGAAAAATGAAATAATAATTGAAATTTTGAGAACTCTGTGATAATATATTATTACCGGTATCATAAGGAGGAATTCATAATGAAAGAGACAACTGTTCGTTTGTCATCATTAAGGCTCCATAATATAAAAAATGTAGTGGATGGCACGATAACCATGCCGAACACGACGAAAAAGATACTTACATCTGAAGGAGCTGAAATACTTGGGATCTATGGACAGAATGGTTCTGGAAAGACAGCTGTTGTTGATGCATTGTATTTTCTTCAGAAAATAATGATTGGTAATAGCCCGGGAGAAGAGTTCTGGAATTATATTGATGCAAATTCGGAACAGGCAGAGATACAGGCAGATTTTAATATCTTTAGAGATTCAATTATTTATGAGGTTTCCTATTCCCTTTGTCTGAAAAAGATTGCTCAGACTGTTGTAATAGAAAAAGAGGTATTGAGCAGCGCTAAAAATGAGAACGGCAGGAGATCCAATAAAATTGCCTTCATGAACTATGAGGCAAATAATACGGATGTTATTTTTACGCCTAAAAAACGTTTGGATGAATTGGTTGGCTCAAATAAAGAGACGCTGACAGACTTAATTGTTGCAAAGAAGCTTGCAGAGAAAAGTAATTGCTCTTATATATTCGGGGAAAGCAGTAGAGAGGTATTCAATAAAAATACAGAAGGAGAGTTCGGAGAATATGCATATATCATTCATTCACTGTTTGATTTTGCATTGAGAGATTTATTTGTGATCCGAAATTCTCATTCCGGTGTTATCACAGCTAATTTTATCTTACCGATGGCATTTCGCATTGACGGTAATAAAGCGGGTATGAAAGGCGATTTCGTTGTACCGCTTACCAAGCCTGTGCTGCTTGACAGAGATAGAAAAAATTTGCTGGAAGCGATTGTAGAGCAGATCAATACTGTGCTTTACACAATCATTCCCGGCCTGAAAATCTCTATTAAGGATTATGGTCCGCAATTATTGGATTCCGGCGAGGATGGATGGAAAGTGGAATTGATGTCCTGTAGAGATGGACGACCAGATATTCCTATCCGTATGGAATCTGAAGGTATCATAAAGATCATTTCTATCTTAAATGCACTGATTCAGGCATTTGGGAATCCGTCTATTTGCCTTGTTGTGGACGAACTGGATGCCGGAATCTTTGAGTATATGCTCGGTGAGCTTCTGGAGATTATAAAGAAGAGTGCCAAAGGACAGCTTATCTTTACCTCTCATAATCTGCGTGCATTGGAAATGTTGGATACAGAGAATATTATGTTTTCCACTGCGAATCCAGAGAATCGCTACATTCGCATGAAGAATGTGCGTGAAACCAATAATCTGCGAAATATGTATATTCGCAGCATCACACTTGGTGGCCAGGATGAAGTGATCTATGAGGAAACAGATAGCCTGAAAATTGCGAGAGCATTCCGGAAAGCGGGAAGGAGTGTTCGTGATGCGTGAGAAAAAAGTTGTAGCAGTAATCATGGAAGGGCCAAGTGATGAAGCTGCATTGGGATCTGTCCTCAAAGAACATTATTCGAGTAATGAAGTTCAGTTCGTGGTTGTGCATGGTGATATAACATCGGATGATTATGTATCCATGGACAATGTCATTTCCCGGATTAATGATTTGATTGCTGGTGTGAAATTAAAATACGGATACAAACCGGAAGATTTTCAGCAGATCATTCATCTTGCGGATACGGATGGAGTTTTCACAGAAGATAGTGCAGTGGTTCAGGCTGACGTCGATAGAATCATGTACTATGAGGATCGAATGGAAACAAAGAATGTGGATGCAGCTATTCGGAGAAATAAGAAGAAAGCAGAAATATTATTTAAGCTTAGCAAGACCGGAAAAGTGAATGGCGTCAGATACAGAATCTATTTTAATTCCTGCAACTTGGAACATGTTCTGTATAATGAGCTTGCTGATTTTTCGGATCAGGAAAAATCAGATATGGCGGATGACTTTGCTGATCAGTATGAAGGAAAACTGGAAGAGTTCATTGCTTTTATTGCAAGTGAAGATCTTGCGGTTCCCGGAACATATTCTGAAACATGGAGCTATATTAAGAAGGACTATCATTCGCTGGAGAGAAACTCGAATATGCACCTGATTTTTATGTGATTCAAATGGAAAGCGGAAGGCAAAAGCCGTTCAGTCGGGGCTTTTGCCTTCCGCTTTGATAACACAAAACTTCGATAACGCAATAAATGCTCGATACAGTCAAACCTGCCCCTACATCAGCTTCCGGAACATTTTCTCGAAATCCTCAATAGCAGCCGGTTTCGGATTGCCCGGTGCGCAGGCATCTGCCGCTGCGGATTCGCAGAGGAACGGAAGATCCGCCTCGCTCAGTTTTTCCAGCTTTGTGGGGATTCCCACGTCAACGGACAGCTGCTGTACTGCGTCGATGGCTGCTTTTCTGTATTCTTCCTGGCTCATGCCGGCCGTATCCACGCCGAATGCCTCTGCGATGGCTTTATACTTTTCGCCGGTACATTCTTTGTTGAATTCCATGACAATCGGAAGCATCATGGCGCAGGCAACGCCGTGAGGCGTGTCATAGACCGCACCGAGGGTGTGTGCCATGGAGTGAGCGATTCCAAGTCCCACGTTAGAGTATGCCATTGCTGTCACATACTGAGCGAGAGCCATGCCTTCGCGTCCGTCGGGATCGTTGTTGACTGCTGCGCGGAGGTTTTTTGCGATGAGCTTTATTGCCTCCAGGTTCAGGCAGTCGGAGAGTGTCCATGCGCCGGCCGTCGTGTAGCCCTCAATGGCATGTGTGAGAGCGTCCATACCGGTGGAAGCGGTAAGGCCCTTCGGCATGGAGGACATCATATCGGGATCTACGACAGCAACATCGGGGATATCGTTGGGGTCCACACAGACAAATTTGCGTTTTTTCTCCACATCGGTAATAACATAGTTGATTGTGGATTCAGCGCCGGTGCCGCCTGTCGTCGGTACGGCGATCGTAAAGACGGTGCGCTTTTTCGTCGGAGCAACGCCCTCCAGAGAACGAACGTCATAATATTCCGGATTGTTTACGATGATGCCGATGCCTTTGCCTGTATCCATGGAAGAACCGCCGCCGATAGTAATCATAAAGTCTGCGCCACAGGCTTTGTAGGCATCCACGCCCTGCTGTACGTTTTCAATGGTCGGATTCGGTTTGATATTGGTATAGAGCTCGTAGGCGATACCGTTTTTTTCAAGAAGATCGGTAACCTTCGCCGTTACACCAAATTTTACAAGATCCGGATCGGAAGCTACAAACGCTTTTTTTAAGCCTTTTGACTGGATAATGCCCGGAATCTCGTTAATGGCGCCATGGCCGTGGTAAGAAATGCCGTTTAATACGAAACGATTTACACTCATCTTTATTTCCCCTTTCCCCAAAATGAAATATTTTCTTAAATTTTATCCCAAACAAAAAGCAAAGTCAATTCCCCTGCCACAAACACATTGTATTACTTCCCATTTTATGTTAAACTATAGACTAATTTGAGATTTCTTAAGATGTCCCGGTCATCCGGCCCATGCAGGCAGACACAGAGCAGGGCCGGCGGCATGTTTCCCGCAGTGCGCGGCATGCAGAAGACATCAGACAGTAAAACATAACAGAGGAGGACATACAATGAGCAGCAAGCGTTCGATTGAGACTACGTGTATTCAGGGAGGATGGCAGCCTAAGAACGGAGAGCCGAGGATTCTGCCGATTTACCAGAGCACGACTTTTAAATATTCCACCAGCGAGCAGATGGGCCGTCTCTTTGATCTGGAGGAGAACGGATATTTCTACACGCGCCTGGCCAACCCGACAAATGATACGGTTGCGGCCAAAATCTGCGAGATGGAGGGCGGAGCGGCTGCCATGCTTACTTCCTCCGGCCAGGCGGCAAACTTTTATGCCGTGTTTAATATCTGCGAGGCAGGAGATCACTTTATCTGTGCCAGCACCGTATACGGCGGGACCTCCAATCTTTTTACCGTAACAATGAAAAAGATGGGGGTAGAGGTAACTCTGGTGGATCCGGATGCGTCCGAGGAGGAGATCGAGAAGGAGATCCGCCCCAACACGAAGTGCATTTTCGGAGAGTCAATCGCCAATCCGGCGCTGGTTGTTCTGGATTTTGAAAAGTTTGCCCGCATTGCCCACCGAAACGGGATTCCGTTTATTGTGGACAATACCTTTGCGACACCCATCAACTGCCGCCCGTTCGAGTGGGGAGCCGATATTGTGACTCACTCCACCACCAAGTACATGGACGGCCACGCGATGACAGTGGGCGGTTGCATCGTTGACAGCGGAAACTTTGACTGGGATGCCCATGCGGACAAGTTCCCGGGCCTGACGACGCCGGACGAGTCCTACCACGGCATTATTTATACGCAGAAATTCGGAAAGGCAGCCTATATTACCAAGGCAACAGCTCAGGTTATGCGTGACCTTGGTTCCATCCAGGCGCCGATGAATGCGTTTCTTCTGAATATCGGCCTTGAGACGCTGCATCTGCGTGTGCCCCGCCACTGTGAGAATGCGCTTAAGGTGGCAGAGTTCCTTAAATCCCGTGAGGATGTGGCCTGGGTTAATTATCCGGGGCTTAAGGGCGATAAATATTACGATCTGGCACAGAAATATATGCCAAACGGAACCTGCGGCGTAATTTCTTTTGGCTTAAAGGGCGGAAGAGAGGCGGCAGCCGTATTTATGGATAAGCTTAAACTGGCTGCGATTGTGACACATGTGGCTGATGCGCGTACCTGTGTGCTTCATCCGGCCAGCCATACCCACCGTCAGCTGACTGACGAGCAGCTTGTGGAGGCGGGGGTTGATCCGTCCATGATCCGTCTGAGCGTTGGTATTGAGAATGCAGAGGATATCATTGAGGATATCCGTCAGGCGCTGGAAGCATAAATTTTATTTCTGTCTGAAAAATAAATTAATTATATGGCATTTCCGGCCTGAGGCGGAGTGCGAAAAACATGGGCCGCCCTGTGCAGTCCGGAAATTTCCGGGCTGCATGGAGGCGGCCTGCTTAGATTTTGACGGCTTTTGTCGGCCGGGGGAGGTTTTGTGAATACGAAGGAAAATTCAGCTGTAATAAAAAAGCTCCGCGGACTTTTACGGATTATATTCGGGCGTACCACGCTGGGAGCACTGTTTCTGCTGATTCAGCTTGCCGTTCTGTCTGGCGGTTTTTACTGGATGAGCGAATATCTGATCTATGTTTACGGTGCTTCTGCGGTGCTGAGTGCGGTGGTGCTGATTTATATTATCAGTGATGAGGAAAACAGCAGCATTAAGCTGTCATGGGTGGTTCCTATACTGGTCTTTCCTGTTTTCGGAACACTTTTTTATCTGTTTCTGACGCTCCAGCCGGGCAGCCGGTTTATCAACCGGCGGATTCAGGAAGTGGGGCGGGAGCTGGAGCCCTATCTGAAACAGGAACCGGCTGCTCTGGCCGCCTACGATGTCGCCACGGTAAGCGGGGGAAACCTTGTCCGCTATATGAACCGGTACGGAAAATTTCCCGCCTATCAGGAGACGGGGGCCTCTTATTTTCCGCTGGGAGATGATATGTATGAGACTCTGCTTCAGGAGCTTTCAAAGGCCGAGCGGTTTATTTTTATGGAGTATTTTATTGTAGAGCGGGGCATTATGTGGAATTCCATTCTTGAGATTTTGGAGGAGAAGGCAAAGGCGGGAGTGGAAGTCCGGTTTATGTATGACGGCACCTGCAGTATTTCTCTTCTTCCTTACTCCTATCCGGAGACACTTCGTGCGAAGGGAATTCAGTGCAAGGTATTTTCTCCCATGAGACCCACTCTGTCCAGCTATCAGAACAACCGGGATCACCGGAAGATATGTGTCATAGACGGTCACACGGCCTTTACGGGGGGCGTAAATCTGGCTGATGAATATATCAACCGGAAGGAACGCTTCGGCCACTGGAAAGATACGGCTGTCATGATAAAGGGAAGGGCGGTAACCAGTTTCACACTGATGTTTCTGCAGCTCTGGAAGGCCACATCGGCCAGGGGTGTTTCAGAAAATTTTGAGAATTATCTCTGTCCGGCGGATTACAGAGTGCCGGCGGGAATGGACTGCGGCGGTTTTGTGATGCCCTATGCGGACAGTCCTTTTGACGGAGAAAATATCGGCGAGCAGGTTTATCTGGATATACTGGGAAGATCACGCCAGTATGTCCATATCATGACGCCATATCTGATTCTGGATGACATTACCCTGTCGGCGCTTAAATACGCTGCAAAGCGGGGGGTTGAGACCATTATCATAATGCCGCATATTCCCGACAAAATATATGCGTATCTGCTGGCGAGAAGCTATTATGCAGAGCTTCTCAGGGCCGGTGTGAGGATATATGAGTATACGCCGGGGTTTGTTCATGCCAAAATGTTTACAAGCGATGATGAGAAGGCGGTTGTGGGGACCATTAATCTGGATTACAGAAGCCTGTATTTGCATTTTGAGTGTGCCGCTTATTTTTATAAGAATACGATTGTTCAGGAGGTTGAGAAAGATTTTCAGGCCACGCTTCTCAAATGTGAGGAGATAACGCTGGATGACTGCCGGCGGTATCCATTCCTGCGCCGGTTTGCAGGAAAGGCGCTTCGAATTCTTGCTCCGCTCATGTAATATTATATAGTCTGAGACTCTTCCCGCAGGGCACATATTTCATGGCAGAATGTGCATTTTGCGGGAAGTCTTTTTGAGAAAAAAAGACAGGACTGACCTGAAATTTTTTCTTATAAGAACACAAAATGCACACATTTTGCTGGTAAAATACAAAAAAATAGTTTGGGGCTGAATGAAAGTGAGGATGAAAATATAATGGACAGACGGCATATGGCGGTTTCTCTGGCGGTAGTTATGGCCTGTACGGCAGTGCCCATGACAGCGGAGGCTTCCTCCAGCTACAGCATGAGAAAAAAGGTAATTTCAGCGGCAGGAATCATGGATTCTCTGACGGATGACAGCGCGTATGTGACGCGCGGGCAGTTTGCGAAAATGCTGGTAAATGCATCCACATTCCGGAGTACGGTAAATGATGATAACAACATTGCTGTGTTTTCTGATGTTCCGAGAACGCATGAGTATGCGTCATATATACGGATCGCTGCAGAGCAGGACTGGATGACGGGTTATCTGGGAGGACTTTTCAAGCCGGAACAGCCTGTTACCATGCAGGAGGCGGCGCGGGCGGTTCTGGCGCTTCTCGGATATACGAATGAAGATTTTTCCGGCAATCAGGCGGCAAACAGAATGGCAAAGGTTTCCTATCTGGAGCTGGATGAGGAGATTGGAAAAGCGGCAACAGACAGCCTTACCCGTTTTGACTGTGTGAATTTATTTTATAATCTGCTTAAAACAAACCGAAAAGATTATGAGGGGCAGGATGAGACCAGCAGCACGGTATACGGATCTGTTCTCGGACTTACTCTGACATCGGACGGAGAGATCAATCCTCTGGAGGCATTAGAGGATAAGCTTAAAGGGCCGTATGCAGTGGCGGACAGAAGCCTTTCCAGTATTGTTCCGTTTTCATTGTCCAAAGCATCATTCTATCTGGATGGAGAACCGGCAACTGAAGATGATATTGAAGATCTGGCTGTTGTGGTATATTACAACACGACTACCCGCAATATCTACGGATATTCGGAAGAAGGAAGCGGAGGAAGAGGCGCTTCAGAAGGAGAACTGGAAGCCATTTATTATAATTCTTCGGATGTGATGATACCGACATCAATTGTTGTGGACGGCACGGAATATGCACTGACGACGTCTGATATGCAGTTTGCTTTCTCTGTATATGGCGAGCTGGAAATTGGCGATACCATTACCGTAATCTGGGAGCAGAAGAGCAGTGATGAGGAAGACAGCGATATTGAGAGAACGCTGATTGATTATATTGATTAACGGGAGTGGGAAAATGAGAGAGAGCACAGGCCGGTTGAAGGAGAAAGCAGCCGCTTTCAGGACCGGGGTGGCGGCCCGGTTTGGGAAAGCAAATGGAAAAAACGGGAAAAAGAGACGGAAATTATTTCTGATTGTCATACTTATTGCCATCCTCTGTGTCCTATTTTTTCTTTAGAGAAAAAAGGCGGATGCGGCAGCGGCAAAAGCGGGAACTGTGAACACAGCCCGTGTCACACGGCAGAATATTACATCGTCCCTGTCAGGTTCCGGAACGATTTCTCCCAAGGATACGTATACAATAACTTCCATGGCGGAAGGAGAGGTAATTGAAGCCCCGTTTGAGGAGGGGGATGAGGTTACAGAGGGACAGATTCTTTACCGGATTGATGCATCTTCCATGGAGTCCAAGCTTAAATCTGCGGGAAATTCTCTGGAGAGGGCTCAGGAAAATTATGATACGGCTGTCAGCGAGTACAATGAAGCAGTCAGCAAGTACAGCGGAAATACATATAAATCCACGAAAAGCGGATATATCAAGACGCTTTATATTGAGCGCGGCGATAAGATAAGCTCCGGCACGCAGATCGCGGATATTTACAATGACAGTGTGATGCGGATTAAGGTTCCGTTTCTCAATGTGGAAGCTGCCCAGCTGTCGGCGGGAATGCCGGCTGTCCTGACGCTGAGTGACACGATGGAACAGATCGGGGGAACCGTTTTCAGTGTAAGCAGCATGGATGAGGCGCTGACAGGAGGCCGTCTTATCAGGTATGTGACTATTGAGGTACCCAATCCCGGAGGTCTTACCACAACTATGTCTGCCACGGCTGTTATCGGGGAATTTGTGTCAAGCGGCGACGGTACATTTGAGCCTATTGTCGATACGGTTCTGGGAGCGGATCTGTCTGCTTCTGTAGAGGTGGAACGGCTTCTTGTAAATGAGGGAAGTTATGTGGAGGAAAATACACCGCTGTTTCTGATGACATCCAGTACAGCGGATAAGCTTCTGAAAACTTACAAGGATACAATGAGCCAGGCTGAGTCGAGTCTTGAGTCTGCCGAATCGGATCTGGATTCCACACAGGATACATATGATGATTATACGATAGAGGCGCCTATTTCCGGGACAGTTATCACAAAGAGTGTGAAAGCCGGAGACAATGTGCAGAATTCCGGAGGAACCACGTCCATGGCAGTTATATATGACATGTCCTCTGTGTCTTTCCAGATGAATATTGATGAGCTGGATATTTCCAGTGTGCAGACGGGACAGACGGTTGAAGTTACGGCAGATGCCTTTGAGGGGCAGGTTTTTACAGGCAAGGTTACAAATGTAAGTCTTGAAGGAACCAGCTCAAATGGAGTTACCTACTATCCGGTTACTGTTACGCTGGATGAGGTGGGAAGTCTTCTCCCCGGCATGAATGTGGAAGGAAATATTATTCTGGATTCTGCAGAAAATGTTCTTGCTGTGCCCGCCGATGCACTTCAGAGAGGAAATACAGTCTATGTGAAGGATGATACAGTAAAGGAAGCCCAGGGAAGAGTTCCGGCAGGTTTCAGAGAAGTTCAGGTAGAGACAGGACTTATCAGTACGGATTTTGTGGAAATAGTTTCCGGAGATCTGAAAGAGGATGACGAGGTTTATGTGGCAGCCAGCAGTGTTACGACTGAAAATGCTGTCATGATGCCGATGGGCGGGCCTGCTGCGGGAGGACCTGCCGGAGAAAGACCTGAATCGGGAGGTCCCGGAGGAGGACGCGGTGGCCGCTAAGGCATTCCGTTTTCTGCGGCGGATTCCTTCAAAAGACAGCAGCTGTGCGGCGGAAAGCGGAAGAAGTCAAAAAATGGATACGGACGGTAATGCGCCTCTGATTGAGCTGAGGAATATCTGTAAGATTTATCAGATGGGGACTGAGCAGGTGCATGCCAATGATGGGATCAGCCTTAAAATAAGCCGGGGAGAGTTTGTTGCAATCGTGGGGAAATCGGGGAGCGGAAAGTCCACACTGATGAACATTATCGGCGCACTGGATGTGCCTACGGAGGGAGAATACTATCTGGACGGAGAGGATGTCAGCCATATGAGTGAGGATCAGCTGGCTGAGATCCGGAACAAGATGATAGGGTTTATTTTTCAGCAGTATAATCTGCTTCTCAGAGACAATCTTCTGGAAAATGTGGAACTGCCTCTGCTCTATGCGGGATACTCAAAATCGGAGAGGAAAGAAAAAGCCATGCGTTCTCTGGAGCGTGTGGGGCTGGCGGATAAATGGTTTAATAAGCCGTCACAGCTTTCAGGAGGTCAGCAGCAGAGAGTGTCTATTGCCAGGGCACTGGCCGGAAATCCTTCTCTGATTCTTGCGGATGAGCCCACGGGGGCCTTGGATTCAAAAACCAGCAGAGAGGTGCTGGATTTTCTGAAAGAACTGAACCGGGAAGGAAACACAATTATTATCATAACACATGATAATTCCATTGCTATGGAGGCGAAACGTGTAGTCCGGATCAAGGATGGGAAAATTAATTTTGACGGGGATGTGGAAAAGTATGCTGAATTCGTTTAGTCTTGCGCTGAAAAGCATCTGGAGCAATAAAATGCGGTCATTTCTGACTATGCTGGGAATTATTATCGGTGTTGCGGCTGTCATTATTCTCGTGGGGCTGGTAAACGGTCAGATGTCTTACATGAAAGAGAGCTTTTCTGACATGGGAACGAATCTCATCTCGGTAAATCTGACAAATGTTAATTCCCGATCAGTTTCTGATGAGGAGATGTATGAGTTCTATACGGAAAATATTGACTATTTTGATGCCATGTCCCCCAATGTTACAGTAAGCGGAACGATTAAATCCGGCAATGAGTCACTTTCCAGTACCACGATTACAGGAGTCAGTGAGGAATATCTGACGCTTAAATCCATGGAGCTTGAGAGCGGAAGATTTATACAGTATTCAGATCTGGCTTCCCGGCAGAAGGTCTGTGTAATTGGTTATTATGTTGCGACTGAATTTTATGGAAGTGCGGAAGCCGCGCTGGGGGATACGCTCAGTATCAACGGAGACAGATACACAATTGTTGGAACAGTAGAGAGACAGACGAGCGACAGCGATGAAGTCGAGGAGGGAGGGAGTGATGACTTTGTATTCATTCCCTATACGGCGGCAGTAGAGCTGGCGAGAAACGGGACGATCAATAATTATACGTTTGCCATGAGTGATGTGGAGCAGACGGAGACAGTAAAGGGACTGCTGAATACGTTTCTCTATTCCATATTTAAAAATGAAGATCTCTATTCCATAACGGCGATGAGCGAGCTTCTCGATTCTCTCAATTCCATGATTGCCATGATGTCCATGATGCTGGGAGGAATTGGCGGAATTTCCCTTCTTGTGGCCGGTGTGGGCGTTATGAATATTATGCTGGTGTCCGTGACAGAAAGGACGCGTGAGATCGGTATCAGAAATTCGCTGGGAGCAAAGCGGAGCACAATCATGCAGCAGTTTGTGATAGAGGCGGCCGTGACAAGCTCTCTCGGAGGACTGATGGGAATTGCGCTCGGATGCGGACTGACAGGTGTGATTGGAAAGGTCATCGGAATGACAGCAGTGCCCACAGTGGGGGCAATCGCTGTATCTTTCAGTGTATCTGTGGGTATCGGACTTCTGTTCGGCTATATGCCGGCCAGCCGCGCAGCAAAGCTGAATCCGATTGATGCATTGAGAAGTGATTAGAAAGAGACTTAAAATATATGGTGGAAATGTAGTTTTAGTTGTATTTGGCAGAGGCGGATGATAGAATGATCCCGAAGAGAGTAAAACGGGAGGCACTTAAAGTGAAATTTATTGATCTGCACTGCGATACGATATCAGAAATATATAAAAGACGCAGAAAAGGAGAAACGTACTGCCTTTTGGAAAATGGCGGGCACGTCGATCTGAAGCGTCTTAAAGAGGGCGGATGTCTCGCACAGAGCTTCGCCCTTTTTACGCGCCTGAAAGACGAGGAGGATCCTCTTAAATATGCCCGGAATCTTCTGAGCGTGTTCCGGGAAGAGGTGGAAAAAAACAGAGAGGTAATCAGACAGGTTACTTCTGTGGATGAAATTCTGGAGAATGAGAGAAAAGGGAGGATGTCCGCTGTCCTGACAGTTGAGGAGGGCGGTGTTTTTCAGGGCAGGATTCAGTATCTGGAGGAATTCTGGAGACAGGGGCTTAAGATGGTTACCCTTACCTGGAATTATCCCAATGAGCTGGGATATCCCAACCTGATTGACTGGAAGACGGGAAAATGCCGGCCGGAGACGGAGCGGGGCCTTACATCTGTGGGAATAGAATTTGTAGAACGTATGGAAGAACTGGGGATTGCCGTAGATGTATCTCACTTGGGTGATGCCGGGTTCTGGGATGTGGCACGGGTTTCCAGAAAGCCTTTTGCGGCCAGCCATTCCAATGCGAGAGCGATTGCTTCCCATGTCAGAAATCTTACAGATGATATGATTCGGGAACTGGGCAGCCGGGGAGGGATAATCGGTATCAATTACTGTCCGGCATTTCTGGATGATCGGCAGGCTTTAAGTCAGAGCGGCGGGGTAAGCCGGCTGTCCGATATTGTGCGCCATATCTGCCATATCAGAAATGTGGGGGGAATTGACTGCATTGCACTGGGATCCGATTTTGACGGTATTGAGGGAGAACTGGAAATAAATTCTCCGGCATCGCTGGGGCTTCTGGAATCAGCTCTTACAGAACAGGGTTTTACCGGGGAGGAGAGAGAAAAGATTTTCCGGAAAAATGCAGAACGCTTCTTTTATGACATCTGGGGGAAACAGCCAGACAAAAAATTGTGATGAGAAAGGCCAGTATATGCTTTTTCGGCAAAAATATGCGGATTTTACTTAAATTTTACATTAATGTGGTTTCGACTTTACATAAATTTGATATAGTGATGACATAATACAAAATGAAAAATTATGATATGATGGGAGAATCTGTATGTCAATCACTGCTTTGGGAATGCTCTTTCAGTTTGTGGGGGGACTGGGAATGTTCCTGTACGGCATGAGTGCTATGGCCGACGGCCTTCAGCGTTTTGCCGGAAATCGGCTTCAGCGTGTGCTGGAAATTCTTACCTCCAACCGTTTTCTTGGTGTTCTTGTAGGTGCCGGCGTGACGGCGATTATTCAGAGCAGCTCAGCTACGACAGTTATGGTGGTGGGCTTTGTTAATGCGGGTATTATCAGTCTGCTCCAGGCTACCGGAATTATCATGGGTGCCAATATCGGTACGACTGTAACCAGCTGGATTGTATCCATGAGCGAATGGGGAGAAGTGCTCAAGCCGGAATTTTTTGCGCCTGTTCTTTTTGGTATCGGCGCATTTATAACAATGTTTGCAAAAAGCCATAAAAAGAAGGAAGCAGCTGAAATACTCATCGGCTTTTCCCTTCTTTTTATCGGACTTTCCTTTATGTCAGGCTCCATTGAGCCTTATAAGGATTCGCCGGTTTTCTCAATGGCATTCCAGATACTGGGAGGAAATCCACTTCTCGGCGTTCTTACGGGACTTGTTGTAACCGCGATTATTCAGAGCAGTTCCGCGTCAGTCGGCATTCTTCAGACACTGGCCATAAACGGGATGGTCAACTGGCAGTCTGCCATTTTTATAACGCTGGGACAGAATATCGGTACCTGTGTGACGGCGCTTCTTTCCTGTATCGGTACAAGCCGTACTGCCAAGCGTGCAGCGGTTATCCATCTGATGTTTAATGTTATCGGAGCAATTATTTTCGGACTTGTGCTTTACGGCGTATTCCTGGTACGCCCTGATTACGGTATGGCTCAGGCAGACAGCGTGGGAATTTCTATCTTCCATACGGTATTCAATGTGGTTAATACGGTTATTCTTTTCCCGTTTGCGGGGCTTCTCGTCAAAGCCTCTGATATTTTTGTGCCGGAGAAGGCAAAGGACAGGCAGCAGGAGTGGTCTCCCAGCAGTGTTGAGACAGAGATGATCCGCCATCTGGACGACCGTATTCTTGAGACACCTTCGTTTGCTATCGAAAATGCATGCAATGAAGCGGTTAACATGGGCAAGGTGGCTCTGGCCAATGCAAAAATTGCCACAGCGGCTCTGCTTGAGAAAAATGAGAATTTCTGTCGGGATGTATTTGAAAATGAGGAGACGATTGATCGAATGGAGAAGCTGCTGGCAGAATATCTTTTAAAGATTAATAATCTTTCCCTAAACGATGAGCAGCATCTTATTGTAAAAAATATGTATTATACAATCGGTAATCTGGAGAGAATCGGCGACCACAGTGAAAACCTGGCGGAGCTTGCTCAGAAGAGTATCGAAAATGATTATACATTTTCTGGGACGGCCATTGAGGAGCTGCGCCGCATATCGGATGCAGCGCTTAAATCAGTGGAATGTGCCATCGGAGCCAGAGAGGAGCATGAGCTCCAGAAGGTCCGCCAGACTGCACGGTGGGAAGAGATGGTTGACAATCTGGAAGAGGAGCTGCGTGAAACCCATATGGAGCGCCTTTCCAGAAATGAATGTCAGATGGAAAGCGGAGTTGTTTTTCTTGATGCGCTTGCAAACTATGAAAGAATCGCGGATCATGCCAAAAATGTGGCCGGCTATGTAAAGGAAGAAATGCAATGAAATATTTGATCTATGTAATCGAGGATGACGAGAATATACGGAATCTGATTTGTGTTGCTCTGGAAAATTTCGGATATCGTGCAGCCGGATTTGAGACGGCGGAGGAGGCTCTTGAAAAGCTTGATGCTCTTTTGCGCAGAGGAAAAGACAGCGCAAGGGAACTGCCCGGGATGTTTATTTTTGACTGGATGCTCCCGGGAATGGACGGAATGGCGGCTATTGGCCGGATCCGCGAAATGGAACCCTTTGTTCATACGCCTGTTCTGATGCTTACGGCAAAGGATCGTGAGACGGATATTGTACACGGACTGGACAACGGAGCCGACGATTACATGACAAAGCCCTTTGGAATTCTGGAGCTTTCGGCCCGGGTCAGAAATCTTTTGAAACGTTCGGGAACGGTGCGTGAGGATAATCCCAGCCTTTCTGCCGGAGATGTCAGCATTGACAAAGAGACGAGAGAGGTAATTGCATGCGGAGAAAAGACGGATCTGACACTGAAGGAATTCGAGCTTTTAAGTTATCTTATGGAGCATATGAACCGTGTCGTAACACGTGATGAGCTTCTGGATCACATATGGGGCTATGATTATGACGGGGAGACCCGAACGCTCGACATGCACATAAAGACCCTTCGACAGAAGCTGCGGGAAGCCGGAAGTCAGATCAAAACCGTTCGCGGTGTGGGTTATCGTTTTCTGAAAGAAAAAGAGGCGGGAAAGTGATGAAGCATGCGGAAGGCAATATTTAAAAAATTTCTTCAGATTTTATTTCTGGCGCTGGCGCTTAACACATTTATTGCCTATGTGGTAACCAGCAGTGTTCTTCTGAAAAGAAACCGGGAGGATATGCGTTTTGCCCTGGAATCCGTTAATCAGATGTTTGATTATTCGGGAAACATCGAAGAGCAGTTTAAAAAGCTTTCAGAGGCGGCCCGGGAGAGCAAAAGCCGTTATACGCTGATTAGCCGGGACGGGGCTGTTCTGGCAGATACGAGTGTGGATGAGGCAGATACAATGGAAAATCATCTGGAGCGGGAGGAGGTCAGCGGGGCACTGCGTGGTGGTTACGGTTATGCCAGCCGCCGGTCGGGGACTCTGGGAGCAGAGATGATTTATGCAGCCATATGCTCTGATGATGGTCAGTATATTCTGCGTCTTTCTGTTGTTTCGTCCGGAATGCGGGAATATACGATGATGCTGGTGCCTGCTGTTCTGTTAAGTTTTGGGATTGCGTTTCTGTTTTCTTCACTTGAGGCGGAACGATTTTCCCAGTCTATTACAAAACCGCTTCAGGAGATTTCGCGGGAGATGTCCAAGATGGACGGGGACTACACGAATTTTCATTTTGAAAAGTGTCCCTATGAGGAGATAAACGTCATTGCGGATACCACCATGCGGATGTCACAGAATACCAAGGACTATCTGGAACGCCTGGAAAAGGAAAAGCAGATTCGCCAGGAGTTTTTCAGCAATGCGTCCCATGAACTCAAGACGCCTATTACTTCTATACGGGGGTACGTGGAACTTCTGGAGAGCGGTATGGCTCTTAATGAGGATACGGCAAAGGATTTTCTTGCGCGGATCAAGAAAGAAGCGATGCGCATGACGAATCTGGTGGACGATATTCTCATGATATCCCGTCTTGAGTCCCGCGGTGCAAAAGCAGATATTGTCGATATCCGGATAAAAGAGCTTCTTGATGAGAGCATTGCGTCTGTGAGTGCGCAGGCGGCCGGCAGAGGCATTGCGATTCACAGGGAGGATCAGGATTTTGCAGTCCGGGCGGATATGCGTCAGATGACAGAACTTTTCAATAATCTCCTCAGCAATGCAGTAAAATATAATAATGAGGGCGGAGACGTGTGGGTAAGCGTAAGAAAAAAAGGACGGGATATGCTTCTTACAGTGCGTGATAACGGAGTTGGTATTCCGGAAGAGAGTCTGGAGCGTATTTTTGAACGTTTTTACCGCGTTGATAAGGGAAGAAGCCGAAAACAGGGAGGAACCGGTCTTGGCCTGTCCATTGTAAAACATATAGTAAACTTTTATCGGGGAACGGTTAAGGTAGAGTCTGAGGTGGGAAAGGGAACTGTATTTACAGTCAGTCTCCCTGTTGCCGATCCGGATGTTCGCGTCTGAACGACAGAGAGGAAGCTGCTTGTCAGTCTCCTCTCTTTTTCTTTTATAGCACTATTTTGCTTTAACGCGTTGATTTTTTGTGGTTTTAAAGAAATAAAATTGACGCAGCCTGAAAAGTATAGTATGATTAAACATATTTCAGTTTAGGAGGAGTCAGTGTTATGAAAAAGGCGAACAGGTTTACGGCAGTTTTACTGGCCGGAATGATGGCTGTTTCTCTCACAGCCTGCACGGGTCAGACGGCAGAAACAGAGGCATCAGAAGAGACGACGGTTCAGGAGGAGGGAGCAGAGGTTTCCTCTGAGACGGAGGCATCCGGGGAGACTTATAAGATTGGTGTTATTCAGCTTACACAGCATGCAGCTTTGGATAAGACGAATGAGGGATTTGTTGCGGCTCTGGATGATGCGGGTATCTCTTATGATATCGATCAGCAGAATGCATCCGGTGATCAATCTGCCTGCCAGACAATCGCAGAGACACTTGTAAATAATCAGAACGATCTGATTTTTGCCATTGCCACACCGGCAGCTCAGGCGGTAGCAGGCCTGACAGATACGATTCCGATTCTGGTAAGTGCAGTGACAGATCCGGCAGCATCCGGACTTGTGGAGAGCAACGAGGTACCTAACTGCAATGTGTCCGGTACATCTGATCTCACACCGGTCAAGGAACAGATTGACCTGATGCAGAGGCTTTTACCTGATGTACAGAAAGTAGGTCTTCTTTACTGCAGTGCGGAGGCAAATTCTGTTCTTCAGATTGAGATTGCAAAGGAAGCTCTTGATACGGCAGGCATAGCATATGAAGAATACACAGTATCAAGCTCCAACGAGATTCAGACAGTTGTTGAGTCCATGGTTGGAAAAGTAGACTGTATTTATACGCCTACAGACAATATGATTGCGGCTGGTATGGCGACAGTTGCCATGGTGGCAAATGAAAATCAGATACCGACAATATGCGGAGAAGAAGGGCAGGTTGATGCCGGCGGTCTGGCTACATATGGAATTGATTACTATGAGATCGGCTATATGGCCGGGGAACAGGCAGTTGCAATTCTGACGGAAGGGGCTGATATTTCTGCAATGCCCATTGGGTATCTGGATGCATCCAGATGTACGCTGAAGGTCAATGAAGAGACTGCACAGATGCTTGGCATAGATTTATCTGTTCTTGAACAGGTTTCACAGGAAAATTAAGTTTTCTGAAGTGTCAGGCATACAGGTGCAATTTATCTGTGTGAGAAGAAGGGGACAGCTTTTTTACAGGCCGTCCCCTTGTGAATGCCGTATCGGAGGAAAAGAAAATGAATGGTTTGTTAGCGTCCCTTCAGGGAGCCGTTGCACAGGGCATCCTTTGGGGGATCATGGTTTTGGGAGTCTATATTACGTTCCGTCTGATGGATATCGCAGATCTGACTGTCGACGGGAGTTTTGCACTGGGAGCCTGTGTCTGTGCGGTGCTTGTAGTCAATAAGCAGGTTAATCCGGTAATTGCGCTGTTTGCCGCGATGGCTGCCGGGCTTGTCGCCGGAGCTGTTACAGGTCTGCTCCATACGATTTTTGAGATACCTGCAATTCTGGCGGGAATCCTGACGCAGATTTCACTCTGGTCCATTAATCTTCGGATTATGGGTGGAAAGAGCAATCTTCCGCTTCTTAAGACGGAGACACTGATAAGTGGCCTGTCGGATGCACTGGGGCTTACCCAGGCGCAGGCCTCTATGATTGTCGGAATTATTGTGGCTATTATTGTGATAGTGTTTCTTTACTGGTTTTTCGGAACAGAAATCGGCAGTGCCATGCGTGCCACAGGAAATAATGAGGACATGGTAAGGGCTCTGGGCGTAAACACGAAAATGACAAAGCTTCTCTCCCTGACACTGAGCAACGGGCTTGTGGGGCTCTCAGGGGCTCTTGTCTGCCAGAGCCAGAAGTACGGCGATGTGGGGAGCGGTACAGGAGCTATTGTGATTGGTCTTGCCGCCATTGTGATTGGAGAGGTTCTCATGGGACGACTTACTCCTTTTTACTGGAAACTTACCTCAGTTGTGGCAGGTTCTGTGATTTATTTTGTAATACGTGCACTTGTTCTGCGCATGGGAATGAATGCCAATGACATGAAACTTCTTTCCGCAATTATTGTGGCACTGGCACTCTGTATTCCGGTTGCAGTTTCCAAATACCGCCTGAAAAAGGAATATTCGGAAGGGGGAGAAGAGGAATGCTGACAATCTCCAATGTTAAAAAGACATTCAATAAGGGAACAGTCAATGAGAAAAAGGCTCTGAACGGAATAAATCTTCATCTGGATGAGGGGGATTTTGTTACGATCATTGGCGGAAACGGAGCCGGAAAATCCACAATGCTCAATATGATTGCCGGCGTTTATCCCATCGACAGCGGAAAGATTGTAATAGACGGAATTAATATATCAAGAGAACCGGAGTATAAACGGGCAAAATATATCGGCCGTGTTTTTCAGGATCCGATGAGAGGAACGGCAGCAAACATGGAAATTCAGGAAAATCTGGCCATGGCGTTCAGACGGGGGAGGATCCGCGGACTTGGCTGGGGAATAAAATCCAGTGAGAAGGATTATTACAGAGAGGCTCTGGCCCAGCTGGGGCTGGGACTGCAGACCCGGATGACGAGCAAAGTCGGACTGCTTTCCGGAGGACAGAGACAGGCGCTGACACTTCTGATGGCAACGCTTCAGAAGCCCAGACTTCTTCTTCTTGATGAACATACGGCAGCTTTGGATCCCAAGACAGCTAAAAAAGTTCTGGAGCTGACCGAGAAGATTGTAGATGAGCAGAATCTGACGGCTATGATGGTAACGCACAACATGAAGGATGCCATTCAGATCGGCAATCGTCTTATTATGATGCATGAGGGACGCATTATCTATGATGTATCGGGCGAGGAAAAGAAAAAGCTTCAGGTTGAAGATTTGCTGGAACGTTTTGAGACGGCCAGCGGCGAAGAATTTGCCAATGATCGCATGATGCTGGGGCAGTAGAATTGAAAAGATTTGCCGCAGAAAATAGCAGGGGGAGTTTTCAGAATGGTGCAGGCTGTTCAGAAAGCTTCCTTTTTATTTCATAAAAATTTCATATTTTTATCCATAGCTGCTTTGTTGGCATTTTAAAGTATTTGTGCTAAAATAGAATCTGCGCGTTTTGCGGACAGGTTTTGCAGATTAAGACGGACAGCTGTTTTCAGGCTGCGGCGGATTATTGTATATCAGGGAGATACTGAATGATGAAATTTAAACAGGAGGGATATCTGGCTTCGCTGAATCGTGCCAGAAAGAAACGTAATGGCTGGGACTATAAGAGGTATGGGCTGATAGCAGCAGGTATTCTGGTGCTGATAGCCGCCCTTGTTTATATTGGCCTTCATTTGGGAAAGCCTTCGGCGGGACCTGCCGGAAAAAAAGGAACGGAGGCATCCGCTTCAGATGCAGAAAAGACGGATCCGGAAGCAGAGGCCAGAGCAAAAGAGGAAGAGGAGATAAATGCGGTAGTGGATTCCTATGAAAATCTGGGAATCGTACAGGTGTCCGGCTATCTCAATATGAGGGAAAGTGCCAGTACGGATGCGGATATCATCGGGAAGCTTTTAGGAGACAGTGCATGTGAGATTCTGGATGATTCTACGGAAGGCTGGTATCAGGTTTATTCCGGAGAACTGACCGGTTATATCAGTTCTGAGTTTGTTCTTACGGGCGAAGAGGCCAGGGAAAAGGCAAAAGAGCTGGTTGCGCGCCGGGCGATTATTACGGCTGATGCCCTGAATATCCGGAAAGAGCCGAATACTGATTCGGAGGTCGTGGGGCAGGCACTGAAAAATGAGCGATATGTTGTGGAAGAAGAGACTGCGGACGGCTGGCTGAAGATTCCCAACGGCTATATTTCTGCTGAATATGCAGAGGTTCGCTATGCGCTCAATGAAGCGAGAAAACTGGATATGCGATCCATGGTTCTTAATTTATACCGGAATATCGGTATTTCCAGTGTGGATAATTATCTGAATGTACGGGAGGAGCCCAGTGAGGACGGCAAAATTATCGGTAAGATGACGAGCAAGTCGGCGGGCGAGATTCTGGAGACTTCGGAGGACGGCGAATGGTACAAAATTCAGTCCGGTCCGGTAACAGGTTATGTAAAGGCAGAATATATCAGAACGGGAGAGGCGGCCAAGCAGGAAGCTCTGGAGGTGGCGGAGCTGATGGCAATCGTATCCACGGACCGTCTGAATGTGCGGACGGAGCCGTCAACGGATTCTAAAATCTGGACACAGATTTCAAATAATGAGAGATATGCCGTTTTAAGTCAGCAGGATGGCTGGGTGGAGATTGAGCTTGACACTACTTCGGCGTATGTGTCCACTGATTTTGTGGATGTCCGCTATGCTCTGCCTGAGGCAATTGAATTCAGCCCTCTGGATGAAAATGAATCACTCCGGAACCGGATGGTTAACTATGCACTTCAGTTTGTTGGAAATCCCTATGTCTGGGGAGGAAATGATCCTCACACGGGCGCGGACTGCTCCGGATTTGTCAGATATGTGTACAGCAATGTGGCGGGTATATATCTTCCCAGGGTATCACGGGATCAGGCGCGTCAGGGCAGGAGCATCAAGTCTTCAGAAATGAAACCGGGAGATCTGATTTTCTATACCAACAGCGGAGGCACTGTCAACCACGTTGCCATGTATATTGGAAACGGACAGATAGTACATGCTGCCAGCAGAAGAAGCGGTATCAAGATATCAACATGGAATTACAGAAATCCTTACCGGATTGTAAATTTACTGGGAGACTAAAAATCTGAAACGACAGGGCTGCCGGCCGTCCGAAGGGATGACCGGCAGTCCTGAAAAGAGGCAGAAAACATTGCGGCGGGATATTGTAAATTTTTTTCTGTCGAATTTTGCCGTCTCTTGTGATATAATAGGAACACTTGACGGGATGCCGTTATAATTGGCGAAACATGAATTTGAGAAATACAGGAGAGAAATATGGCGGAACAGAAATTCAGTGATTATAAGGAGCGTCTTCTGCGCGCGCGCAGGAAACGGAGCGGCAGAGATCCGATGCGGTTTTTTATGCTGGCTGCCGGACTCGTAATCATAGTTCTTGTGATTATAGTAGTGGTAAAGCTGGCGGGCGGAGGCACGTTAGCCGGACCGGGAAAGGCAAGGATTGCGACTGCCACACCTTCAGAAGCGATGATGGAGGAGACTCAGGAAACAGAAACGGATGCAGATGCAGAACCGACACTTTCAGAGGAGGAACTTGCAAGCCAGCAGGAAGCGGAAGAGAAAAAGGTCGTTGTGGAATCTTATTCCAATCTGGGAATCGTGCAGGTGTCCGGTTACCTCAACATGCGTGAGAGTGCCAGCACCAATGCGGATATCATCGGAAAGCTCATGGGCGGCAGTGCCTGCGAGATCGTGGACGATTCCGAGGAGGGCTGGTATCTGGTAAGCTCCGGCGGCCTGACGGGATACATAAGTTCTGAGTTTGTTCTTACGGGTGAAGCAGCCAAGACAGAGGCGTATGAGCTGGTAAAAGAAATGGCGGTTATCACGGCGGACAAGCTGAACGTGAGAAGTGAGCCAAATCCGGATGCCCAGGTTCTTGAGCAGGTGCTCCGCAACGAACGTTATTCCATTATAAGTGAGCAGGATGGCTGGATTCAGATAAGCAGCGGTTATATTTCGTCAGATTATGTAGATATCCGCTATTCACTCAATGAGGCACGCAAGCTGGATCTCCGTACCATGGTTCTTAATATGTATGACAACATTGGTATTTCCAATGTGAACAACTACTTAAATATCCGTGAGGAGCCGAAAGAAGACGGAAAGATTATCGGTAAAATGACAAGCAAATCCGCCGGCGAAATTCTGGAGACGACGGAAGATGGAGAATGGTACAAGATAAAATCCGGTCCTGTGACAGGTTATGTAAAATCCGAGTTTATCCTGACCGGCGATGCGGCCAAACAGGAGGCTCTTGAAGTGGCGGAGCTGATGGCGATTGTTTCTACGGATCGCCTGAACGCAAGGACAGAGCCCAATACGGAAGCACCTATCTGGACACAGATTTCCAACAGTGAAAGATACGCTGTTCTGAGTCAGCAGGACGGCTGGGTAGAGATTGAGCTGGATACGACCAGCGCTTTTGTGGCAACAGAGTTTGTGGATGTGCGATACGCGCTTAATGAGGCTATTGTCTTTACACCGGTTGAGGATTCCGGTTCCGGAAGCAGCAGTGGAGGCAGCAGCGGCAGCAAAGGAAGCAGTTCATCAGGGAAGCCTGGCAATGCGGCGGGCTCATCCAAGAGAACGAAGATTGCCAATTACGCTACACAGTTCCTTGGAAATCCATATGTATGGGGAGGAACGAGCCTTACCAACGGCGCGGACTGCTCCGGCTTTACAATGGCTGTAATGTCCCACTTCGGAGTCAGCCTGCCGCACCATTCCGGTTCGCAGGCCAACTGCGGAAGAGCCATCAGCTCGTCGGAGATGAGACCGGGCGATCTGGTATTTTATGCTAACAGCGGCGGAACAATCAACCACGTGGCATTGTATATCGGAAACGGACAGGTGTGTCATGCATCCAATGCAAGAGACGGTATTAAGATATCCACCTGGAATTACCGTACTCCGGCAAAAATAGTCAATGTGCTGGGAGATTAGACTTTCCGGATACGCCTGATGAGGCGGCGCCATATTAAATATATTTAAAAACTGTCTGAGAAAGATGTCCCCTGCGTGTGAAGCCATGGCTTTGCATGCAGGGGATATTGCATTTATTTCCGTATATTTAAGAGCCCGCGGGGGAAAAATTCAGAGAGTAGATTATTTGCCCAAAGGAGGAAGAAAGATGACTGCTCAGACAGATAAGAACACCGAAAAGGAAATTCGTGAGACCGGTCAGGTCGAACTTGAAAAACAGGGTGAGAGCCGTATACAGCTTATTTCAATCATTGGTGAAATAGAAGGGCATGAAAATGCATCAGGAAACACAAAGGCTACAAAATATGAGCATATTCTGCCCAGACTCGCTCAGATTGAAGAAAGCAGAGAGACAGAGGGCGTGCTTGTTCTGATTAATACAGTTGGCGGAGATGTGAGCTGCGGACTGGCTCTGGCGGAAATGATAGCATCTTTAAGCAAACCGACGGTTTCACTTGTGATCGGGGACAGTCATTCCATTGGAGTGCCACTGGCGGTGGCTACGGATTATTCCTTTATTGTCCCGACAGGAACGATGATGGTGCATCCCGTCCGTATGACGGGAATGGTAATAGGAGCCGTGCAGACATATGATTATTTTGAAATGATACAGGATCGGATCTTAAGTTTTGTGTCGAATCACAGCCGGATTTCCTATGAACGTTTAAAATCTCTTATGCTGAATACTGAGATGATGACGAAAGACCTGGGAACTGTGCTTGTGGGGGAAGAGGCGGTCAGAGAAGGACTGATTAATGAAGTCGGAGGAATACGGGAAGCGCTTTGCAAACTGAACCGGATGGTAAAAGCCGGGCGGGAAGAAAAATAAGGAACTGCGTTGCTTTTTTGCCGGATTTTATGTATACTAAGCAGGAACAATAGAAAATATGTTTGGAGGCTTGGACATAAGTGGCAGGTAGAAGCAGGAAACGGCAGGATACGAAAAATGCCGCAAAATCGGGTACGTCCCGGAAAGGAGCGGCTTCGGGAAAAGGAACAGCATCTGCAAAGGCGGGAGCGGCAAAAAGTGCCGGACGCAGAGGAACAGACAAGGATGTTTCAAATAGTTTTATGGGAACGGAAGTGGCGATCATCGCAATTTTTGCGATATCGGTGCTTCTGTTTTTGAGTAATTTCGGACTTTGCGGTTCGGTAGGGAATTTTTTCAGGGGTGTGCTTCTTGGAATTTTCGGAACAATAGGATATATTGCACCTGTTCTTCTTTTTGTAGGAACATGCTTTTATCTCTCAAACCGGGGAAATATGCGCGCGGTCATTAAGATGGCTGCTGTCGGAGCTGTTCTTCTGGCGCTCTGCGGGCTGGTACAGCTGATGTTCGGAGGCGGTCTGAGACAGGGATGGAAGCTTACCCAATATTATGTGAATTCATCAGCAAATGGTTCAGGAGGCGGATTCTTAGGAGGTGTTCTCGTCACACTGCTTGGCGGTGCACTGGGGACAGTGGGAGCGTATCTCGTCCTTCTTGTTCTGCTGGCTATCGGGCTGGTCTGCATTACGGAGCGTTCTCTTGTGAATTTTGTTAAAAGCGGAAGCGGGAGAGCCTATGAGTATGCAAGAGAGGACATGAGCCGCAGACGTGAGCTCTATGAGGAGAGAAAAGAAGAAAAACGGCGGCTCAGAGAGGAGCAGAGGGTTCGCGGTGTAGATCTTGGTGCTGTTAATCTCACAGAAGTTCCCCTGATGAGAGAATTTGCTTCCGGGATTCCGGAGGGAACCGTGCTTCGTGGGGATGAACCCGAGAGAACAGCTCAAGACAGCCTGAATGAAAAAGCAGAAAAAGAAGCAATTTCGGATGCAGAGAGCCTGCAGCCTGAGAGAAATCCTGCGGACTATTTTCAGGGCAGTATTTGCATGAACGGAGTAAGCCGTCCGGAAGGCAGGTCTGACGAGAGTGAAGATCATAGTAAAAATCAGGCTGCAGTCAGTGGGGACACGGTTCAGAAAGTGGAAGTGAAAACGGAGAAAAAAGCTTCTTTATATGGTCTGGCGGAGAATGGGCCGGAGGATTCGGACAGTGACAGACTGTTAAAGCAGCTCTACATACAGCGGGATACCCGGACTGTGGAAGAGATGTCTCAGGGAGAGGAAGTGGTTCCGAAAGGTCCGGGATATACATCTGTCAGGAAAGAGGCGGAGGAGACGATTGTAGAAGATGATCCGGAGTCATGGGAGGAGACGCCTTTCGATGAGGATGAAATTGAGCCTGTAGAGGGATACAGAAGAACAGTAGGAGAAAAAACTGACGATTTTTTTGTCCCGGAAAAGACAAAAACAGTTGTGACATCTTCCGGAAAAATAATAGAAACGGACACAGAACTTGTAAGAAAAACACTGGAAAAAAAGATTCAGGAAAGAAAGCCGGAGGAGAAAAAAAATCAGCCTGAAAAAGATAATACGACAGGTCAGCAGATCAGACAGAATTTAAACCAGGCAGCTGAAGCAAAGAAGGAATATGTATTTCCACCGCTTACTCTCCTTAAAAAGGGCGCGGGGACAGTACAGTTTTCTGATCGGGAATACAGGGAAACGGCTGTCAAGCTGCAGCAGACTCTTCAGAATTTTGGAGTGGGCGTGACAGTAACCAATATCAGCTGCGGTCCGTCGGTAACACGCTATGAGCTTCACCCAGAACAGGGAGTCAAGGTCAGCAAGATAGTTGCTCTGGCTGACGATATCAAGCTCAATCTGGCAGCGGCAGATATCCGGATTGAGGCGCCGATTCCCGGAAAGGCGGCTGTGGGAATAGAAGTTCCCAACAAAGAAAATAATGTGGTTCATCTGCGGGAGCTTCTGGAATCGCCGGAATTTCGCCGTCATCCGTCCCGGGTTGCGTTTGCGGTCGGAAAGGATATCGCGGGACAGACTGTTGTCAGCGATATTGCCAAAATGCCTCATCTGCTCATTGCCGGAGCGACCGGTTCGGGAAAATCCGTCTGCATTAACACGCTGATTATGAGCGTGATTTATAAAGCCAAACCGGATGAGGTCAAGCTGATCATGATAGATCCCAAGGTGGTGGAGCTGAGTGTGTACAACGGGATTCCTCATCTTCTGATCCCGGTTGTGACGGATCCGAAGAAAGCCTCCGGCGCCTTAAACTGGGCAGTGGCGGAGATGACGGATCGGTATCAGCGATTTGCAAAGTATAATGTCCGTGATCTGAAGGGATATAATGCAAAAGTCGATTCCATTGAGTCGATTGAGGACGAAAATAAGCCTGAGAAGCTGCCTCAGATAATTATCATTGTGGACGAGCTGGCGGATCTGATGATGGTAGCGCCGGGAGAGGTGGAGGATGCAATTTGCCGTCTGGCTCAGCTTGCGCGTGCGGCCGGCATCCATCTTGTCATTGCCACACAGAGACCGTCGGTCAATGTTATTACCGGTGTCATCAAGGCAAATATTCCGTCCCGTATCGCTTTTTCCGTGTCATCAGGTGTGGATTCAAGAACGATTATCGATATGAACGGTGCGGAAAAATTACTGGGCAAGGGCGACATGCTGTTTTATCCGTCAGGCTACCAGAAGCCGCAGCGCGTGCAGGGCGCATTTGTATCAGACAATGAGGTCTCCGCTGTCGTAGATTTTCTGACAGAGCAGGGAATGACAGCTTCCTACAGCACGGAGGTGGAGTCAAAAATCAGTGCCTCGTCAGTTTCTGAGGGCGGCCCGGGAGGCGGAGACAGGGATGCATACTTTATTCAGGCCGGCCGGTTTATTATTGAGAAGGACAAGGCATCAATCGGCATGCTTCAGCGGATGTTCAAGATTGGATTCAACCGCGCGGCGAGAATTATGGATCAGCTAGCGGATGCTGGTATTGTCGGAGAGGAAGAGGGAACAAAGCCCAGGAAAGTGCTTATGAGCATGGAGCAGTTTGAAAATGAGTACGGTTCCCACAGTGAACCGTAGTGCCGGGGAATGCGTATGATAAATCAGGAGGAGATAGGATGAAGCTTAAAGAATGGCTAAAGGAACTGGAGTATGAACTCCTGCAGGGAAGCCTTGATGTGGAGGTGGACGAAGTTGTCTATGATTCCAGAAAAGCAGCACCGGGCTCTGTTTTCGTCTGCATGCGGGGAGCAAATGTGGACTCCCATGATTTTATTCCGGATGTCATAGCAAAAGGAACATCAGTAATTGTGACGGAACGGGAGGCAGAGGCTCCTGCATCGGTTACTGTTCTGCGGGTTAAGAATGGCCGTCATGCACTGTCGCTTCTTTCAGCCGCCAGGTTCGGATATCCTGCGCGAAAAATGACAACGATCGGAGTGACAGGAACAAAGGGAAAGACAACAACCACATATATGATTAAGGCAATTCTGGAGGCTGCGGGATACAGAACAGGGCTTATCGGAACAAATGGGGCTGTCATCGGAGATGAGCATTTCCCCACAAAAAATACAACTCCGGAATCCTATATACTTCAGGAGTATTTTGCCAGAATGGTGGATGCGGGGTGCCGGTACATGGTTATGGAGGTATCTTCTCAGAGTTATCTGATGCATCGGGTAGACGGGATTTTCTTTGACTATTCCATCTTTCTGAATATTTCAAATGATCATATCGGTCCCAATGAGCATGCCAGCTTCGAGGAGTAAAAAAAAAAAAAAAAGCAGCTTCT
>CALWSF010000035.1 GCA_944384125.1 uncultured Lachnospiraceae bacterium | reverse complement strand
GTAACTTAATTATATAGGAATTGAATCTCTATGCCTATCTTATTTTTTTACTTTACCCCCAAGTAAAGTTTAGAACCCTTTTGCGGTTAAAGAATGGCTGCGGATTGTCTGGCAGAATGCCGCGGTAATGGCTGCAGCATTCTGCTGAATAAAAATAGTTATTATTTTAACGATTTTGTGCAAAAATAGACAATGTTTTTTCAAAAAATATAAAATTAGACAAAAAAGCTTGCGTATATAGAGAAAAAATGGTAATATTATAACACAGACAAACAAATATAGAAAAGCAGAGAGTCAGAGAGCAGCGAATCAGAAAAATCCACAGGAGTGGTTTTTTTGCAGCGCTGTTTTTTTCTTTGCAATCTTTTATCTGGAATTTTTCAGATGATTCAGTATTATCTGATGTTAAAAAATCCGGAGTGGAGGAGGGGAACAGAGAGATGGTTAAAAACTTTGCACACAGAGGCTTCAGCGGAATTTATCCGGAGAATACCATGCTTGCCTTTAAAAAAGCGGCTGAACTGGAAGGCTGTGACGGAATTGAGATGGACGTACATCTCACAAAAGACGGGGAGGTTGTGATTATCCATGATGAAAAACTGGATCGCACCTGTGTTAACGGAACCGGATATGTGAGAGATTACACCTGTGAGGAGCTGAAAAAATTTGATGTATCCTATAAATTTGCGGGTCAGTGTGAGCCTCAGCATATTCCGACACTGAGAGAATACTTTGAGATGGTAAAAGATCTTCCGATTGTTACCAATATTGAGTTGAAGACGGGTATTTTTGAATATCCGGGAATCGAAAAAAAGGTTTACGATTTGATAGAAGAGTTCGGACTTAAGGATCGGATTATCATATCCTCTTTCAATCATTTCAGTATCAAAAGGATTAAAGAACTGTGTCCGGAACTGGAGTGCGGACTTCTGACTGAGACGTGGCTGGTTGATGCCGGGAAGTATACAAAATACTGCGGAGCAGAGTGCCTGCATCCGATTTTTTACAACATGACGGAGGAGGTTGTGGCTGAGGTAAAGAGCTGCAATATCAAGATCAATACATGGACTGTCAATGAAAAGGAAGATATCAGGACCATGATTGAAAGAGGAGTAACGTCTATAATCAGCAACTACCCCGATCGGGTAAACGAAGTACGTGAAAAAATGGGAAAAACCCAATAATTATAAGGAGGAAACAGTATGAAAAAAATTAAGAAGGTTTTAAGCTTGGCAGTAGCGGCAACGCTTTGTCTGTCCATGGTTGGATGCAGCTCCGGACAGTCCGGACAGTCAGCTCAGCCGTCAGAAGCAGAAGGAACCCAGGCGGCAGCAGAGGCCGGTGATGATTATCATCTGGTTTTGAAGCTCAGCCACGTTTTTGCTCCGGAAGAGCAGCTCTCCAAAACAATGGATTCCATTGCAGAGAAAATTAAGGAGAGAACAAACGGAGCAATTGAAATCCAGACATATCCTCAGGGACAGCTTGCCACATATAAAGATGGTGTGGAGCAGGTTGTTCGCGGTGCAGACTTTATTTCTGTAGAGGATCCTTCCTATCTGGGCGACTATGTGCCGGACTTTAATATTCTTGCCGGTCCCATGCTGGTAAGCACATTTGATGAGTATGAGTACCTGCTTGAGACTGACGAAGTAAAAGAGATGTTTGCAAAGGCAGAAGAGAAAGGTATTAAGATTTTATCTCTGGATTATATTTTCGGTTTCAGAAGCCTTATGACAAACAAGGTAATCGAGAAGCCTGAGGATCTGAAAGGCATGAAGATCCGTACGCCCGGCAGCCAGCTGTATGTAGATACGCTGAATCACATGGGAGCAGCAGCAACACCGATGGCTTTTTCCGAGACAATTTCTGCTGTTCAGCAGGGTGTAGTAGATGGTCTTGAGGGAACTATTGATGCGTATGCTTCGAACGGAAGTGCTGAGGTTGCCAAGAACATGGCTCTGACTAAACATCTCCTGGGTGTGTGCGGTGCCTATATTAACGTAGATGTATGGAACAGCATTCCGGAAGAGTACCGGACAATCATGCAGGAAGAGTTTACGGCAGGTGCTGAGGAGATGGTTAAGGCTATTTCTGAGGGCGAGGCAGCTACAAGAGAGAGACTGGAAACAGAAATGGGAATCAGCTTTAATGAAGTAGATCAGGAAGCTTTTGCAGAGGCAGTGGCTCCGATTTATGAGAATATGAAAAATGTTACTCCTGGACTCTATGAGAAGTTAAAAGAAGAAATCGCAAATATGCCGAAGTAAGTAAAAAATTTGGTCACAGCTGCACAGGCCGGCCGGTTTGTGCAGCTGTCTTATCTTTTGCCGGTAATCCGTAGCTTTGCGGAGGAGATTCCGTGCGGAGGGGAAAATACTATGAATAAAAATGTTAAGTTTGTGCTGGACCACTTTGAAGAGGTTTTGGCGTCTATATTTATTGTAATAACAACAAGCCTGGTAATTTTGAATGTATTTCTGCGCTATTTTATGAAAACGGGCCTTTTCTGGACGGAGGAAGTGACGACGAGCTGCTTTGTCTGGAGCGTATTTCTCGGAGCAGCAGCCGGGTACCGGAGAGGAATGCACATTGGTGTTGATCTTCTGGTAAACAAGCTGCCGGGGCCTCTCAGAAAGCTGGTGCGGATTCTGGTAGATATTGTACTGTTAGTTACAAACGGATATCTTTTTTATCTGAGTATCATATTTATTCAGTTGTCTTATATTAAGCCGACGGCTGTTCTTGGTGTTTCTTCTGCCTGGGTAAGCGGAGCACTGGTTGTCGGATTTGGTCTGACAACAATCTATTCAGTTGGCCATTTGTGGAGAGATTTGAGAAAAGAACCGGCAAACGGAAAGGAGGAAAAATAATGGCATTTTTACCGATTATAATGGTGTTTATTTTATACTTCTCCGGAATTCCGATTGCATATGCATTGTTTTCTTCCTCATTGCTGTATTTTGGAGTTATAAACACCAGTTCTCCTACGGATCTGATCCTTCAGAAGTTTATTACCAGTACCCAGTCGTTCCCTTTGCTGGCGATTCCTTTTTTTGTAATGGCCGGCTCTATTATGAATTATGCGGGAATCAGCACAAAGCTGATGAGTTTTGCTGATGTTCTTACCGGACATCTTCCGGGAGGACTGGCACAGGTAAATGTTCTGCTCAGTATGCTTATGGGAGGTGTATCTGGTTCGGCGAACGCAGATGCTGCCATGCAGAGTAAAATGCTTGTTCCCGAGATGGAGAAAAGGGGATACAGCAAAGGCTTTTCGGCTGCCATCACAGCTGCTTCTTCTGCAGTAACACCGGTTATTCCGCCGGGGATCAATCTGATTGTCTATGCACTTATTGCCAGTGTATCGGTGGGAAAAATATTCATGGCCGGCTATATCCCCGGAATATTTATGGCTATCTGTCTGATGATTACGGTACATATTATTTCCATAAAAAGGAATTATGCGCCCAGTCGGGCAAAACGTGCAACGGCAGGAGAAATCCTGCATCAGGCTATTGACTCCATATGGGCTTTGCTTTTCCCGTTTGGAATTATCCTCGGACTGAGAATCGGTCTGTTTACGCCTTCGGAGGCCGGAGCTGTGGCTGTTCTTTATTGTATTCTGGTGGGGATTTTTGCATACAAAAACCTTCGCCCTGAGCATATCCCTCTGGTTCTCAGAGAAACGATTGAGGGTACCAGCACGGTTGTCCTTATCATTGTGGCGGCTAATGTGTTTGGCTACTATATGAACTGGGAGCGTATCCCGCAGATGCTTACAGAATTCCTGCTTGGAATTACCACAAATAAGTATGTTATGCTGATGATTATTAATATTCTTCTGCTCATACTGGGTATGTTCCTTGAAGGAGGAGCTGCTCTGATTATTCTGGCGCCTCTGCTTTGTCCGGTTGTTAAGGGAATGGGCGTTGATCTGGTGCATTTCGGTCTTGTATGTATTGTTAACATTATGATAGGAGGCCTTACTCCTCCGTTTGGTTCTATGATGTTTACGGTATGTTCGATTACGGACTGTGAACTGTCTGAATTTGTAAAGGAATGTATTCCATTTATTATAGCGCTGATTGTTGCACTGCTTGTAGTTACGTATGTGCCGGGCCTGACATTATTTATTCCGAATCTGGTTTTCTGATTTGGCTTTTATAAGCTGCGTTTACAATTGAACAGATTGACCTTTATGAGATGCAAGAGAGCGAAAGGGATTGGTGCTTCCACCGGTTCTTTTCGCTTTTTTTAGAGGAGGGCTTATGTGGAGATGGTTAGTGGAGACTGCAAGGGAGTGGAGCGTGGCCGCAATCTGGATACGCCTTTTGTTTGCGCTTTTTGTCGGGGTTCTGATAGGAATTGAGCGCGGTATGAAAAGACGGGGAGCCGGTGTGAAAACGCATGTTCTGGTGTGTCTGGGCTCAGCGCTTGTAATGCTTACCAGTGAATATATGATGTTTGTTTTTCCGGACGCCAAGGCCGATATGTCCCGGATGGGTGCTCAGGTTATAAGCGGAGTGGGATTTCTGGGGGTAGGTACCATCATGGTAACAGGCCGAAATCAGATAAGGGGACTGACAACAGCAGCCGGTCTCTGGGCGTGTGCCTGCGTGGGTCTGGCGGCAGGAATCGGATTCATAGAAGGTGTTGTATACACATTGATTCTGATGATGATCACGCTTAAAGTTATGGCAAAAATAGACGGAGTTGTGCATGAACACGCAAAGCTGATGGATTTTTATCTGGAGTTCAGTAATGGGAAATATGTGGCACAGTTTGTGGAAGAACTGCGGGAGCGAAATCTTCGTATTGTGAATCTTGATCTGGTAAAAAGCAAAATTAAAGGAGAGGGTCCCAGTGCCATACTGAGGGTGGAGATAAAAGACAAAAAAATGCGGGGGACACTTTTAAGTGAACTTCAGGGCATGGATTGTGTACGATTTGTGGAGGAGTTATAAAAATAAACATCTGAGTTATAATGCTGAGATGGGCTGTCTGATAATCAGCAAAAGGAAGGAGACGAGATGGACAGAGAAAGACTTCTTAAAGAGACTGAGCTTTTTGTACTGGATATGGATGGAACATTTTACCTTGATGATGAGGTTATAGAAGGTGCACTTGATTTTCTGGAAGAGGTAAAACGTCTGGGCAGACGATTCATGTTTCTGACAAACAATTCTTCTAAGTCGCCGGATACCTACATTAAAAAGCTGGCACGGATGGGGTGTATAATTGACAGAAGTCAGATTGTCACATCCGGAGATGTGATGGTGGAGTTTCTGAAAGAGTATTACCCCGGAAAAAAAATATATCTTGTTGGGACACCGGATCTGGAGAACAATTTCCGGGAAAACGGGATAGAGCTGACTGAAGAGATGCCGGATGCGGCAGTGGTCGGATTTGATATGACGCTGACGTATGAAAAGCTGCAGAAGTGCTGTACATTCATACGAAACGGGGCAGACTTTCTGGCTACACACATGGATATTAATTGTCCTACAAAGGATGGATTTATTCCTGACTGCGGTTCTATCTGTGCAGCAATTACGCTTTCAACAGGAAAGGAACCGAGATATGTGGGAAAACCATACCCGGAGACACTGGAGATGATACTGAAGCTGAGCGGGGTGCAGAAGCAGAAGGTTGCTTTTGTGGGAGATCGGCTCTACACAGACGTAAAGACGGGGGTTGCCAACGGAGCCAGGGGATTCCTCGTTCTGACGGGAGAAGCCAGGGAAGAAGATATTCCCGGATCGGGAGTTATACCTGACGCAGTATATGCCGGTCTGGGCGAGATGGCTGAAATTCTTAAAAAGTACAGTTAAAATGTATGGAAACAGGATGGCGGGAGTGTGTGTCCAGTGTGTAAGGACAGGGTTTGCCGTGATGTGAAAAGGGTACCGGAATTGTTGTTCCGATGCCCTTTTTCTGTGTGAATGAAAGTTTTTATGCTGCCCGTCTTTCATGAAAAGCGTATGTATATGATATCGACGGTACCATATTAGTGATACAGGCGGTTATGTTCATATACAGGCTCTGAGGTCAGATCAATTCCCAGACGTTTGAACGTTTTAATATCAACCTCTGAGAGCATTACGGAGGTGTGAACCTGGCATCCGCGGAGTTTTTCCATCTGCTCCAGAGCGGCCTGAGCATTTGCATCGGTAGCAGCACACATAGACAGTGCGATCAGTACTTCGTCTGTGTGGAGGCGCGGGTTACGGCTGCCCAGGTAATTGACCTTCAGTTTCTGGATGGGTTCAATGGCAGTGGGGGAGATCAGGTGCACATCATGGGGAATTCCGCCCAGCTGCTTGACTGCGTTGAGCAGAAGTGCAGCGGAAGCGCCCAGAAGGTTGGAGGTTTTTCCTGTCTCAATTGTGCCGTCCGGCAGTTCGATGGCGGCAGCCGGGCTTCCCTCTCTCCGGGCTGTCTCAAGAGCAGCCGGAACTACCCGCCGCATGTCCGGGGTAATTTTAGCCTGTTTCATCAGGAGTTCGATTTTATAGACCTCGTCTTTGCTTCCCTGATCTTTTATAACACGATTAAGGGCATGGTAATAACGGCGGATTATTTCCTGTTTGGACGCTTCACAGCATGCCTCGTCATCAATGATACAGTTTCCGGCCATATTGACACCCATATCGGTGGGGGATTTATAGGGATTTTCTCCGTAAATTCCCTCGAATATTGCGCTGAGAACGGGGAAAATTTCAATATCACGGTTGTAGTTGACAGTTGTAATGCCATAGGCTTCCAGATGGAAGGGATCAATCATATTTACATCGTTTAAATCGGCTGTGGCCGCCTCATATGCCAGGTTCACAGGGTGTTTCAGCGGGATGTTCCAGATGGGGAAGGTCTCAAATTTGGCATATCCGGCCTTGATCCCCCGCTTGTTTTCATGATAGAGCTGTGAAAGGCAGGTTGCCATCTTTCCGCTTCCCGGACCCGGGGCGGTTACAATGACCAGAGGTTTCGATGTTTCAATATAGTCATTTTTTCCGTAGCCTTCATCGCTGACAATAAGGGGTACATTTCCGGGATAGCCGTCAATTGTGTAATGGCGGTATACGCGGATTCCCATGTTTTCCAGTTTGTGCTTAAAGGTGTCCGCTGTGTTCTGTCCGGAATAATGGGTAATGACGACGCTCCCCACATAAAGCCCTTTTTCCGTAAAGGATTCGATCAGGCGAAGCACATCGACATCGTATGTAATGCCGAGATCCGAACGGATTTTGTTTTTTTCGATATCAGCGGCGCTGATAGCAATGACGATCTCAGCCTGATCTGCCAGCTGAAGGAGCATCCGAAGTTTGCTGTCCGGAGCAAACCCCGGGAGAACCCGGGAGGCATGATAATCGTCAAAGAGCTTTCCTCCAAATTCCAGGTAGAGCTTGTCCCCGAACTGGTTGATTCGTTCGCGGATGTGATCCGACTGCATTTTTAAGTATTTGTTGTTGTCAAATCCGATTTTCATTTTATCCCCCATTCTTTTTCGGATGCGGGGAGGGCGGATTTCCTCTCCCTGCACGAGAAAACAAAATTGATTCTATTATCCTACAAAATGTGCGTTTTGAGTAGAGGGAAAATGCACAAAAGTGAAAAATTTGAAAAAATATTTGTATACCGGGGAAGCGGCATTACAGCACCAGCCGCAGGCGGAACCAGCCATCTGTCAAATCAAACTGGTACACAGCATCGTATTTTTGGCAGAAAGCGGAAACAGAACGCACTCCCAGGCCGTGATTTTCCCTCTGGGCTACCGGCAGAGCATGACTGTCAAAGGTTACCTGCGTGTTGCAGGGGTTGGAGAGCTCCAGTATGATACCGGGAATTCCTACTATCCTGCAGCGGATTTGCCGCTGCTCCCGGGGAAGCTCCATATTGGCATGGATGGCATTTTCCAGAGCGTTGGCAAGAACAATAGCCAGTTCGCCCTCGTCAGCCGGAAGTGTATCGGGCAAAGAAATAGCGGCATGTACTTCAATCCCCTGATTCCGGGCCTGGCTGAAGTAGGAGGAGAAGACAGCATTCAGTACCGGCGGACGGCACCATCGTGTTGCGGTATGTTCATCCAGTCGTCTTTGCGCAGCGTCCAGAAACTTCAGGGCGGCATCTGTGTCTCCCTGTGCCACTAATTCTGCGGCCGCCTGCAGCCGGTGGCGCAGGTCGTGACGTTCTGTGCGGATTACATCTTCGGCGGCTTTTACTGCTTCCATACGGCTTTGCAGAGCAGACAGCTGCATTGTGGACAGCTGTGCACTGTATCGGGCCTCCGCTTCCCTGCGGGTACTGGAAAACAGAAATATCAAAATGGAATAAAAGCCTGTTATCAGCAGAGAAACAGAAGGTTTCAGGATAGTACTGCTTTTTACAATTCCCACATACCCTGGAATTAGATAAATGACAATGATGTAGTAAATCGTCAAAACAAGGCACATAAGCCACCAGCCGCTGTGCAAATTCAGAAGAGTCTGGAGAAACAGAGGGCGCAGAATCCGGATGAGAAACAGAGTAATCCCTCCTGTGAGAAAGGCGTAGGATAAAATCAGCACCCAGATATTTCTGCCTGACAGATAGTAGGCAAGACCTGCACCATGCTGAATCAGTGTACAGAACAGGATGGCAGAGAGCAGCTGAAATATCAGCCGCCACCCCCGAAAACGGCTGAATATAAGAAGAAGGAGTAAAGACGGAATGTGGGCGATCAGGGGATAAACGAGAAGGGTAGTTCTTATACCGGTTATCTGGTATATGGCGGCAACCGCTGCCATGATCAGGACTGTAGCACTGAAAAATGTTAAAACGGTGCGGCAACGGGAAAACCGACTGTCCAGAAACAGTAACACCATAGTCATGCCCAGTGCTGTCAGGTACTCGATGACGAAAAGTTCTGCCATGTATCTTTCTCCTCTAACCAGTAGTTTCCCCATGCTTTCTTGAACTCCGTTGCCGCTGTTCTGGGCAGCGATACGCTCTGACCGTTGTCCAGCAGGGCCATATGGTTTTTTACTCCGGTTACATGCTGGAAATTCAGCACAAAGCTGGCCCCGCACAGGCAAAAGCGGCGGTCGGCAAGGAGGGGAGCAGCCATCTTCCGGAAGGAAACCCGAATTGTCTGAGAATCTATGACGCCATCCGTACAGTAATAACGCATACAGCGCCCCACCCGCTCAACATAGCGGATGCGTTCCAGCAGGATGTGCCGCGGACCCTCTGCTGTATTTATCACGATGGCGCAGTTTCGCCGCTGGTTCAGTTTTTCTATGGCATCATCCAGTACGTGAAACAGCTTGCGTTCTTCCACCGGTTTGAGCAGATAGAAAAAGGCACGGACGTCATAGCTGTCAGCGGCAAAATCATTGGAATTGGTAAGGAAAAGAATTTCGCCGCCGTCTCCCAGTGCCCGCAGGCGTCGGCCGGTCTCGATTCCGTTCAGATCCGGCATGAGGATGTCCAGCATATAGAGATCGAAACCTCCGGTATTCTTCGCCCGTTCCAGCAGTGCACTGCCGCTCAGAAATGTCTCTATCTGCCCATTCAGGCCTGGCCGGGACCGGAGATAGCATTCCAGCAGCGACACTGTCTGATTCAGTTGTTTTTCTTCATCATCGCATACGGCAATTTGCAGCATAACCGTCCTCCCCTCTGTGGTAAATGCAAATTCTGCGCAGACAACAGCAGATTTTGAACAATCACTTTCCGATTTTACCACGATTTGTATAATGAAAATAGCATGGACGAAATAAAACGTCAAGAGAGTTTAAAGGAACAGGTATGGTTTGAGTGACTTGAGTGGAAAATCTGTTTTATGGCTCTTATTTCTTGTGGGTGTAAAAAGTGGGGACAGCGGGGAAAAATGGTCAGAAAAAGATTCAGTACGTAAGGAGAAGATCAGGAGGAGAAGCAAAAGGATGAAATATGAGGATAATGAAATGGTTCGCACAGAGGTAATCAGGCTTTACCGGCAGCTCAGGAAAGAGCAGGAGGACAGACGTTTCTGGGAATTTCTGGCGTTGACAGTAACCGGTGTGACAATAATACTGGCGGGGACATTGCTGGCGGTTGTGTCTGCTGCCGGGATGATATAAAGGAAAAAGTGCGGAAAGGGGGAGAAGGATATAAATTTATTTTTATTCCGGAATTATTTCCGGGAACTTCCGGTTGACAGTAAAATCTGTGCTGCGATATAATAGAGGTCAAAATAAGGAGGTTGTCCTGCGGGACAGCCTTTTCCTGTTAAATTCAGAAAATAATTTCAATAAAAGCAGACTGCTTTTGCGGCAATAAATGATGATTTTTTGGACGGCGGCGGGCCGGACAGAAGGATAATGAGATGAGAAGTTGGTGTGGGGTATTGGTAAGTGTGCTGACGGGCGCGGTGCTGCTGTCCGGGTGCACACGCTACACTCCGGCGCAGCCGGAAAATATGAGTCAGGAAGGTACAGACGGCGTTACAGAGAGTGATGCCACAGAGGAGACAGTCACGTCTTCTGCCGCGGAAGATATACTTTCCATCCGTGATGAGGATAGTGAGGCGTACCCGGAGCGGACACCTGTTAAGGTAAAGGGGATTTATCTGTCGGCATATACGGCTGGAAATGAGGAGACTCTGGATTCGATCATAGAGCGCATTGATGAGACGGAGCTGAATGCGGTTGTTATTGATTTTAAGACAGATGAAGGATATATTGCTGCGGAGGTGGACTCGGAACTTCTTAAGGAGGTGGGGGCCTGCCGGAATTATATCCCGGATCTGCCGGGGCTGATGGAAAAGCTGGAGCGGCATGGGATCTACACAATTGCCAGAGTAGTAGCTTTTAAAGATCCTTATCTTGCAGAGCAGCGGCCGGAGTGGAGCCTTAAGACCGGCGACGGAAGCCTTTACCGGGATAAGCAGGGACTTGCCTGGGTCAATCCTTACAGTACAGAGGTATGGGACTATCTGGTTGAGACAGGGACACAGGCGGCAATGGCCGGTTTTGATGAAATACAGTTTGACTATATACGTTTTTCCACAGACTCTACCATGCGTCAGGTTGTATTTGATGAGAATCAGACGCTGGGCAGAAGCAGGACTGATATTATAACAGAGTTCACTCAGTATGCATACGGGAAACTGAGACCACTTGGAGTTTTTGTCTCTGCTGATGTATTTGGAGCTGTCATTGGGAGTGAGCAGGATGCCCGGGCTGTGGGACAGAATTACGGCGATATGGCCTGTCATGTGGATTATATATGTCCCATGATTTATCCTTCCCATTATGGAGACGGAAATTTTGGCCTTGATCATCCGGACCTCTATCCCTATGAAACGGTTCTGAGGGCTTTGCAGAAGTCATCATCAGAACTGGCTGAATATGGAGCAGGAAAAGCTACGGACAGTGAGATTCTGACCAGGCCCCGCGCGGTTGTCCGCCCCTGGCTTCAGGATTTTACGGCCACGTACCTGAAGAATCATAAAACATACAAAGATGATGAGATCCGGGAACAGATACAGGCAGTGTATGATGCGGGTTATGAGGAATGGATTCTCTGGAACGCGGCTAATGACTATCATTATGGAGGACTTTTGGATGAATGAGATTCCGAGGCCGGGAGAACGATACCGGCATTTTAAAAACAGGGAATATCAGATTATTGCAGTTGCAGAGCACTCGGAGACCGGGGAAAAAATGGTGGTTTATCAGGCGCTGTATGGAGATTTCGGTGTCTGGGTACGTCCTCTTTCGATGTTTATGGAGAAGGTAGACAGGGAGAAGTATCCGGAGGCAGAACAGGAGTACCGGTTTGAACGGATCGCAGCCGGTCCCGGAGAGGCAAAAGAAATTTTCGAAGAGCCTGGAGGATCGCAGAGGGAAAGGGATTTTTCGGAGAATGGCGGTGTACCGGCTGAGGAGACACCGATGCACCCGCTTCTTCTTTCCTTTCTGGATGCAGAGACGGCGGAAGAACAGCTGGAGATTCTGCATCGTATGAAGGGAAAAGTAGGACGCCGGGAGGTGGAAAGCCTCTGTTTCTGCATGGATGTGAGCCCCATTGAAGGAACGGCGGAGGAGCAGCTGGAAAACCTGATACAGTTTTTGAGAATGCAGCAGCGGTATGATGCACTGCGGCTGCGTCGGAGTTGACAGGATGTTTCAGATAGAAGAAGAATTAAAAAAACTGCCGGCACAGCCGGGAGTCTACATTATGCACGATGATAAGGACGAGATTATTTATGTCGGAAAAGCCATAAGTCTGAAGAATCGTGTGCGCCAGTATTTTCAGAGCAGCCGCGGAAAGACTGCCAAAATAGAGCAGATGGTATCCAGGATAGCGCGGTTTGAGTACATTGTAACAGATTCGGAGCTTGAGGCACTTGTGCTGGAATGCAATCTGATCAAGGAGCACCGGCCCCGTTACAACACAATGCTCAAAGACGATAAGACGTATCCGTATATTAAGGTAACAGTAAGCGAAGATTTTCCGCGCATTCTTTTTTCAAGACAGATGAAAAAAGACAGGAATAAGTACTTTGGTCCTTTTACAAGTGCCGGGGCCGTAAAAGACACCATTGATCTGATTCATAAAATATACCGTATCCGCACCTGCAGCCGCAGGCTTCCTCAGGATATCGGAAAGGATCGTCCCTGTCTCTATTACCATATCCATCAATGCGACGCTCCCTGTCAGGGATACATTTCACAGGAAGAATACGGTCAGTCCGTCCGCCAGGCGCTGGATTTCCTCGGAGGGCGGTATGACACTGTTATGAATTATCTGGAAGAAAAAATGCTGGCTGCCTCAGATGCCATGGAATTTGAAAAGGCGATAGAGTACAGGGAGCTTCTCGGAAGCGTCAGAAAAGTGGCGCAGAAGCAGAAGATTACCAGTCAGAGCATGGAGGATCGCGACATCATTGCCATGGCAAAGGATGAGAGGGATGCTGTGGTGCAGGTGTTTTTTGTAAGAGACGGACGTCTGATCGGCCGGGAACACTTTCACATGAACCTCTCTGCTGAGGAGGAGGATAATCAGATTCTCAACAGCTTTGTCAAGCAGTTTTATGCGGGGACGCCGTTTGTACCCAGGGAGATCTGGGTTCAGGAAGAACTGGAGGATGCGGAGGTAATATCCCGTTTCCTGACAGCGAGGAGAGGGCAGAAGGTCAGAATTGTCGTGCCTAAAAAGGGGCAGAAGGAGCAGCTGGTGGAACTGGCGCAGAAGAATGCCAGAATGGTTCTGTCTCAGGATAAGGAAAAAATCAAGCGGGAGGAACTGAGAACCACAGGTGCGATGAATCAGATTGGAGAGTGGCTTTCACTGGAAAAGGTCCGCCGCATTGAGGCATATGATATCTCCAATATCAGCGGCTTTGAGTCGGTAGGCTCCATGGTGGTTTATGAGGACGGGCGTCCGAAGAGAAATGATTACAGAAAATTCCGGATCCGCACGGTGCAGGGTCCAAATGATTATGCATCCATGCGGGAAGTGATTCTCAGACGCTTTTCCCACGGTATGGAGGAGGCAGAGAAACTCAGGGCGGAAGGAACTGACCTGGAACTGGGAAGTTTTACCCGTTTTCCGGATCTTCTGATGATGGATGGCGGAAGAGGACAGGTTAATATTGCTCTGGATGTTCTGCGGGAACTTAAGCTGGATATCCCTGTCTGCGGAATGGTAAAGGATGATAATCATCGTACACGCGGCCTGTATTATCATAATGTGGAAATTCCCATTGACCGCCATTCGGAGGGCTTTAAGCTGATCACACGGATTCAGGATGAGGCGCATCGTTTCGCCATTGAGTATCACAGGAGCTTAAGGAGTAAGGAGCAGGTACATTCTGTTCTTGATGATATAAAAGGAATTGGGCCGGCGAGACGGAAATCTCTTCTTCGGACATTTAAGACAATTGAGGATATCAGAGATGCCGGCGTCGATGAGCTGGCGGCTGCTCCGGGAATGAGCCGGGCATCGGCAGAGGCGGTGTACGCATTTTTCCGAAACGGACAGCCGCAGGATGACAAGAAAGAAAAGTTGTGATAGGATAAACAGTAACGAGATACAATAGAAACAGACAATACAATATCACGATAAATTCAGGATAAGACAGGCGGGGGAAAAAGAAATGTGCGGAGTGACGATAACAGAACTGATTGATAAGCTGGGACTGAGAAATATGACGCCCGAGCTTGATACGGACAATGTAGTGCTGATTCATCCGGACGTAAATCGTCCGGCTCTTCAGCTTACAGGTTTTTTTGACCATTTTGACAAGGACAGAGTACAGATTATAGGTTATGTGGAAAATGCCTATCTGGACACGCTGACGCCGGAGAGAAGACATGAGGTGTTCAATGATCTCCTTTCCGCCGGGATACCCTGCCTTGTATACAGCCGGGGGATAGCACCGGATCGGGACGTGCTGGAACTGTGCAATTATCACGGAGTACCCTGCATGGTGTCGGAACAGAAAACATCTGATCTGATGGCAGAGGTTATCCGGTGGCTGAATGTGAAACTTGCTCCGATGATCAGCATTCACGGCGTGCTGGTGGATGTGTTCGGAGAGGGTGTTCTGATCATGGGAGAAAGCGGGATCGGGAAGAGCGAGGCCGCTTTGGAGCTTATTAAAAGAGGACACCGTCTGGTAAGTGATGACGTGGTAGAAATACGGCGTGTCAGTGATGAGACTCTGATTGGCTCTGCCCCTGATATTACACGTCATTTTATTGAGCTCAGAGGAATTGGAATTATTGATGTGAAGACGCTGTTTGGTGTGGAGAGTGTCAAGGATACACAGTCTATTGACATGGTAATCAAGCTGGAAGAGTGGGATAAAGATAAAGAGTACGACCGTCTTGGTATGGAGGATCAGTACACGGAATTTCTTGGAAACAAGGTAGTGTGTCACTCTATTCCGATTCGGCCGGGACGGAATCTGGCTATTATAGTTGAGTCGGCGTCTGTAAATTACCGTCAGAAAAAGATGGGTTACAACGCGGCTAAGGAATTGTATAAGAGGGTACAGGCAAACCTGGCCCAGAGGGATTGACGGATGAGTGATTTTTTAAATAGACTGCGGCATGCAGCCGGGGCCGGTCATATATGGGAAAATGAACCGATGAACCGGCATACCACTTTTCGTGTCGGAGGACCGGCCCGCTATTTTGTATCCCCGCCGGGGGAGTCGGAGCTGTCTGCTGTGCTGAATCTCTGCCGGAGTGAGGGAATGCCGTTTTACATTCTGGGAAACGGAAGTAATCTTCTGATTGCGGACAGAGGGTTTGACGGTGTGATGATTGAGATGGGAGACGGGTTCTCCGGAATTAAAAAGCAGGGTAAAGAGCCGGGGGATGATCAGACAGGAGAAATTCTGATTGAGGCCGGTTCCGGAGCGCTTCTTTCCCGGATTGCCCGTGAGGCTCTGTCTGATTCTCTGACAGGATTTGAATTTGCGGCAGGCATTCCCGGTACTATGGGCGGGGCGGTTGTCATGAATGCCGGAGCTTATGGGGGCGAGATGCGGGATGTTCTTGTATCGGTCCGTGTTCTGGAACCGTCAGGAGAGATCCATGAGATTAAGGCATCTGAATTGGAACTCGGGTATCGGAAAAGCTGTATTCCCAAACGGGAATATGTGGTTTTATCGGCCGTAATTCGGCTGAAACGGGGAGACGGGGCGCTTATTCGGGAAAAGATGGAGGATCTGGCGGCCCGGAGAAGGGAAAAGCAGCCTCTTGAATATCCCAGTGCGGGAAGCACTTTCAAAAGGCCTGAGGGATATTTTGCGGGAAAGCTCATTGAGGATGCGGGGCTTCGCGGTTACAGGAACGGCGGGGCTCAGGTGTCTGAGAAACACTGCGGCTTTGTGATTAACCGGGATAATGCTACGGCGCAGGAAATTCTGGATCTGTGCCGGATTGTACAGGATAAGGTTTTTGCGTCTTCCGGCGTCTGCCTTGAGACAGAGATAAAGATGCTGGGCTTTGAGGAAAATCAGGAGAGAAAATAATGCGGCTTGTAATTGTGACCGGCATGTCGGGAGCCGGAAAGACATCAGCTCTCAAGATGCTGGAGGACATGGGATTTTACTGTGTGGATAATCTTCCGGTTCCGCTTGTGGGAAAATTTGCGGAGCTGGTAACCGGTCGGGAGGGAGAGATCAGCAGCGCAGCACTGGGAATTGACGTCCGGAGCGGAGAGGGACTGTCTGAACTGGAAAATACGCTCAATGAGTGGGAGCGTGAGAGCCTTCCGTATGAGATTCTGTTTCTGGATGCAAGTGATGAAATGCTTATTAAGCGTTATAAAGAGACCCGCAGAAGTCATCCGCTTGCGGGAAAGGAACGGCTGGATCGCGGAATTGCCAGGGAGCGTCAGAAGCTGGAGTTCCTTAAAAAGCGTGCGGATTATATTCTGGATACAAGTACGCTTCTGACGCGTGAACTTAAGGAAGAGCTGGATCGCATTTTTCTGGATCATGAGCGTTTTTCCAGTCTGTTTGTCACAGTTTTAAGCTTTGGCTTTAAATACGGAATTCCTTCCGATGCGGATCTGGTATTTGATGTGCGTTTTCTGCCGAATCCTTATTATGATGAGAAACTGAGAGGATTTACGGGAAATGACAGGGAAGTTCAGGAGTTTGTGAAGAAAGGACGGACAGCTGAAATTTTCCTGGAGAAATTATACGGAATGATTGACTTCCTTCTTCCATATTATGTGAAAGAAGGGAAGAATCAGCTGGTTATTGCTATCGGCTGTACCGGCGGCAAACACCGTTCTGTGACAATTGCCAATATGCTTTATGAAAGTCTGCTGGCTCATCGGGAGATCGGCCTCAAGATAGAGCACAGGGATATTGACAAGGACAGCAGAGTTAAGGGATAAAAAAGAAATGGAAGGGGTTAGGGATGTCATTTTCTTCCAGAGTAAAGGAGGAACTGTCACGGCAGATGAGCTCTGCGCGGCACTGCCAGATAGCGGAGCTGGCTGCAATTCTGAGCCTCTGCGGTCGAATTCATATAGATGAAGAAGATCATTTCAGTATCCGGATTCATACGGAAAATGTGGCAGTTGCGAGAAAATACTTTACATTACTGAAAAAAGCATTTAATATTAAGGCGGATATTTCGATCCGACGAAATGCCTTTTTGAAGAAGAGCCGTACCTACACGGTTCTTGTCCGGGATCACAATGATGCTGTCCGGGTGCTGGAGGCAGCCAAACTGGTGGACGAGCACGGGGAGGTTGGGGAGAATCTTTCGGTGGTCAGAAACCTGGTTATCCAGAATCCGTGCTGCAGGAGAGCATTTATAAGAGGGGCTTTTCTGGCAGCCGGCTCTATCAGTGATCCGGAAAAATTTTACCACTTTGAGATTGTATGTGCTTCCATGGAGAAGGCTGAGCAGCTTCAGGAAGTCATAGCGACTTTCTCAATTGATGCGAAAATAGTTGTCAGAAAGAAGTATTATGTGGTATATATAAAAGAAGGCAGTCAGATTGTAGAGATTCTTGGTGTGATGGAGGCACAGCTGGCACTCATGGAACTGGAGAATATCCGGATCCTGAAGGAGATGCGAAACAGTGTGAACCGGCAGGTCAACTGTGAAACGGCCAATATCAACAAGACAGTATCAGCTGCAGTCAAGCAGCTGGGGGACATAACCTACATTCGTGACACTGTCGGTCTTGATTATCTGCCGGAGCCTTTGGCAGAGTTGGCGGGGCTTCGACTGGAAATGCAGGATGCGACGCTGAAAGAACTGGGCGAAAGCCTGAATCCGCCGGTGGGAAAATCCGGAGTAAATCACCGGCTCAGAAAGATCAGTATGATCGCGGAGAATCTTCGGGAACAGAATGGCGATTAGCATGGACTGCGTGGGTTACCTGTCACACGGCGGGCAGTAACCGGGTTCTTTTGAAGATGAGGAGGATATTATGATAAGTAAAGAGATCAAAATTGAACTTGCTTCAGGCCTGGAGGCCAGACCGGCCGCAATGCTGGTACAGGTAGCCAGTCAGTATGAAAGCAGCATCTATGTGGAAAGCGGCGAGAAACGGGTAAATGCCAAGAGCATTATGGGAATGATGACGCTGGGGCTGGCAGAGGGCGAAACAGTGCGTGTGACGGCTGACGGCGAGGATGAAAAAGATGCAATTGACGGAATTGAAAAGTATCTGGGCAACCATTAGATAGAAACATTTTCGGGCTGCTGCAAGGTGTGCTTGCAGCAGCCCGAAGTGTCATACGGAGGAAAAAAGAGTGGCGTTTACACATCTTCATGTTCATACGGAATACAGCCTTCTGGATGCGTCCAGCAAAATAAAGGAACTGACGGCGCGTGCGAAGGAGCTGGGGATGGACAGCCTGGCGATTACGGATCACGGCGTAATGTACGGCGTGATCGATTTTTATCGGGCGGCAAGAGAAAATGGAATAAAGCCGATTATTGGCTGTGAGATATATGTAGCCCCCGGTTCCCGGTTCGATCGGGAGAATGTGAGCGGGGAGGATCGGTACTATCATATGATCCTTCTGGCAGAAAACAATACCGGGTATCAGAACCTGATGAAAATTGTTTCAAAGGGATTCGTTGAGGGATTTTATTATAAGCCCAGAGTAGACGATGAGGTGCTGCGGGAATACAGTGAGGGGCTGATTGCGCTCAGCGCCTGCCTGGCCGGGGAAATTCCCAGGTATCTGGCAAGAGGCATGTATGAGGAGGCGTGTAAAGCGGCTCTTAAGTACCGGGAAATTTTCGGGGAGAACAATTTCTTTCTGGAACTTCAGGATCACGGTATTCCGGCCCAGAGAACAGTCAATCAGGGGATACTCAGAATGAGCCAGGAGCTTAATATACCTCTGGTGGCCACCAATGACTGTCACTATACATTTAAAGAGGATGTGGAGCCTCATGATATTCTGCTCTGCATTCAGACAGGAAAAAAGGTAGCAGACGAAAACCGAATGCGGTATGAGGGAGGACAGTTTTACCTCAAATCGGAAGAAGAGATGAGAGCGCTTTTTCCGTATGCGGCGGATGCACTGGAAAACACGCATAAAATTGCCGAGAGATGCAATGTGGAAATCGAGTTTGGCGTTACAAAACTTCCGCAGTATGATGTGCCGGATGGATATACCTCCTGGGAATACCTGAAAAAACTGTGTGAGGAGGGGTTTGCGAAGCGGTATCCTGACGATACCGGAACGCTCAGGGAGCGCCTGGAGTATGAGCTGGGTGTCATAAAGTCCATGGGATATGTGGACTATTTCCTTATTGTGTGGGATTTTATACATTTTGCAAAATCAAATGGAATTATGGTAGGGCCGGGGCGCGGGTCTGCGGCGGGAAGCATTGTTGCCTACAGCCTGGAGATTACCGATATTGATCCGATTCGCTATCAGCTTCTGTTTGAGCGTTTCCTGAATCCGGAACGTGTATCCATGCCGGATATCGATATAGACTTCTGTTTCGAGCGCCGTCAGGAGGTTATCGACTATGTGGTAAGAAAATACGGCAAGGATCGGGTTGTGCAGATTGTTACTTTTGGTACACTGGCGGCCAAGGGTGTGGTCCGCGATGTGGGCCGTGTTCTGGACATGCCCTATGCAAAGTGTGATTCCATTGCAAAGATGATTCCGGGAGATCTGGGAATGACCCTTGACAAGGCGCTGAAAAGCAGTCCGGATCTTCGCTCTGCGTACGAGACTGACAGCGAGGTAAAGTATCTGATTGACATGAGCCGCCGTCTGGAGGGACTGCCCAGACACACATCCATGCATGCGGCAGGAGTTGTCATAAGCCGGAAGGCGGTTGATGAATATGTGCCGCTGTCCCGCGCTGCGGACGGTTCCATTACCACACAGTTTACCATGACAACCCTTGAGGAACTGGGGCTTCTGAAAATGGATTTTCTGGGTCTGCGGACACTGACGGTTATCCAGAATGCAGTGCGTCTGGCGGAAAAAACCGCAGGGCATCATATTGATCTGGAGAAGATAGATTATAATGACAGAAGAGTCCTTGAGGCAATCGGCACAGGAAAAAATGACGGTGTGTTTCAGCTTGAGAGCTCTGGAATGAAGGGCTTTATGAAGGAGCTTAAGCCGGAAAATCTGGAGGATATCATTGCCGGTATTTCCCTGTACCGGCCGGGCCCCATGGATTTTATTCCCCGTTATCTGAAAGGAAAGAATGATAAAAGCTCCATTACCTATGAGTGCCCGCAGCTGGAGCCTATTCTGGCACCCACATATGGATGTATCGTTTATCAGGAGCAGGTTATGCAGATAGTCCGGGATCTGGCGGGATATACGCTGGGAAGAAGTGATCTGGTGCGCCGGGCCATGGCAAAGAAAAAGGGCGCTGTAATGGAGAAGGAGCGTCAGAATTTTGTTTACGGAAATCCGGAGGAGGGAGTAAAGGGCTGTATCGCCAATGGGATAGATGAGAAAACCGCAAATCACATCTATGATGAGATGATTGATTTTGCAAAATATGCTTTTAATAAGTCACATGCCGCGGCCTATGCGGTGGTGTCATATCAGACAGCGTATCTGAAGTATTATTATCCTGTGGAATTTATGGCCGCACTCATGACATCTGTCAAGGATAATGTGACGAAGGTGTCTGAGTATATCATGACCTGCCGGCAGATGGGCATGAAAATTGTTCCGCCGGATATCAATGAGGGGGAGAGCGGCTTTTCTGTTTCCAACGGAGCAATACGGTATGGTCTTTCAGCCATCAAGAGTATCGGACAGTCTGTGGTAGATGAGATTGTGCGGGAGCGCCAGGAAAATGGAAGTTTTGCCACACTGGAAGATTTTATTGACAGAATGAGCAGCCGGGAGGTCAACAAGCGCACGCTGGAAAGCTTTATAAAATCCGGTGCCATGGATGGACTTCCGGGAACGCGCAAACAGAAGTTCCTTGTGTCAGCCCAGCTTCTGGAGCAGAAAAACAAGGAGAAAAAAAATTCCATGGAAGGGCAGATGTCTCTGTTTGATTTTGTGGGAGAGGAAGACAGACAGGACTTTCAGATAACGTTTCCTGATGTGGGGGAGTATGCCAAGGATGAGCTTCTGGCATTTGAAAAAGAGATGCTGGGGGTATATATCAGTGGTCATCCCATGGAAGCCTATATAGGCCTGTGGGAAAAGAACGTAACGGCAAAAAGTTCAGATTTTCTGGTGGATGAAGAGTCGGGAGAGGCGGCTGTGCGGGATGGAGCCTATGTGACGATAGGCGGAATGATCACAGACAAGACGGTTAAGACTACAAGAAATAATAAAGTAATGGCTTTTATTACTCTTGAAGATCTGGCCGGCAGCGTGGAAGTTCTGGTGTTCCCCAATGAATATGAGAAGAGAAGAGAGAGCCTGATACAGGATGCAAAGGTATTTATACGGGGACGCGCGTCCATTGGCGATGAACCGGCAGGAAAGCTTATCTGCGAACAGGTAATTCCCTTTGATGAGGTTCCCAGAGAGCTGTGGGTGCAGTTTCCTGACAAAGAGGCTTATCTTTCCGGTGAAAAGAAACTTCTGGATCTGCTGCGGATGTCTGAGGGAAATGACACGGTTGTTATTTATCTGGGAAAGGAGCGGGCAAAAAAAGTACTTCCGTCCAACTGGAATGTAAAGGCGGAGGATGCGCTTCTGGAAAAACTCCGGACCGCCCTGGGGGAAGAAAATGTAAAGACTGTGGACAAGACCCTGACACTGGCATCCAGGAAGAGATGATTTGCCGTATTTAAATAACTCTGTGGGCAGTGAAAGCGCATGTGCTGTGGTTCCGGAGAGGATGGTTAAAAAAATATCATAAACCTCTTGAAAAGAGAGATAAAATGAATTAGAATAAACTGGGTTATATGAATTGAGAATCAATAATCATTTGTTCGTCTGGGGTCCGGCAGACGGGGAGCCGGAGAAAAGAGGCGGGATGGAGGAATATGCTATGGCAAAAGAGGTAAAGACAATCGGTGTGCTGACCAGCGGCGGCGATGCGCCGGGTATGAATGCTGCGATCCGTGCAGTTGTAAGAACGGCAATCAACAAGGGCATGAGTGTAAAGGGAATCATGCGGGGATATGCCGGGCTGCTTCAGGAAGAGATTGTGGATATGGACGGAACCAGCGTGGCGGATACGATCGGCCGGGGCGGAACTATCCTCTACACAGCACGCTGTCCGGAATTTATGATGGAGGAAGGACAGAAAAAGGGCGCTGATATTTGCCGGAAGCATGGCATTGACGGTCTGGTTGTCATTGGCGGAGACGGTTCCTACAGAGGCGCCGGAAAGCTTTCTGCTCTTGGAATCAATACAGTTGGACTTCCGGGAACAATTGATTTGGATATTGCATGTACAGACTATACCATAGGCTTTGATACGGCAATCAACACGGCGATGGAGGCTATTGATAAGGTAAGAGATACCTCCACTTCTCATGAACGCTGCAGTATCATTGAGGTTATGGGACGTCATGCAGGATATATTGCACTTTGGTGCGGAATTGCAAATGGAGCGGAAGATATTCTTCTGCCCGAGCGCTATGACGGAAATGAGCAGATGCTGATTAACCGGATCATAGAGAACCGCAAACGCGGAAAGAAGCATCACATTATCATCAATGCCGAGGGAATCGGACATTCTGCATCGATGGCCAGAAGAATTGAGGCGGCTACAGGAATTGAGACCCGTGCGACGATCCTGGGTTACATGCAGAGAGGCGGTGCTCCTACCTGTAAGGATCGTATGTATGCATCCATTATGGGAGCGAAGGCGGTGGAACTTCTCTGTATGGGAAAAACAAATCGTGTTGTTGCCCATAAGCATGGGGAATTCCTGGATTTTGATATTCAGGAAGCACTGAACATGAAGAAGGATATTCCTGAAGATCAGTACGAGATAAGCAAGATGCTGGTTCGCTGATTCAGGACGGAAAGCAAGATAAAATCAAGGAAACAAAAGTGTTGCAGAGCAGTGAGAACGGGGAACTTCTGATTTTATGTCAGCGGCTTGGCTGCAGGACCTGACGGGGAATCGGCTGTTTTTCGCCCTGTGTTCTGCAGCATTTTTTATTCTGTGTGAAAGATAGCTTCTCTCTGGGGGAAGCGGGGAAAGGATACAGGTGGGGAATAATGGGACAGGAAGGAAAAAACGGAGAAAATACAGTGCTCTGCGGGGCAAATTCTTATGTGGAAAAGTACTATCTGAATGAAAATTTTTCCGGACTTCCGGAGGCCGTGAAAGCCGAGCTGCAGATTATGTGTGTTATGTTTACCGAGGATGTGGGAGGAGTCCTTCTTTTGGAGTTTACTCCTGGGGGAGAACTTGAATTCCGTGTGGAAGCGGAAGAGAATGATTATCTTTTTGATGAAATTGGAAGTGCCCTGAAAATCAAGCAGTATCAGGCTGAGAAACGAGAGCTTCTTGAGTCGCTGGAGCTTTACTATAAGGTGCGTGTGCTGGGGATTCCGGCGGAAGAACTTTTAGATGAGGAGCAGATGGAGCGGTACCATGAAGAGGAATAGGAGAGCTGGAAAATGAAACTGAGGATTGGAGCAGTAGAGCTGGAAAATAATGTGGCACTGGCTCCTATGGCCGGCGTAACAGATCTGCCGTTCAGGCTGCTGTGCAAGGAGCAGGGCTGCGGTGCCATGTTTACAGAAATGGTTAGCGCCAGGGCTCTGCTTTACAGGAACAGAAATACGGGACCGCTTCTGGAAACGCGGGAGGAGGAGGCGCCCGTGGCCGTTCAGATATTCGGATCGGATCCTGACATTATGAGTGAGATGGCACTGCAGCTTGAGGAAGGGCCTTATGCATGGATTGATGTCAATATGGGGTGTCCTGTTCCGAAGATTGTCAATAACGGGGAGGGTTCCGCCCTCATGAAAAATCCGGCCCTGGCAGAAAAGATTCTGACTGCGATGGTTAAAAAGCTTCATAAGCCGGTAACAGTCAAGTTCCGTAAGGGTTTTACCGAAAAGGATGTGAATGCGGTAGAGTTTGCCCGTATGGCAGAGAGCTGCGGCGTTGCGGCTGTGGCTGTGCATGGAAGAACGAGGGAACAGTATTATTCCGGAAAGGCAGACTGGGATATCATCCGGCAGGTAAAAGAAGCCGTCTCAATCCCTGTCTGGGGAAACGGAGACGTATTTACACCGGAGGATGCAAAGCGTATGCAGGAAGAGACTGGCTGCGACGGAATACTCGTGGCACGGGGCGCCAAAGGAAATCCGTGGCTGTTTCGCCGTATTAATCATTATCTGAATACGGGAGAGATTCTGCCGCCTCCGGATGGAGCGGAACTGAAGCGCATGATTATCCGTCATGCGCAGCTCCAGGCCGAGTACCGGGGCGAGGCTATAGCTGTAAGGGAAATGAGAAAGCATGTGGCCTGGTATACGGCAGGGTATCCGCATTCTTCGTCTCTGCGCTGTGATATCAACCAGACTGAGACAATGGAAGAACTGATACGCCTTATTGAGGAGAGAATACACTGATCTGCAGATGCAGAAAATGGGGCATTGCAATTCTTGACAATGGTAATGGAATCAGTTATAATAATGCGATGCAATCATCAGACTATAGTCTGAAACGAATTATCAGGAGGAAGGATAGCTGTCATGGCGGAGAAGAAGAACATTTTAACTTACGCGGGGTTAAAACAGTATGAGGATGAGCTTCATGATCTGAAGGTAAATAAACGCAGGGAGATTGCACAGAAGATTAAAGAGGCAAGAGAGCAGGGCGACTTATCTGAGAATGCGGAGTATGATGCTGCGAAGGATGAGCAGCGCGATATCGAGGCACGGATTGAAGCGCTCGAAAAACTCCTGAAAAATGCAGAAGTTGTTGTGGAGGAAGAGATTGACCTCGACAAAATCAGTATCGGCTGCAAAGTAAAACTCCTTGATGTGGAAGAAGGAGAAGAGATGGAGTTTAAGATTGTGGGCTCCACTGAGGCAAACAGCCTTCAGAATAAGATTTCCAATGAGTCTCCGGTTGGCCACGCTCTTCTCGGCAGAAAAGCGGGAGAGACGGTTGACGTTGAGACACAGGCAGGAACAATTCAGTATAAAATTCTTGAGATTCAGAGAGTTTCTTAAAATATAAAAGAACGCTGCCCCGGCCTGACAGGGGGCATGTTTTCAAGTGCATGCGGGGGACAGCCGGGTATTCACAAAGGAGTGGAAAAATTGGGAGAGCAGAATAAGAAAGATGAGAAAGACTTGAACCAGCTGCTGAAGGTTCGCCGTGAGAAGCTCAAAGAGCTTCAGGACAGCGGGAAAGATCCGTTTCAGATCACAAAGTTTGATGTGACGGCACACAGCGCTGATATCAAGGATAATTTTGAGCAGATGGAAGGCCAGGAGGTTACCATTGCGGGACGTATGATGTCCAAGCGTGTTATGGGAAAGGCGTCCTTCTGCAATATACAGGATCTGAAGGGAAGTATTCAGTCTTATATTGCAAAAGACAGTGTCGGAGAAGAATCCTACAAAGAATTTAAAAAGATGGACATCGGCGATATTGTCGGAATAAAAGGAACCGTGTTCCGCACAAAGATGGGGGAGATTTCTGTCCATGCGGAGTCCATCGTTCTTCTTACCAAGAGTCTTCAGATTCTCCCGGAGAAATTCCACGGACTTACCAATACGGATATCCGCTATCGCCAGAGATATGTTGACCTGATTATGAATCCGGAGGTAAAGGATACATTTATCAAGCGTTCCCAGATCCTTAAGGAGATCCGCAATTTCCTGGACGGCCGGGGATTTATGGAAGTGGAGACGCCCATGCTGGTAGCCAATGCCGGCGGTGCGGCAGCACGTCCCTTTGAGACACACTATAATGCTCTGGACGAGGATGTAAAACTCCGTATCTCTCTGGAACTGTATCTGAAACGTCTGATTGTCGGCGGTCTGGAGCGCGTTTATGAGATTGGACGTGTGTTCCGTAATGAGGGAGTCGATACGAGACACAACCCGGAATTCACTCTGATGGAACTCTATCAGGCATATACAGACTATGAGGGAATGATGGAGCTTACGGAGAGTATGTTCCGCTATCTGGCGGAAAAAGTCTGCGGCAGCTCTGTGATAAGCTATAACGGAACGGTTATTGATATGTCAAAGCCGTTTGAGCGCATCACTATGATTGATGCGGTTAAGAAATATTCAGGTGTGGATTTTGCAAAAGTGACTTCCGATGAGGAGGCCAAGGCTCTTGCCGATAAGCACCATGTTGCATATGAGGCCCGTCACAAGAAGGGCGATATTATCAACCTGTTCTTTGAGGAATTCTGCGAGGAGCATATGATTCAGCCGACCTTTGTTATGGATCATCCGCTTGCGATTTCTCCGCTGACAAAGAAAAAACCGGAGAATCCCGAACTCGTGGAGCGGTTTGAGCTCTTTATATACGGCCGTGAGATGTGCAATGCATATTCAGAATTAAACGATCCCATTGATCAGAGAGAGCGTTTTGCAGCGCAGGAGGAGGCATTTGCTGCCGGTGATGAGGAGGCAAACCATACAGATGAGGATTTCCTCAATGCTCTTGAGATCGGTATGCCGCCTACAGGCGGTATCGGATACGGTATTGACCGTCTCGTGATGCTCCTTACAGATTCGCAGGCAATACGGGATGTGCTGCTGTTCCCCACCATGAAGAGCCTGAATGGTTCAAAATCTGAAAATGGTGTCAGTACAAAGGCAGCAGAAGCACCGAAAGCAGAGAAAAATCCGGCTGAAAAAATCGATTTTTCTAATGTAAAAATCGAGCCTCTGTTCGAGGAATTTGTAGATTTTGAAACGTTCTCAAAATCTGATTTCAGAGCCGTGAAGGTAAAAGAATGTGAAGCTGTACCGAAGAGCAAAAAACTCCTAAAATTCGTTTTAGATGACGGTACAGGCACAGACAGAGTGATTTTAAGCGGAATTCACGAGTATTACGAGCCGGAAGAATTGGTCGGAAAGACGTGCATTGCAATCGTAAATCTTCCACCTCGTCCGATGATGGGTATTGATTCCTGCGGTATGCTGATTTCAGCAGTACATGAAGAAAACGGTAGAGAAGGTCTCAATCTCCTAATGGTGGACGATCGTATTCCGGCAGGTGCTAAGTTGTATTAAAAACGAGATATGTTATATTTGAAAAATTTGTTTGAAATCGCAAGTTGACACCAATACGACACCAAACGGTGCAAAAGATTATGCAAACCAAACGGTATAGATAATCCGATCTTAATAAAGAGTATCAGCGGATCACACCTGAAGATCCGTTGGTACTTTTTGTTTTATCTGGGAAATCGAAATTTGTCCATCTTTTTCTAAAATATTGTATAATTTATTATGGAATGAATAAGGTGGTGCAAGAGCATGGAAAAAGAATATTTATGTTCTATATGCGGAAACAAATTGAGATATTATGATAGTGTTCCTAGAGTTATGCGAACTAAAAATAGATATACCATATGGATAAAAGTTCGACGGTTCCGATGTCCTTCCTGTGGACGTATTCATCGAAAATTACCAGATTATATTTTTCCATACAAACAGTACGAAGCCGAGGTGATTCGCGGCGTTCTGGAAGGTTTTATTACTTGCGAGACATATGGGTACGAGGATTACCCTTGCGAAATGACGATGATTCGCTGGAGGAATTCGCAGGAATTACAACTCCTTTTGTGAAAGATAAAACGAAAGGAGATTCATGATGTCAAAAGAGGAAAAGCACTTACAGACTAAGATTCGGATATTTGAGGATATGCTTTTACGATGTAAGAATTTTGGTCAGGCGGAAGCGATTCAAATCGAATTGACAAGAATGAGAGCAAAATTACAAAAATTATATTTCAAGAGAATGGAGTCCTAACAAGGGCTCTTTCTTTTTGTCGTTTTGCCACTGAGGTTGTTTTAACAAATTGCGGTTCCTATCCTAGAATAGCTGTTGAAAGGAGGTAACAGCCAATGGAAGAAATGATATTTGCACCGGGCTCCGTTCCGGTAGCGGTCGTCGCCAGAGTATACGGGAAAGATGCTTCCTGGGTTCGAGCCGGTATTATATCCGGATGGCTTCCCATTGGAAAAGCGACTAGAAACGGAAAGTTGATTACCAATATCGAAGAGATGAATTCGAAGTACGGACGCATCAACTTTTATATTTCTCCAAAGCGGCTCTGGGAAGAAACCGGATATTTATGGAAAGGAGAGAAGCGTTAATATGGGAACAACGATTCGTCCAGAATTATCCGAGAAAAATCCATATTGGATTGAGCGTCACCGGTACTATGAATTGAAACATTTTTGTTTACAGTATCCAATATGGAAGAAAGCATATGTAGCTCTGGATGGACTTAGCCATCGGCCTTCTGATATGGAGATATTCTCAAAGAACAGAACGGCTGGCGATCCGACTGCTCGATGTGCAGAAGCTCGATCTCATTATTTGGATCGTATGAAAACGGTCGAGCAAACGGCGATTGCGACGGATGCGGAGCTATCCAATTATATTTTAAAAGGCGTAACTGAAGGATGGTCTTATGACATCCTGAAAGCTAGATTAAATATTCCATGCTGCAAGGATGTTTATTACAACTTATACAGACGGTTCTTCTGGTTACTGAATAAAGCGAGGGATTGACATGAAGATTGTAGACATAGCAGTCAAGAAAGTCTATCGCTTCAACTGTCCGAATTGTCAGAGTCGATTGGAGGCGGACAGTAAAGAGGTGGTGGATATCGGAGGAAAAGTGTGTAAATTCCATTGCCCTGTATGTCGGAAAGAACGATATATCGCCTGGTCCGACATGAGGAAGAAGATCGTGTATGAGGGCGAAGGAACGCAGAAATAACATCTCCTATTGTGAAAGGGGAGTGATTATTTTATGAAGAAAGAAAATCCAATTTACAAACTTATATTCAATTACCATGCCAACCTGATTGAGGTTTGCAATATTAGACAGAGTCTCGGATTGATATCCGATGCCAAAGCTGAAGAAACAAACAAAAAACATTGCATGGGTTGTATCAAAGCAGCGTACTTTGGAGGATTTGCTTCTGATCAAGTTAAAGAACTTTTTGAAAAAGAAGACTGAGCCGCTAACAACGGCTCTTTCTTTTTATCCTAGGTTAAAACACAGTACCAAGGTATCTAAAAGACATGCTATGTTGATATTTGAAAAAATCCCGGGTGGGAAATTTAGAAAAATGTTTTGGAAAGGTGAGATGGAATATGGAGCTGATTCTTTGCATGATTATTGGCATCATTATTGGGGTTATATTCGGACGGAAGGTGTTCCGAAAAGATGTCGTGGGTTCGCTTCGAGTCGATCAATCTGATCCGGACAGCGGACCTTATTTATTTCTGGAGCTGTCTCATAAGGGAGCGAATGCGATATACAAGAAAAAGTATGTGGTACTAAAGGTCAACCTCAAAGATTATATTTCGCACGAATAACAAGTCCTTTTATGGAACAGTTAATGAATTCACGAAAGGAGAACTAAAATGGGTGAAAACATCAAAGATTTGTTAAACGAGGAGATAGCAGCGGAGATTCAGGCGATATCTTCTCTGGATTCGGGTAGCGAAGAGAAATCAAAGGCTATAGA
>CALWSF010000034.1 GCA_944384125.1 uncultured Lachnospiraceae bacterium | reverse complement strand
AAAAATCCGAATTCTCTGGGATTGTCTCTTTCCTGCGTGTTAGGGATTAAAATTCGGTATTAACCGACAACCCCTCTTTTTACAATATTTTCTGCATTACAGACAGCTTTCCGGCTCCAGTATCTCCTCTATCAGGCTGACAAATCCTTTCATCTGAGGAGTAACCCATTTATTCTTGTGATGAAGCAGCTGAATATAATAATCCTGATGCACACCGCTCCCCACATTCAGAACAGCCAGTTTACCCTCCTTGATTTTTTTAGCTGTCAGATACTTTGGCAAAAAGGAAATTCCAAGGCCATAACAAAGCAGGTCGATAATCATTGCTGTATTATTAATCTGAACAATCGGCTGCAGAACACAGTCAAAGTGGGCTGCCACATCCTCCGCCATCCGGCGGTAAAGGCTGTTTCTCTCCGGAAGGATTAATGGCTGCTCCATAATTTCATGAAAATCCACAATTTCTTTTTTTGCAAGCGGATTATCAACAGATGTTACAAAGGAAACCTCTGCACGCGTAATTAAATCCCGCACAAAGTTGGAATCTACAATCCGTTTTCCCATAAACAGAATCATATCCACATTATTGCCCCGAAGCATTTCCATAAGCTCAAGAGATGAATTGGAATGGATTTCCAGTGAAATATGAGGATATCGTTTATTATATTCCAGTATCATCCGTTCCGCATGAGTATAGAGAAGAGACTCAACCACCCCCAGCCGAAGTGTACCGGGGAGTTTTTCCATATTCCTGTTCAGCTCCCGAATACTGGTTTCCAGGTGCATCATTTCATTGGCATATGTAATCAGATACTCTCCGGCCATGGTAAGTGACACTTTTTTTCCAATACGGTCGAACAGTACAACTCCCAGTTCCTCTTCCAGAGACTGAATGTGAAATGTAACTGTTGACTGGGCATAGCCCAGCTCATTGGCTGCCTGCGTAAAATTCTGCAGCTCTGCCACACGCAAAAATGTAACCAGATTTCTGTATTCCATAGCCTCTTCTCCATGTGTTGTTTCTAGGACTCTGCTTCCTTATCTTTTGCAGCCTTTTCTTCCATCTCACGATCGACACTTCCATTAACCATCTTCATGACACTTATGATAGCAAAAATTGTTATGATAAAGATAGGAAGTGCATATACAATACTCATATTCTGAAGCGCTGTCGTTCCAATTTCTCCCAGAGCAAACAGGCAGAGAATGGTAGTTGCTCCGATCAGAATACCCCAGAATAATTTAATGCGAATAGGCGCTTCTTCCGCAAGGGTATCTTTTACTGTCATTGAGGCAATCGTTCCTGTCATTGCATCTGCCAGTGTTATAAAGGAAAGGAAAAGTGCCAGAATTACAAGCGGATTCGTAAAGGTGCTGAGAGGCATCTCTCTCAGCAAAGCAAAGTTTGCAACAGGGAATCCCAGTTCCGAAACAATCTCATATATTTTTCCGTCCAGATAGTGATCTACATAGATCGCATTTCCGCCAAAACCCACGAACCAGAGAAGCACAAAGATTCCCGGGACAAAAATATTGACAAGAAGGAACTGACGTACAGTGCGCCCTTTGGAAATCTTTGCCAGGAACAGTCCGATAAGCGGAGCATATGCCATAATCCATGCCATGAAAAATACTGTATTCATACGGCTCCAGCCTTCTCCCACATCAAAGGCATCTGCATTCAGTGCTGTCGGAATATAATTTATAATAGAAGAACCGGCCACTTCCGTCAGGAGATTGAGGAGATATATGGTCGGACCAAAAAGAAACAGGAATGCCAGAAGAATGATATAAACGTATGCATTTGTATCGCTTATAAATTTCATACCCTTCTGCAGTCCGCGTCCACTGGATGCAGTGTAAGCAAATGTAACGACTGCGATTGTAACTACATACATCAGGTTGCTGGGCTGAATCCCAAAAACAAACTGGAGACCTGTCGCAAACTGCGTAGTTCCAAATCCTAGAGATGTGACAATTCCGCCAACAAGCGCCAGAAGAGAAACAATATCAACAACTGTTCCCAAAGGCCCAAAAATTTTATCCTTAAAAACAGGATAAAGTGCAGAACTGGGACGTGCAGGAAGATGATGGTTCATACACATGTATCCCGTTACCAGTCCCCAGAATGTAAAGATTCCATAATATGCAAATCCCCAGTGAAATGAAGCAATCTGAATTCCCCGTACTGCAGCCTGCGGAGTCCCTCCCTCCAGTCCTGTAAAGGCAGGCGGTACATGATAGTAAGTAAGCGGCTCGCCCACAGCATAAAAAACAACCGCGGTTGCAATGCCGCTGCAGATTGTCATGGCACACCAGGAAAACACTTTGTGCTCCGGCTTTGCATCCGGACCGCCTATTACCTTATTGCCAAAAGGAGTTGCTGCGATAAAAATACAGAGAAATACCAGAAATGCGGACATCAGAAGATAAAACCACCCAAAGCTTTTTGTGGTCACATCAAACAGAACCGTCATTGATTTATTGAAAAATGACGGGAACAAAAAACCGATAGCAATAACAACCAGAAGTATCACGGCAGAGGGAATAAAAATCCCCTTTTCTATCTCAATTCGTTTTTTTTCTTTCTCCATAAAATCCCTCTCTCTCCTAGTCGGAAAGGCCGGTGCCCGAATCCGCCGGACCCCAGCCGTTCCTGTCATAATATTATTCCCCCTTACGCGCTACACCCTACACGCTACAGAAGTGCCGGATCAATAATCAGATTTCCTTTGGCAAACCGATCTATTGTGTATGGTTCCATAGGAAGGGACGGCTTCGCCTTCAAAACTGACTCAGCAGCCAAAATACCGATAGCCGGAGCAAACATCGTAGCCTTTGTCATTCCAAGTGCACAGATGAATCCCTCAACCTCCGGGACCGGCCCCACGATAATGGAATGATCCGGTCCATTTCCATACTGGCCGGCCCAGTGACGTACAATACGCACATTTGCCAGAGCAGGAACCTGTTTTACTACTCTTCTGCAGAGTTCTTCCAGAACTCTCCACTCTGTATTGAAATCAATAATACCGGCTTCAACATCCGGATCTGACCATCCCATCAGAAATCCGCCATGCTTTACCTGAGAAATATAAGTTCCGTATCGATAATCATAGATCATCGGCCCACCGATATATTCAAGAGGTTCTGTTATGCAAATCTGATGTTTCTCAGGCTCAACCGGGATTGTGACTCCCGCCATGCGCCCGATAAATTTTCCCCACTCTCCGGTAGCATTTACCACACACTCTGTGGCAATCTCGCCTTTATCAGTGATAACACCTTTTACTTTTCCGCCTTCTACACGGATTCCCGTTACCTTTGTATAATTATAAAACTCTACTCCCCTGTCCTGTGCGCCCTTTTTAAATGCCAGTGCCATTTTCTGAGGATTGATTGTTCCCTCTCCGGTACAGTATGAACCGCCGGCCAGCTCTCCTACTTCAAGGAACGGCGCCACTTCCTTACATCCCTTCGGATCAAGCACTACCGACTGAATTCCCAATGTATGCTGCAGTTCCACATCCCGTCTGCGGCATTCCATCTCTTCCTCCGTATAGGCAGTCAGCAGATATCCGTGTTTATCAATTTCCAGATCTCCAAAACCTGTTTCTTCTCCCAGAACGTCAAACTGCGAAACACTCAGAAGGCCCAGTTTACAGTTTGAAATACTGCCGAACTGGAGACGGAACTGAGCGGCACAGCGTCCGGTTCCTCCAAAAGGCGTATAATTCTGTTCTACCAAAACAACATTTTTGGCACCCATCTTTGACAGATAGTAAGCTGTCGAAGTTCCTGCGGCACCGCCGCCGATAATTACAACATCAGCAGTTTTTCTCACTTTGGCTCACCTCCCGCAATCTGGCCGATAGTAATCGGCTTTATAGGTGCCCGGCTGATCGGAACATCCAGTTCATCCACAGATATGTGAAGATAATTGGCAATCTCTTTCGCGATCAGTTCTTTACATGTTCTGCCCTGGCATGGTCCCATGGTGCAGCGACATTTTTTCTTAATTTCCTGCATGGAGGTCATGCCCTCGTCCAGCATTTTATGCAAATCTGCCAGTGTTACATTTTCACAGCGGCAGAGAATAATTTTGCTCTCATCCATATATGCCATGCTAATCCCTCCCTTATTCACAGCGGATATTGCGTGCGTCGTACAACAGCTCTTTATCTACAAGCATTGTGATTATGCTTGTGTGATCCAGTTTTTCCGTACTCAGAACACGTACAATTTCCGCCTTTCCAACCACCTCGCCGTCACGGCCGAGAGCATCCACCTGATCTCCCACGGCCGGAAGCGGAACCATCTCATAAGGAAAGGTAATTTTTACCTTGCCATCCCCCACTGTCTCATCAATGACAAAGCAGGCAAGTCCGGGACAGCGGCCTACACAGCTTCCGCAGCCTGTACATTTATCTATATCACATTGAGGAAGATCGTTGATATTATCCATATGTACCGCATGGAACGGACAGCTGGTGCTGCATGGATTGCAGGGGATCTCCTCGTAACACTCCATCACGATATACGGACCGCGCGCCCTTCTCTCCGGAGACGGGAGAAGTTTTTCAAACATCTCGCGGCTGGCAATTCCAGTACTCTCTAATGTTCCCGTCAATTCTGCTCCCTCCTTGCAATCAATTTAAGACCATCACGAATCTTCTTTCCGGCAGCTCCGGAACGCAGGATGGCTAACTGTTCAACAAACTCTTCCCGCTTGGCTATAAGCTCCGGACGGTTCATGCCGGACGCGATTGCCGCCGATACACCGGCAATACTTCCTTCCAGCATAGCTGCCGTGGCTTCCTCAATACAGGAAACATCTCCCGCTACATATACACCAGGAGCTGTCGTTTCCAGATACTCATCTCTTACCGGAACAAAACCTCCCAGCTGAGGTACATAATGCATTTCCGCTCCGGAATGAACCAGAAGCTCACTTAAGGGTGCCAGACCTACCGCAATACAGATTGTATCAACTTCAATTTCTCTCTCCGTTCCCGGAATAATCTGGAATTTATCATCCATATCAGCCAGTACGGCACCTGTTACCCTGTGATCTCCCAAAGCAGCTTTTATAGTGGTCTTTGTGTAAATCGGAACACCGAACCGCCGAACCTTTGAAGCATGTACCTTATACCCTCCGATACGGGGAGCCGCCTCTACGATGGCTGCAACCTGCGCACCCGCCTGCAGGAGCTGATAGGAAACGATAAGTCCTATATTTCCGGCTCCGATCATCAGCACTCTCTGTCCCGGCTGTATGCCGTACACATTCATAAGTGTCTGTACAGCACCCGCTCCGTACACACCGGGAAGATCATTATTTTCAAATTGCAGCATCTTTTCAGATGCACCGGTAGCAATAATGATCTTTCCGGCCGTCATACGACCGTAGACGTGATCTTCTTCAAAAGTAATAACCCGGTCTGAGTAAATCCCAAGTACATCTGTATTTTTCTTTACTTCAATAAGCGGATTCTCCTCAATCTGTTTGCGAAGAATTTCCACTATCTCAATTCCTCTCGTGCCGGCCCTCTCATGCTCCGAACCGAAAAACCGGTGAGTCTGCTTAACAAGCTGGCCTCCAGGCTCAGAAAAACGATCCATCATGGTTACTCGCACGCCGGCCTCTGCTGCTGCCAGAGCCGCACTCATACCAGCCGGACCTCCGCCGATAATCACAACGTCAGAGAATTTCATCCTTCGCCACCTCCCAACAACGAGCCATAACCCTTCTGTTTCTTCACGATCATTCCTTCCTTAAGCGGCTCCGTACAGACACGCACGTTTGGTATTCCGTTAACTTCCATCAGACAGGAAGAACAGTTCCCTATGGCACAGAATAATCCCCTCGGACGTCCCTTGTGATCCCGCAGCTCACGAATCCCGTTTGCATGCAAGGCCGCAGCAATCGGTTCTCCTTCAATTCCCTCCAGTGTCTGTCCCTCAAATGTGAACGGAACCATCTTGCCCTGTTCAAATTTAAGTACCGGATGTTTCGTAATTCTCACTGTGACACCTCCCTTAATAATCGGCCTTCATCTGTGCGGTAAGCCTGTCTTCTCCTCCTTTCTTCTGACGGGCCATCCCCCCACCGCACTAAAATGAACGAATTGCCATACACATTACATTTTCCCTCATTCACTTCATACTTAATGTCGAATCCATCTTTTAATATGACATTTTTCACTGTCTTATCACGAAATTGTCACTATAATTAGTATATATTGTAGGGCAGATTTTGTAAAATTGATTTTGTTGATTTCTATATTCATTTTTATTGATGGATCATTTTAATTTCATAAATATTTTTTTATATTTTTTTCGTATTACATTATGAAAATTCATTTTAGTGAAAACCACTATAATAAAGATTCTGCATGCAATATATCTTTACTCTGCAGACTTCAGCCTGCGTTTCCCCGAACCAATATACGGAGAAATGTTTTTTTCTTCCACTTCAATACAAAGGGAGTCGCCAAAATACTGCTTCAGGCCTGCCTCTGCCACCTCCTTTGCATTTTTATCAGAAACGGCACTCTCTTCCGTCAGTCCCATAACAGCCACCTTTAATATACCGTGTGCTGAATCAAAAAACGCCTCAAAATCCTGAATTATTCCGGAAGACAGGAGCAGCTCATCCAGTATATGCATAGACAAAATTTTACCGTCGGGCAGGCGCATCACATCATCCAGCCTGCCTTCCACCTCTGCCAGTCTGGGTTTCAGACTCCCGCATCCACAGGCCGTATAAATAAAACGGCCCAGATCGCCGGTGCGGTAGCGAATGAGCGGCATGCCCCGGCGATGGAGCGTTGTGAGCACCAGCTCCCCATATTCTCCCTCCGGGACAGGCTGTCCCGTATCAGGATCAATTACCTCTAAAAGCAGATCTCCATCCCGAAGATGATACCCTTCTCTCGCACCGCACTGTACGCCGCCGCCGTATCCGGTTTCAGTCATGCCCCAGTGTGTAAATACCCGGCATTTCCAGGTTTTTTCCAGGTACCGCTTTACGCTTACCGGCACATAATCCGCACTCAGAAGCACTGTTTCCGGCCGAAGCTCCGGTGCCTGAACAGCCAGACCGTACATCTGGCTGGGAACCCCCACAAAACAGTTACGCCCCTCTCCGTCACGGGCCGCTTCTTTCATATCGCGTATCAGTCCGTGAACTGTCACTTCAACATTAATACGCCTTAATCCCTCTTTTAATAATCCCCCTATGGAAAAAAATCCCGGACCTTCCATATACACCGTAACTCTGTCCCCGGGCTTTACCATATACTGCATTCCTTTTTCAAAAAAATCTGCAGTCCGGAGCAAATCTCCCTCAGTAAAAAAAAGCCGCTTGGGTTTTCCGCTGCTTCCCGAAGTGCGAAGTGTGATAATTCTCGCAATCTCTTTTGGCGGAACACACAGAAAGTTCTCCGGATTTTCCCTTAGCTCAGCTGCCGTTGTAAAGGGAATTTTCCTGAACGAATCCCAATCCCCTGCACCGATCCCGGAAATTCCGGCCTGCCGGAAACGCTCCTGATAAAACGGACTGTTTTTCTCTGCATAATGCAGAGTTTCCCACAAATCTGAAGGCTTTGCCGCGCATATAAAATAGCCGCTGCCGGCTTCCCGGAGAGTCTGCCTGTCAGCTCCCAGAATCCGGCACAGTTTCTCTCTGTTCCCATCCAGTATCTGCTGTCCCACCCACTCTGCCAGTACCTGTGATTCATCCTGCATTTCCAGAACAGAAAACCCGGCAGAAACAAGCATCTTTCTTATGCTTTCAATCATAGAAAGGCGTCCCAGAAGGCCATCCAGCTTTACTGCTTTTTTTCTCGCATACATATCGCTCATCAGCAGCCATCCATCCGGCTTTAATACACGAAATGCTTCTTTAAGCGCAAGTTTTGGATCTTCCGTTTTGGAAAAACTGCACTCCATAATAAGAATATCCATACTTCCATCTGAAAAAGGAAGAGCTTCCGCTCTTCCCGGCAAAATCAGACCCTCCCGGCAGACGGACGGATCCGGATCTATCCCTGTAACAACCCATGAAGGAAAGCGGCATTTCAGATATTCAACGGTGCCGCCTCTCCCGCAGCCAATATCAGCAACGCTGAGAGTTTCCCCGTTTCCGGACAGCCCGCACAGTTCAATCATTTTGTCTGTCAGATGAAAACCGCCCGGCCGGCACAGATCCGGACATTTTATCTCCATTTTGTCAGCCATTGATGTGCTCCTTTTTCCGTTCTGCTCTCATGTCCCTCATCCGGAGAAAACAGCCTCTCATCATTTTCCGTCCGGTTTTCTGCACTGACAGGAGACAGATAATATGCACAGAACGGGATATGTTTCCCGTCTTTATATACATGCAGACTGCACTGGCGCAGCCGCTCTATATCAAGGTTTCCCGCATCCTGAAAGGCCATGGACGTAATCGTAAACCCGTGGCTTTTGGCTCTCTTAAGAAAGCCCTCCATACTGGTTATATCAACTTCCGTAACACTGTTTCCTTCACAGCAGCATGGCACATTTTCCTCTTCCTTTGGAGCCTTGCAGCAGCACGAAGATTCCTCCTGCACCGCACTCCCACAACAGCATGAGGATTCTTCGGCCGCACTTTCGCAGCAGCATGATGCTTCCTCTTTATCCTGATCACGACGCAGCCAGCGGCGTCCCACAAACTCTCTGTTTTTTTCAGCCGGATTTGTACCGCAGCAGCAATCTGCGTCCTCCTGCTCCCCGGAATATTTTGTCAGGGCAAAAAGACTCATATCCGGCATAACAATAAAATCTCCATGAAATCCACACATGGGATGATCGCAGCAGGACGGCGCCAGATTCTCCGGTTCAACCATTCCCCCGGTTTGTTTTACTACTGCATCCATCAGCTCGTCCAGAGTGTAACGATCCTTATTTTCAGGGAGAGCCGGAATGCGTCCGAAATAACTGACCGGCTGAAAATGTACCCCTCTTACATACGGAGAACGCATTACTGCAAATCGGATTATATCCCCTATCTGCTCCGTATTCACACCGGGAACTATAACAGGAACCAGCGTTACTCCAATTCCGTACCTGCCGCAATTTTCTATTGCCTGCTTTTTTATCTCCAACATCGGCCGGCGACGCAGATTCTCATACACATCATCTGTCACACCATCAAACTGCATGAATACAAAAGAGAGGCCTGCAGATGCCAGACTCTGTACAAACGCCTCATCCTGAGCGAGGCGCAGACCATTGCTGTTAAGCTGTACATATTTGCAGCCTGCCTGCCGGGCATATGCCACAATTTCAGGCAGATCATCCCGGACTGTCGGCTCGCCTCCCGAAAGCTGAAGGAGCGTTTTCCCCGGATCTGTCAGATCATCAATCCATTTCTTTACGGTTTCAATATCGGGGTCTTTGGCCCCTGCAGGATCCGCAAAGCAGAACTTACAGTTCATATTGCAGCGATCCGTAACAGAAAGGAGAGTACAGCAGGTTGCCCGCTTATGATCAGGACATAATCCGCAGCCCGTCGGACAATTGAGATTTTCATTTTCTCCCACCGGAGGCCGATCTCCTCTCCATTTTTTGAAATCCACCTTATTTCTCCAGATCACGCTGGAAAATCTGCCATGTTCCGGACACGTTTTTACAAGCATTATCTCGCCGTTTTTTTCTTCACGAAAAGCGGGGATCCGCTTCAGACACACCGGGCAGACGCTGTATGTACGCCCCATATCACTTCCGGAAAGTACCATTTATTTATCCTCCAGTTCCTGTTCTACCTCTGCCATGCGCCCTTTTACCAGCTTCTCAGGAATATAGACCTCGCCACACTCAGGACAACAGAGAATTTCCGTATGAAAATTATGTCCCAGATAATCAAAAAAGGTTTTTTTGGGAATCATCTCCACATTACACCGCCGGCAGACCGCCTTTTTCTCGAAAGCTGCCTTAATTGTCTGATCTCTTCCTCCGCCGTCTATTCTTGGCATGCCATCACTCTCCTTCCAGATTCATACGGTGAGAATAGCCATTCCACAGCCTGAAGCTGTCATCGGAAATCTTCTCATACTCCGCCCAGTATGTTATATTCTGTATCTTCAGGTGCCCTGTGACATGGCCCGTCTCCGGATCCAGCGATCCGCAGTTCTCCTTCTCACAGTGCTCAATTACCTGTTCCATATCGGAAACCAGGATCTGGCTTTCTGAAAGTTTTCTCTCCAGCTCCTTTTCCACAAGCAGATTCATATGAACTTCCTCCTCAACTGTTTCATGCCAGCAATTTTCAAGCAGCCACCGCTTTGCCTCCATACGCCGCTGTCTTCTCTCCGTTACAGTAGAAAGATGGCGTTTATTGCCGTTTATGCCGAATATAATATCCAGAAAATGAACTGCATCTTTTTCCTGGCCGGCAAAGGACTCCCGGCAGTTTACGCAGTAAGTCAGATAAGGCAGGGAGCTTTCCGCACTCCGCTCATAGGCAACTCTTTTCGTATACGCCGGTGCGGCAATCCCAATATGACCGCCGTAACCGCAGCATCGTGCTTTCTCTCCCTCATAGGGCAGACTTTCCCTGCATATACCCAGGGAATCCGCCAGACGGCGCACACTCTGCTGAAGCTCAGGAAAATCACGGCTGGAACACGGATCAAATACGGCATACGTATCAGAAAACTCTGCCTCTGACTCAGGGCTCTGCCGTTCTATTCCCCACTCCTCCATAACTTCAGACAGAAAAACACCCGGTATATCCGGAAGATACTGCTCAAATTGCTTCCGGCAGTTGGGACAGGCAAAAATAACAGTCGGGCTGCCAAGTTCCCTCCACTCTTTCTTAAGCTTCTCCAGATACTCTCCATGCTTTTTCTCATCAGCCGCCCACTCTACAGGTGCTCCGCAGCATGTCATCCACACAGCTGTATCCGACTGTTTTGACAAAATCCACTCATAGGTTTTCGTTACATAACGGGCATCGGAGGCTGACAGCTGACAGCCTGGGAAAAAGGCGTAGCTGCTTCTTTCCACACCCTCCGGCCTGCGGCATACTTTTGCAGGACCCGAAGAAAATTCCATGTCCCGCAGCCAGAAATCATGAAATGGCCACGGCATTGCCCCTTTATTGTGCATAGCCCGGTGACTCTGAAGGAAAAACTCGCCAAAGTCAATATGCTGCGGACAAACTGCCTTACAGAGTCCGCACTGATCGCATGTTGTGATAAGTCTCGTCGCCCAGGTTCCATCTCTTGAAAGAGTTCCGGGATGAATGGTAATATAAACCTCCTCCCAGATTCTGCGCGGCGTTTTTTCGTGAAGCCGCATCAGATCACAGGCTTTCATACATGCATCACAGGAGCATTTCTCACATCTTGCTATCTCCTGTGCAGCTTCTTCCTCAGTAAAATAAGCGCCTGCTGCCGGAAGAACAGCCTCCTTCCTTTCGATCAGGGATGTGTTCATTTCCAGAAGAGTCCCCTTTTTCCTGAACGGCTCATTCATTCCGCCTGTTTTAAGATACCGCTCAATAGCGAGAGAAGCATCCAGTCCATCTGCCAGCGCCTCCATATCATTCCGGCCCAGCACCGCGCCGCCTGTAAATACTCCCGGTGTTGTGGTGGCAAAAGCTCCCTCGTCACTCGGCTTAAGACCAAACATCTCTCCTTTTTCCCCGGTTGCCACATAGACAGCCTCAAATTCTTTCAGCACGCTGTCCAGAGAAGAAACCCTCTCTCCCATCCGGCGATCCAGCGTTTCAAACTGAAACTGATTTTCTATTTCTTTATCAAATTCTGCAGCGTCCATCCGGCTCCTCGCACGTCCGCCCAGATAATTCTCTGCTTCAAAAATTGTCACTTCATATTTTTTATTACACAGTCGGAGAGCACATCCCAGACCACTCAAACCGCCCCCGATAACTGCAACCTTCCTTCCCTTTGACGGAAGATTATAAGCATTGGGCGTTTTCCGCTTTGCATACCGTACTGTTGCATCCTCCAGCAGGCCAATGGCAACAGAACTGTCAATCTTTGCCCGGATACACGCTTTTTCACAGGGCCGATCACACAGCTTTGCTACGATACCCGGGAATCCGACTGCGTTCTGATATGTACGGTATGCCGCATTGAACCTCGATTTTTTCCATTTTTCCTCCAGCCCCTTTATATCCAGATGAAACGGACAGGCCGCCTGGCAGAACGGGGGCTCGTTCTGACGGCATCTGCACGCCAGCGTCTTTTCAAACTCTTCCAGAAAACTCATCGGCCACCTCCAAAAAATGCATGATTTTCTCAACTGAAAATTATATTTATTACAGTCATTATAACATAAAACCCGCAGGGGGAAATCCACCTGCGGGTTTAAACCATTCAAAATCCTGACGAAAAACTTCCGAATTAGAACGGACGCTCCGCATCCGGATCGTCAAGGGATACATAGAAGCCGCCGTCTCCTACCGGAACCGGATTCTCCTTGATGTTCTCAAGCTCTTCATAGAGATCGGAACCAAGGAAGTATTTCTTCGGAGCCCACGGTTTCTCGCCCTTCTCGATTGCATCAAGACCGGCTTTGATCTTCTCAGGCAGAGCAGGGATCTCATGGATACGTACGCCGCAGGCATCATAGATACCATTAAGCACTGCGCAGTGTCCGGATGCCTGGAATGCCTCAGATGCACCTGAAGAACCGAACGGACCATCGGAAATCTCGCCATCCATATGGATTACGTCAAGATCATCCGGCGTATCCTTAATGTACGGTACACCTGCACCAAACATGTTTGCGTGTTTCTTAACATCGTGGTAATTCTCCTGAAGAGCAAAACCAATGCTGTGGGAGATACCGCTGTATGCCTGTCCGTTTACGGCATCGATATTGCCGACACGGCCCACGAAGTCAACACAGGTAAACTTGAGAACCGTAGCCTTACCGGTCTTGGTATCAACCTCAACCTCAGCCAGATTCAGGCAGTATGTAAATGCCGGTGTGGGATCACCGATACCTGTGTTCGGATCCAGACGGCACAGACCAGGAGTTGCTGTCGTCTCATAGCGTCCAAGATACTTGGTCTCGATACCCTCTGCCTTCATTTCATCGTATGTACGATACGTTCCATCAGGCTTTCTCATTGCATTGAGGAGTTTCTCAGCTGCAATCTTTGTTGCGTTTCCATCCATGTACAGAGAACGGCTTGCTCCGGCCATACCTGTATCCGGGCAGAGCTTCGTATCATTCTGAACCAGATGAATATCCTCCGGTGTTACCTTCAGCTCTTTAAGAGCCTCAAGTGTTACCATAAGGGAACCAACAGCACCGCCCTGTCCCATTGTATGCCATGTGTCATACTTGCGGAACTTGCCATCCGGAAGCAGCTCAATTGCAACTTCAGCACTGTCTGTTACACCCTCTGTTACGTTGAATCCGCCCCATGCAAGACCAACACCGCGGCGTTTCTCCGGCGTATCGGCAGCCTTCGCATCTGCAACGGCTCTCTCATAAATCGGGCGCATTGTATCCATCATCTTCTCCATCGGATACTGCGGATACGGATAGCTGTTAATATTTGTATCGCCTTCACGGCAGATATTCTTATAACGGAACTCGAACGGATCCATACCCAGCTCTTCAGCCATCATATCCATCAGCGGCTCGCTGAGCGTGTAAGCCTGCGGAGAACCATAGCTTCTGTAAGCCGTACCGAATGCATGGTTTACATTAGCCACACGTACCAGACCTGCTACGTTCGGTACATGATACGGGAAGAACGCAAAACGTGCGGGCTTTGTCATAACATCGTCGCCGCCCCAGGAATATGCGCCGTGATCCATACCATAATCAAATTCAACTGCAAGAATCTTTCCATCATTATCGCATGCGATACGTCCGTTGGAGTAGGACGGGCAGCGTTTTCCGCTGAAGTGCTGATGCTCTTCATAGGACATGGACAGGGATACCGGTTCTCCGGTTACAACAGTAGCTGCCGCACAGAGTGCGATATCACCGGCGTTGGTAGACCAGCCAAAGCTTGCTCCTGTCGGGTTCATAATAATACGATATTTATCCTTCGGAACACCAAGGCAGTTACCAAGACGTCCGATGGAAGAATATGTACACTGAGACTTACACTGAACTGTCAGCATACCGTCATCGCCCCAGTAAGACTGAAGTACACATCCCTCGATAGAAAGATGCGGCTCACGGCTGGAAGCGAAGCTTCCCTCTACTACATGAGGTGCATTGTCAATAATTTCTCTTACCTTTTCAGCATCCTCAAGTCCGGCACCCTTTAATACGGGCTGCTCAGCAAAGATGTTGGGTGTATCCTCATGAATACGGATTGCATCAGGCATAACTGCCTCAAGATATGTTAAGTACTCCGGCAGCTTCTCGATCTCTACCGTAACCTTTGCAGCGGCTTCACGAGCCTGACGATGGCTGGTAGCTACTACGATAGCAACTACATCGCCATAACGGAAAATTTTCTCATCCTGAAGAACCTTACGGGAAGGAGTCATAACCGTACTTCTCTCATGGAACTGTCCCTCAGCCATGATATTTGTTCCGCCTGCAGCAATGATATCCTTTGCTGTAATAACTTTTACAACGCCCGGCATTTTTTCTGCTTCTTCCGTATGGACAGCAAGCAGTTTTGCATGATGAGCTACTCTCGGCTGTACAACAGCTGCGTACAGAGTACCATCGGGCATCTTAAGAGCCTGATCATCGCCGTAATCTGCAAGTCCGCAAACCTTTGCAAGAGAATCGGGACGTACAATCGGTTTTCCGTAGTACTCGCCATCCTCAGGATTGTGGAATTTAATATCCTCAATTGTGCACTCGCCGCGCATTACCTTTGCAGCTGCCATAACAGCATCAACGATCTGTTTGTAACCTGTACAGCGGCAAACGTTTCTTGTCTTCTGGAACCAGTCACGAACTTCTTCACGGGTCGGATTCGGATTCTCCTGCAGCAGTGCGTAAGCGGAAACAATAAATCCCGGAACACAGAAACCGCACTGTACGGCACCACGGTTCATCCATGCAACCTGCAGCGGATGAAGGTGCTGCGGATTTCCGATTCCCTCGATCGTCGTAATCTCCGAATACTCCTCAACCTGTGTAATTTTCTTTGTACAGGAACGAATTACCTTTCCGTTCAGAATAATTGAACAGGAACCGCAGACACCCGTTCCGCAACCAACCTTAACGCCGGTCAGCCCAAGCCGACGCAGGACATCCGAAAGCTTGTCATGCTCCGGATCACACATGAAGATACGCTCTACGCCGTTAATCTTCAGTACCATTTTTCTCAATTTCATGGTTGTATTCCCTCCTTCAAAATAAGAGTAATTAATATTAAAAAGCCGTGCCGGCTAATAATATCCTGTACTTTTGTTTCCTGATAAACCAACTTATTATTTCCTACGCTTCTGCAGAAAGATTTTCAGCCAGTTCTTCCAAATCCACACCGTAATCCTCCAGAATCTCTCTGGCCTTGCGATACGTATTCTCAACCAGCGCCGGACATCTCGCTGCTTTATTTGCCAGATTCTTTTCCAGAATAGAATCACAGTCAATTCCCTGATACCGCTCTCCGTAATTTTCACGGAACCAGTCTGTCAGCTCCGGAATCATCTCACTCATTGCAGTTTCAGGGTCAAACAAGTTCATCATCATCGCTGCACCCGTTAAGGCACCACATGTCAGACCACTTCTGACTCCCAGGCAAAGCGCCGCTGCCGCAGTTTCCAGCTGAGGATTTTCATCCTCCTTTAACTCCAGTCCCAGTGCCACAAGTGCCTGTGCACAGCATTTTCCGGACAGGAGCAACTGATTCAGCCTTCGAATGTCCTTTTCCATGTTTCCTCCCTGCGATATTGCCGACGGGTCCGCATCACTTTTATCTGTAAATACACAAAAAGCAGCCCCGTCTGAAAAGACAGTGGCTGCTCGATTATTTGCGTACTCAAAAACAAGCACACGAATGTCTGCCTATCTCTGATTACTTATAATCTGAACTTCTCTCTCTTTCTTTTCAAACACGGAAGGCATCAACGTTTCCGAATGATACCCATTGGCCTGACTGCATGTGACAAATATCAGTTAGCAGAATCGGCTCGAAAAACAGATTTTGTTCTTTTTTTTGGATTCGACACCCATATCGTACATTGTTTTGTCAAAAAAGTCAATATGTTTTCATTAATTTGAAATTTTTTTTATTGGATTAAAATTTTCGGCATTTTCTTGACTTGCGTTTAGTTTTTAAGAAAATAACGAGTACTTTTTCCCATATTTTCGATGTATTTTTTGTGTTTTTTTATTCATTTTTTCCTGCTTCCCGTTTCATCTTTGAGCAAAAATACAGACTCAGCCACAAAGGCTCTTTTCCCACATGGTAAGTAAACGACTCGCCATAACCTGAATCTGTCACACAGCCAAACTGTTCTTCGTATTCAACATGCTCCCAGCTTTCCTTGAGCCTCTGCAGAAAATACCCAGAATCGAAACTGTATTCCCACGCTTCCGGATATTGACGATGCAGTTCCCGAACTGATTCTCCATTCATGGAAAAATGGAAAAACGCTCCCAGATACTTTGCTTGCGGCGAAAGATACTTTTTTATGGCATCAGCAGCATACCTCTGCTCCAGAATAGCGCATTCATTAGAAGAATCAAAATCAATGTAACAGTCAACACAGCCATGACGCAGTGGAAGAAAACTGCTTCCGGCCGCAATATATAAAATATTTCGGCGGATACCCAATTTCTCTATAAGGTTTTTATACATCATTACAACCTCTTCAAATTTATCCGCAATAATATAGCATGTTTCAGGATTCAAATTTATAAGATTTGTATAGCAGAAGCAATAATTATTTATCCCGTCTTCAAGAACAACCTTTCCTGTCATATCCCACGAACTTAAATGTTCATCCATCTGCATATATGCTTTCTGTACCAGGCTTAAAAGCTCCGGACTCATCATTCGGTAACAGTTGCGCTCCGCATCTATCCCATCATACGGACTGACAGGCCCCCTTTCTCCCACAAGAATTCCATTTCGAATTACGGCATGATACCCACAGGTACATGAGAGTTCTCCTGACAATATCTGCTGTCTTTCAATGGAACAATTCTCCAGCTTCAGTTCCTTCTGACAGTGAGGACAGGCCAGAAGAGGAAGAAAAGAAAGAGGAACTCCCTGATGTACAGTCGGGACAGACGTTCCTTTCTGTGACAGAACAGTTATCTCCTGTTCAATTTCTTCAATCGCCCGGCTGAGATTGTTTTTCTCCTGTGATAAAATCATTTTCTGTCCTCCCAGAAGCTGGAGATAATCAGCCAGATCATTTGCACTGTCAAAATTACTCAAACGCCTGAGTGCAAGAATACGATGAATCTGATAAATCGAAAAACGATATGATTTCAACCGGAGAAGAAATTCCATGTCCCTCTTATCTTCCTCCCCAAAATCATATCTGCTGTTCCTGCAGCGGGGGATCAAAAGGCCTTCATTCACATAAAACCGAACCGTCTCCGGTGTCATATTAAACAGACTGCTAAACGCTCCTATTTTCATTCACATTCCCCGCTCCTTTTCATTTTCTAAACTTTACTTTAGATTTTTATTATTTTATTATATTATTCCACTATTCTTTTTTAAGTCAAGAAGTTTTTTGAAATAGGCGTATTTTTGCTCTTGAAGTCTAGCACAAACGACATGTTATAATAACAATACTTACTATAATAAATGCAGCAATTCTCCAAAAATATCATTTTCTCTGCAGCCGGCCCCGGACAATGATATATGGAGAAATAATCTGCAAAAAAATCTGGAGGTAAATAGAATGATTTCAATGGGAACATGGTTTATCTTTTTCACTCCGCTCTGGAGTAGCATTATAATTGCATATCTTTTTTACAAAAATTCAAAAATGAAATAAGGGAGGAGAACTATGATTATCAGTGCAATTGTTTTTATCAGCTATATAATCATTCTTATTGGTATCGGACTGGCGACGTATCTGCGGACCAAATCCCACTCCGACTATACACTGGCTGGCCGTTCCAACAATAAATGGGTAGCTGCCATTTCTGCTGAATCATCGGACATGAGCGGCTGGCTGCTGATGGGCCTTCCCGGTTCCGCCTACGCTGCCGGTTTCTCCTCCATCTGGATTCTCATCGGTCTGATTTTCGGAACCCTTTTAAACTGGATGGTAATAGGCAATCGACTGCGAATTGCCAGTGAATCTTATCAGGTTTTTTCCATTACTGAATATTTTGAAAAACGTGTGCATGACACAAAAGGCCATGTAGGTCTGATTTCCGGAATTGCTGTCATAATCTTCATGATAATTAATGCATCCGCTGAAATTATAGGCAGCGGCAAACTTTTAGATGCTACTTTCGGCATAGAATATCATACCGGCATTGTAATAGCACTTCTTGTCGTGATAGCCTATACTTTTCTGGGAGGTTATATGGCTGTCAGCTGGAGCAACCTTTTTCAGGGAACGCTTATGTTTTTCGCTTTGCTCTTTGTTCCTGCTGCCGTTATTATTAAAATCGGAGGATGGCAGCCGGCAGTAGAATCCCTTTATCAAAACCTTCCGGGCTTTTTCCAGTTCTGCAATGGTAAAACCGGGTGGAGCGCTGTTTCGATCATTTTGGGCGGTCTGGGCGTAGGTGTCTGCTATTTCGGCATGGTACATGTACTGACCTGCTTTATGTCAATTAAAGAAAGCAGTGAAATAAAAGATTCCACACTGATCGCTACCATATGGGTCGGAATCTCCGCCTACTGTGCAGTTATAATAGGAATGCTGGGAGCCTACCTTTTTCCGGATATAGCCGATGCCGAACAGGTATTTTTTATGATGGGCAGCACATATTTTCCTCCGTATCTGCTTGGACTTTTCGCTGCCGCCGTCATGGCCGCCATATTATCCTCAGTCAGCGCATATGTTATTGTTGCTTCGGCAGCTATCGGCACGAATCTCCTGAGACGATACGCATCGCGTCTAAATGACAGAACCATCGTCCGAGCAGAGCGTGCTTCCGTTATAATCATTTCCCTGCTGGCATTTCTGATGTCACTTAAATCAGATGTCGTTTTTGCCATAGCGCTCCTGGCATCCGCCGGTCTGGGCGCCTGTTTCGGGCCCCTTGTAATTTTCAGCTTGTACAGCAAAAACATTAACAAACAGGGAGCAATCGCCAGTATTTTAACAGGATTAATTGTTGTAATTTTCTGGTATTACAGCGGACTTTCTGCTTATATTTATGAAGCAATCCCCGGCTTCCTTGCCAGCAGCTTCGCGCTGGTCGCCGTTACAAAATTAACCGGTGGGCCGGATCAGGATGCCGTCCGGGAATTCTCAGATTTTTGCAATACACTCAGGCAAAGAAAGGAGCATCAGTAATCCTATGAAACACCTATTTATCCCCACTGATCGAATCGGTCTGTACAATTTTCAGAAAAGCATATGTCAAATGACGCAGGTAATAAATCAACTTTTATACAATGGCTTTTCAATCCGCTGGCACTGGAAAAAACATTTTTTCTCTTCCACTCCGCTTTGGCCGGAAGGTCATCAATATCAGTGCGGATTCAGTATGGATTTTTCAGATGATATCCGGCACATTCTGGAACTCAGCGAAATCCGTTTTGAATGTGTTACAGAACTCCCGCCGGACTCACTGACGCTTCGCCCAGCCAAAATTGCTCTCTATAACGGAAGCGGAGCAGGACCCGAATTTTCAGCTCCACTGACAGAAGTTTTAGGCTGGGGCGGTTTTCAGTTTGATGCAATTTCTGATGAAGAAATCCGTGCCGGAAAACTTATGAATTATGATATTTTTCTCGTCCCCGGAAGCCCTGATGCCGGTGAATGCTATTATGTGGGATTGGGAGAAATGGGGCTTGAGGAAATCCGGCGCTTCCTGAGAGAAAAAGGACAGTACATGGGAATCTGCGGAGGAGCATACCTTCCGCTCTATTCAGAATCTCCGGAAAATCGCTGCTGGCTGAACCTTGTCGACGCTACGGAAGACCAGGATCTGGATTTCTGGCACACGGGAAGCGGTCTTGTCCGCTGCCGGATTGACGAGCCGGAGCATCCTCTTTTCTCCGGTATTGCCGTCGGCAAAACAACCAGCATGAACCTAGTGTACTGGGAAGGGCCCTGCATCCACATTACCGGAAGCAATACGCGCTCTCTCGGTCATTTTGAAAAGCTTTTAGCAAACGGTTTTGAGAAAAGACCCTTCTGGGATATGTATGATAATTCCATGGCAAAGGAAGCCACCCTGAATTACTACAACTCTGTCACTGACGATATTTTTAACTCTCTGATGAAAGAAAAAAGCTGTTTTGCCGAGGGCGACTGCTATGGACATAAAATTCTTATGTTTTCTCCACATCCCGAAATGGGAAACGTGGGCTGCGGTCCCAGAAAAGACAGTCTCAATTTTCTTCTTATATACAATGGGCTTTTTTATCTCGGTGCACAGCATTTATAAAAATTGTCTTGAGAAGTCAGCCCACATTACAAACAGAAGGCTGTTCGGATGAAATCACATCCGAACAGCCTTCTGTACATTTGAATTATAATATTTTATACCCCGGCAAACAAATAAATGTTCTAATTATTTTTTAACCAGCTGATAAAATTCTAGTTCTTATCCGCATTGATGAACAGATAGGGAAGTCCTACTGCATAATACTGAATTCCGGTTACCTCCGGATTTGTCATAAGAGCTACTGCCTGACCGTAAATCGGGAACAGCACACACTCATCAGCCAGCATCTTCTCGCATTCAACAAGAGCTGCCCAGCGCGCATCCTCATCGAGTGCCAGATCGCCATACTTGGCAGATTCAATTGTTGCGTCATACTCCGCATTAGAGAACTGAGAATAGTTTGTTGAACTTCCTGTTACCCACATATCCAGATCTGTCATCGGATCTGCATAGTCCGGACCCCAGCGTGTAAGGCCGATATCATACTCGCCGTTCTGCATATATTCAAGGCGTGCCTTCTTGGGAAGTACCTGAAGCTCTATTGTAAGTCCGGGAAGATTGGTCTGCCACTCACTCTGCAAAAACTGTGCTACCGCCTGTGCAGAATCAGTATCCTCACACATCAGTGTGTAAGACAGCGATGTAACTCCCAGTTCCTCCAGCCCTTTCTGCCAGAGTTCCTGAGCTTCTTCTACGTTATATGTCCAGCTGTCATAGCCATCGCCTGCTGCCACACGGAAATCTTCTCCCTTGGAATTTGTTGCCAGACCTGACGGAACAAAATAATCCATCGGTGTGGAACCATCCTTCAGAACACGTGTGGTAATCGCTTCTTTATCATAAGATTTTGCAAGAGCCATACGGATATTCAGGTTATCAAGTCCCTCTCTTTCCAGATTCGGACACAGATACCAGTTATATCCGTCACTTCTGGTGGAATATCTCGGATCATCCTGATACTGTTCAACCAGGTTTCCACTCAGTGTTACGACATCAAGATCTCCGTTTTCAAAAGAAAGGGCTGCCGTCTGACTGTCCGTGATAATCTGGAACTGAACACCGTCCAGTTTTACCTTATCAGCATCAAAGAACGCGTCATTCTTCACAAGATCTACTGTCATAGTAGAAGGCTCATAGGAAGAAATTTTAAACGGTCCGTTGCAGAGAATAGTCTCCGGAGATGTGGCAAACTCTTCGCCGCAGCTCTCAACAAAGCTCTGATTCAGCGGAAGGAAACAGGTGGATGTCATCAGGAAATCAAAGATCGCACAGGGCGAGCTGAGTGTTACAACCAGTGTCTTGTCATCCTCTGCAGCAACACCCAGTTCTTCAACCGGTTTTGCCCCGGTCACTACATCATCCGCATTTGCGATACATGCTGTCTGAATAAAGAACTGATAATCGCTGGCCGTAGCCGGGTCAGCCACACGTCTCCACGCATAAACGAAATCATTGGCCGTTACCGGATCGCCGTTTGCCCAAACTGCATCATCACGAATTTTATAAGTAATTGTAAGGCCATCTTCAGAAACAGTCTTGCTTTCCGCAACTCCGTAGACAGGAGCACCCGACTCATCCTTGGTATTAAGTCCCATCATGCACTGAGAAAGCACACCGCAGGACGTATAATCGTTTGAAAGTGCCGGATCCATGGAATCCACCAGTGTGCTGACCTGATACCGGAGTATCTTTTCTCCCGACGCTGTGCTGTCCCCGGAGCCTTCAGCCGCACCCTCAGACTGTGCAGCTGCTGTCTCTTCGGCTGTCTGCCCTGAGCCGCAGCCTGCCAGCATTCCGACACACATCACAGATGCCAGTGTCAGCGCCACCCATTTTTTAGCTTTCATAATTTTTCCTCCTTTTTCTGAAAATCTTTATAAAATTATCTGCCTGAAGCAGGCAATAATTTTCCTGCCGGATTATTATAAAGTGCTTTTTTCTGTCAGACCCAGCCGTCAAGTTCTGCATCCGTACACCTCACATAATGAGTTCCCTCTATGAGATGCATGGAACCGGCGGAATAATCAATTCCGCTGGTTTTATAATCATACTTCTTTGCCGTTCTGTTCCGCTCCAGGAGCGGATTGGGATTCGGAATGGCTGATATCAGACTCTGTGTATACGGATGAACCGGATGGGAGAAAATCTCCTCTGTCGTTCCCGTTTCAAGAAGGTAGCCCAGATGCAGAACGCCTATCCTGTCAGAAATATACTTAACCATAGAGAGATCATGCGCGATAAACAGATATGCAAGTCCCGTCTCCTGCTGAATATCCTTCATCAGATTGACAACCTGCGCCTGAATCGACATATCCAGCGCAGATATACATTCATCCGCAATTATCAGCTTCGGGTTCATAATAAGCGCCCGGGCTATCCCGACTCTCTGGCGCTGTCCGCCGGAAAACTGATGCGGATACCGATCCGCATGCTCAGGAGCAAGCCCCACTTTATGCAGAATATCCGACACCATCTCTGAACGCTCCTTCAGCGAATGATACCGATGATGAATGTCAATTCCCTGGGCAATAATATCAGCAACCTTCTGACGCGGATTCAGACACGCCATGGGATCCTGAAAAATCATCTGCATGTTGATTCGCAGTTCTCTCTCCGTTTCCCGGTTCATGTGTCCGGAAATATCCCTGCCATCAAAAAAGATCTGCCCCGCTGTAGGATTATAAAGACGGATTATGGCACGCCCTATGGTTGTCTTTCCTGATCCTGATTCGCCCACCAGTCCATACGTCTCACCCGGATTGATATAAAAGCTCACATCTTCCACTGCCTTGACCGTATAACGGCGGCTGATGGGGAAATACTGCCGGAGCCCTTTAACCTCCAGAAGCGGGAAAACACTGTTACTCTGCAGCTGATTCATAATATCCCCCCTCCCTCTTCATTCTCTCAATCCTATCCCGCAGCTCCTCCGGCAGTTCTACCTTGGGTGCTCTGGGATGAAGAAGCCATGTGGCTGCTTCATGTGTATCAGAAATCCGGAACATCGGCGGTTCAAGACGGCTGTCGATATTCAGTGCATATTTGTTTCTGGGAGCAAACGCATCTCCTGTTATTCTGTGGAGAAGATTGGGCGGACTTCCCGGTATGGTGTAAAGACGCTCGTCGTCTGTTCCCAGATCCGGCATTGCTGACAGAAGTCCCCACGTGTAGGGATGTCTGGGATCGTAAAATACATCGTTTACCGTTCCGCTCTCCACGATTTTTCCCGCATACATGACATTAACCCGATCCGCTACTTTTGCGACAACGCCAAGATCATGAGTAATGTAAATAACGGAAAGCTGTCTCTTTTTCTGGATCTCCTGTATGAGCTCCAGAATACGTGACTGTATGGTCACATCAAGAGCCGTGGTAGGCTCATCACAGATCAGAAGCTCCGGATCACAGGCAAGCGCAATGGCGATTACAATCCTCTGGCGCATACCGCCCGAAAGCTGGTGGGGATAATTCTTCATCCTCTTTTCCGCATCTGTTATCCCAACGAGCTTCATCAGCTCAAGAGCTCTGGCTTTCGCCTCCTCCTTGGGCGTATTGTAATGCCAGATCATTCCTTCCATAATCTGTTTTCCAACAGGAATCAGTGGATTTAATGAAGTCATGGGATCCTGAAAAACCATTGCGATCCGCTTGCCGTTGATATGACGGCGGATTTCTTCTTTTTTCATATCCAGGATCTCCCGCGTGACACGTTCCTCCGGGCTGCGGTAATAGGAAAATGTTATCTTTCCTCCGTCAATAGTCCCGTTTTTAGCCAGAATTCCCATTATAGCCTTGGCAGATACAGATTTTCCCGATCCGGATTCCCCGACAATCGCCACTGTCTCTCCCCTGTTCACACTCAAATTTACCCCCCGGACAGCCCGAACGGTTCCCGCTGTTGTTTCGAAGGAGATATTCAGATTACGGACCGTTAATATTTCTTCTTTTCTTTCCATTCGTAACCCCTCCTACATATCCTTCATCTTGGGATCAAGTGCATCCCGAAGTCCGTCTGCAAGCATATTAAAGCAGAGCATTAAAAGCCCCATAACCACAAGGGGGAACACAATCATATAGGGATGACTCGTAAAGTTCTGATATCCGCTGGAGATAAGCGATCCCAGAGATGCCATGGGTTCCGGAACGCCCAGTCCGATAAATGCCAGAAACGCCTCTGTAAAAATGGCGTGAGGAATAGAAAACATTGTCTGTGTAATAAGCGGTCCGAAAATGTTGGGCAGAATCTCCCGGAAAATAATCCGGAAACTCTTTGCTCCCAGCGTCCGGGATGCCAGTACATATTCCTGCTCCTTGAGTTTTAAAACCTCCGCCCTGGCAATACGGCTCATACCGAGCCAGCCTGAAAACATAAGCGCAAAAGTGATGGACATGAGACCCGGCTTCATGACCAGAAGGAGCAGTGTTACGGTAATCAGATAGGGGATGCTGTTAAGTATCTCCACGATCCTCTGCATGACCATATCAACTTTGCCTCCGAAATATCCTGAGACAAGTCCGTAAGTCAGACCGAAAACCAGATCGATAAACACAGCCAGAACCGCCACATAAAGGCTGATCCGCGTTCCCATCCATGTGCGTGTCCAGAGATCCCGTCCCAGGGAATCAGAGCCGAACCAGTAGTATGTATCCTCCAGCCCATTGCTGACATAATAGTTAATTTCCTTGCTTCCCGTAGATGTACGCATCGTCTCAGAGCCGTCAAATATTCCGAACTGCTCCAGGAATTTGACACGGGGAGCCATATTCTGATTGACAATAATCTGCTGATCGTATCTGTATTCGTTCATTCCGGGACCGACAAAAGCCATAATTACCAGAAAAATGATGCAGACAAGGCTGAAAATAGCTCCTTTATTCTTTTTAAAGCGGATCAGGGCATCTTTCCAGTAGCTCTGGCTGGCAAAATTGGCATCGATATGCTCTAAGCCGTCCTTATGCTGAAATTCAAAATCGTCATCCTCAAATGTAATTCTGCTCAGATACTCCTCCGCTGACAGTGTATCCACCAAAGGAAGCTCCGCCGCAGGCTGTTTTTTCTTTATCCGTCTGTTCATGCCATCACCTCTCAGTCCGCTTTTTTGGTCAGTCGTATTCTGGGATCAATAATTCCGTAAAGAATATCTACCGTGAGCATCAGCACGATATACATCACACTGTAAATGAACGCCAGCGCTATCGTCACATTGTAGTCATTGGACTGTATGGCAGATACCATCAGGCTTCCGATTCCCGGAATCGAAAATATCTTTTCAATAACCAGCGAACCAATCATCAGATCGACAATGAGAGGTGCCAGAACCGTAATAATCGGTATCAGGGCGTTTCGCATGGCATGACGGGTCAGGAGTGTCCTCCCCGTAATTCCTTTGCTCTCAGCCAGAAGCATATAATCGCTGTCCAGCACTTCCAGGAGAGATGTCCGCGTAAAACGGGCCACTGTTGCCACCGTAAACATTGAAAGCGCGATCATCGGCATGATAGAAGAAGCAAAATACTGTTTTCCGTCATAGAGAAGAGGAAGCCACTGTGCCTTGTAACCCACAAAATATGCCAGAGCAATAGCAAACACATAAGACGGAAGGCTCACTCCCAGAACGGAAATAACCGTACAGAGCGTGTCCAGCCAGCTGTTGTGCCTGAGGGCCGCCAGGATTCCCAGTATAAGACCGATAACCGCACCAAAGGTAACCGCCTCCAGACCGATCCCGAAACTGATCGGAACACGATTCTTAAGAAGTATTGTTATGGGTGTATCCTTGGCGATAACATAAGATACTCCAAAGTCTCCCTGGCACAGATTTTTCACATACATAAAAAACCGTATGATAACCGGTTTGTCCAGACCATACTTCTGCGACATAATTGCAATCTGCTCCGGCGTCAGCTTTTCATCGTTGAACGGAGAACCAGGCATAAACTGAAGCAGAAGAAACAGCACCAGGATAATAATCAGAAGCGTAACCAGAGAAATGGCGATTCGTTTGCCGATATATTTCTTCATCTATTTATTTCCCTCCTCTTCGCTCTGTTCTCTATTCCGGCATCCAGACACGCATATGTGTCATTCCCCGATTGCACCATGCATAATAGGGAATAGCCTTCAGCGTGACCTCCTCTTCCCCGGCCGGAGCGCCTGCATAAAGATCCTTCATTTCATTTTTTCTGCGGCCGGCAACTTCCAGAACAACCACTCCTCTCAGAAGATCCGGATCATAAGGCAGTGCCTTTATTTCGGCATCTCTCGGAATCCTCAGTGTCTGCAGAGCTTCGCCGTTGTCAATCCCCTCAAATGCGTATACGACAGGCCCCCTCATCAGAGCAACACATCCGACATCAGCCCTTACCATAGGATTCGCATAAACGCGTCTTACCGGCATGGCCATCCGGCAGCTTACCCGGTCCCCCGGCTGCCATTTTCTCTGAAGCATCAGGTATCCGTCCTTTATGACCGCCTTCTCATCCACCGGTTCTCCGTTTATCTTTATCTCCATGGAATCACACCAGCCGGGATGCCGTACAGCCAGTGTAAATTCCGCACCGGGCTCAGACGGCTTAACTGTGTAGAGCACCTCCCCCTCCCAGGGATACCGCGTCTCAAGGGAAATCTCCACTCCGCCCGCCTCATCAAATTTGGCAGTGCCTCCGATAAACAGATGCGAATAAATAATATTCCTGCCCGAAGACCAGGCATACGTACCCAGAGAGGTCATAAGCCTTGCCAGATTCGGCGGACAGCATGCACAGTCATACCATCCGATCCTCTGCGGCGTATATTCTTCCTCTCCATAAGCTGTTGATGGGAGATCCGGATTAGCCTCCAGCTGATTAATATAGAAAAATTTCGTTCCATCCAGCTGCATACCGCTGATCGTCCCGTTGTAAAGAGCTCTCTCCATTATATCCGCATAGCGGGACTGAGGCTCCGCCTCCAGCATTTTTCTTGCAAAAAAGCAGACTCCCACAGCCGCACACGTCTCAGCATAAGCCGTATCATTGGGCAAATCATAATCAACCGTAAACGCTTCTCCGTAGGCGGTAGAACCGATTCCGCCTGTTATGTACATCCGCCTGTCAACCATATTGTCCCACATGGTTCTGCATGCATCCATGAGAGCTTTATCATCCGTAACTGCCGCTATATCAGCCGCAGCCGTCAGAAGATACATACAGCGGACCGCATGTCCCTCAACCGTTTTCTGCTCCCGGACCGGGGCATGATTCTGCATATAGGACGGGGGCATTTTATCCATATAATCTGTCCTGCTCCAGCTTCTGGCCGCCGCCTCTTTGTGAAAAAATTCGGGATCCTGCCCTCTCTCATCAATAAAATACATTGCAAGCTTCAGGTAACGCTCTTCTCCCGTAACCCGGTAAAGCCGCATAAGCGCCAGTTCAATCTCTTCATGACCCGGAATACCGGTTATCTTTCCTTTGCCGAACCGGCGATCAATGTGATCGCACAGGCGGCAGCATATATCCAGAAATTTTCTTTTTCCCGTTGCCTGATAATAGGCAACTGCTGCCTCTGTCATATGACCGGCACAGTACATTTCATGACAGTCCGTCAGGTTCTGCCACCGGTGCTCCGGTTCCGCTGCAGTAAAATAAGAATTCAGATAACCATCCGGCTGCTGTGCTCTCCCGATAAGATCAATAATGTCATCCGCACGCTTTTCCAGCTCAGGATCCGGCTTCAGTGTCAGAGAATAGGCAACGGCTTCCAGCCACTTCGCGAGATCGCTGTCCTGAAAAACACGGCCGTAATACTTGCCTTCCTCATCCCCGGCTGCAATACGGAGATTGTGAATCACATGGCTCTTTTTTATGTCAGGAATCTCATCGTGCAGTGCTTTCTCCTGATATGGAATCATTGTATCCATTACCACACGCTGTACAGGTGTAAAAAATGTATCCTGAATTTTTACAGATTTCAGAGGAATAAAGCTGTTGGTTTTCTCTGGCATTTGAGTGAATCCTCCCCAATTTAAAATTTAATCACGCTAAACGAATTTCAATAATCTGAAAAAAAAGTATTTTTTTGTCTCTTTTCTTAATACTATAAAATCAAAACCGGATTATGTCATGTAATACATTTTTCATATTATAGAAGATAATGCTCCGAAAAATATAAAATAAAATTATCCTGTTTTACCCATTCCTTTATCTTTCGTTTTTCTGTTCAGATTCTGTCAGTCCTTGAGAAAAGCCGATATTCCGATTCCCTTTTTCTTTCCTCATATTTCCCTTAATTTCAATATTTTTTCGTCATGACCGGACACTTCCCCGTCTGCTTCCTTCTCCTTTTTTCCTTGTAAGACTTTTGTGGGTTTGATATAATAAAATTATCTTTTTATAACTATATACATAAGGGGGATTTTTTTATGAATTTTATCAACATGGTATGTCCTCCGCTCCCTTATTTTATTGTCGGAGGCGAACATATTTATCGCCCCGGAGATATCCATGAGCGCAGAATTATCCGAAATATTTTCGATCTGATTTATGTTTATAAAGGAGAACTCCACATGGAACAGGAACCGTTCCATGTGACGCTTCAGCCAGGCCAGTTTTTTATTGTGATCCCGGATCAGCCCCACAGGGGAAGCCGGATCTGTACAGAACAGACCACTATCTTCTGGCTTCATTTTTACACATCCGGGAAATATTATCTCTCTGAGGATTTTGTTCCCGACTGCGTCACACGACGGGCAACTCCTAAATTTTATTACACAGCACAGAATTTTACTCTGTCCATTCCCCGCAGCGGCACAATCCAGGAACCGGATCGGGCAAAGCTGGAACGGCATCTCCAGCATATGAATCTTGTTTCTTTCAGCCGCTATACAAGAAAAAAATCGTTCCCGACTTCCCTTCGGACACCTTTTGATCTGCAGACCGATTTTACCGAGTTCCTGCAGATCCTTTATACTCCATACTGCCACAATCATGAGAAGGAAGATATTTCAAAAACTATACGTGAATATCTTGATTATCACTATGCTGAAAACATCTCCCTCACACAGCTGGCAAAACAGTACTCCTACAGCACCTCCCATCTGATCCGATGCTTCAATCAAAATTATCAGATCTCTCCCATGCAGTATCTGAAAAAACTGCGCATTGAAAAAGCCGCCCAGATGCTTATAGACACCGATGCGGCCATTCAGGAGATAGGAGAGCAGGTAGGCCTGCGTATCCCATCCTATTTTATCCGTCAGTTTAAAAAAGAAACCGGCGTAACTCCCGCTCAGTACCGGGCATTACACGCAAAAAAAGACACCTGATATTCCATAATCGTCAAAAAACGGGAATGCCCCAGGTTCATTCATAACCTGAGGCATTCCCGTTTTATCAGTTACTGACAGAAAATCAGTCAAACCGGCTTTCTACATCCCATTCAATAATCCGACCCGTTGCCGCATCTATTTCAAACTCATATTCCAGATTTCCGTCATAAATTTTTCCTTCGTAAATCCGCCGTCCGTCATCCCAATCCAGATGAACTGCAATATAATCCACATCTGACGCGCTCAGACCTGCTTTTTCCAGAGCCGCAGCCCGTGCTCCTTCTTCTGAAACTCCTGTCCCGGAAGCGGTTGTCTGCTGTTTCTGATAATATTCTGCATCATAATCATAGCTTACAATCTCGCCTGTATAGGCGCTGATTTCATAGTCATATTCCGCGTAATCCGCCGTATAGAACTCTACCTCATATACTGCAGCCCCATCGTCATAATCCATACCTGTCTTCGCAAAAGTTACCTCTTCTGCCTTTTTTCCCGCATGTTTCAGAGCAATCTCCTTGGCCTTTTCCAAATCAATGGTAATTTCTCCGCTTCCTGTTCCATTGGTTTTCCAGAAGCTGGTTTCCGCATCGTAGTCATAGCTCAGAATTGTTCCGTCATCCACGCTGATCTCATAATCATATTCCACATAATCCTTTGTGAAAAATTCCACCTCATAAACCTGCTTGCCTTTTTCAAAGTCTTTTTTTGAAATAATATAAGAAATCTGATCCTCAGATACGCCCGCATGTTTCAGAGCTGTACTTTTTGCCTGATCCTCTGTAATCTGAGCTGCCATTGCTGTCATCGCAGCGCCTGCCGTCATAACGCCCGCCAGTAATCCGATACCGATCCCTACTGTTCTTTTTTTCATATTTATAAACCGCCTTTCTGCGAAAGGCACCGATGGGGTTATGAAACCCTTCCTCGGATAATCTCTCGCTACTTCTTTTT
>CALWSF010000033.1 GCA_944384125.1 uncultured Lachnospiraceae bacterium | reverse complement strand
GGAACGCCGAATTTTTTGCAGTAACGAGCGGAAGTGCCGCTCAATCATCTATTTTGATGATTTTGCGACACTCCCTTCGCTCTCGTGAGGCATCGGGGATTCGAACCCCGGACAACTTGATTAAAAGTCAAGTGCTCTACCGACTGAGCTAATACCCCTTATTAACTGGGCTAGTTGGATTCGAACCAACGAAATGCAGGAGTCAAAGTCCTGTGCCTTACCGCTTGGCGATAGCCCATCAGCAAAATCCCTTAAAAAAGGAAGGTGGATATAGGGATTCGAACCCTAGGCCTCCAGAGCCACAATCTGGCGCGCTAACCAGCTGCGCTATATCCACCATAAGAATCTGCCGTATAACAGATTCGACGAGCCTGAAGGGATTCGAACCCCCGACCCACGGCTTAGAAGGCCGTTGCTCTATCCAGCTGAGCTACAGACTCATATTCATTTTGTGATTCGGCTAAACTCATCCGGCAAACCAACCTGTCCTGCCTTCAGCTGTTTACCAACTGCTTTGCTGCTCATTTGACAGCAAAAGTAGTATATACTAAATCTTCTGTGCTGTCAAGCATAAATTTTACATTATTTTTATACTTTTTATTTATCAGCATCTGAACCGGCTTATTCCTCGGATTCATAGGGAAATCTCTCCGCCAGAAATTTCTTCTCACGGAGCGCACATTCAATCTCATCCAGTATTTCATCACTGTCAGCTGAAATCCGGTGAAAATGATAGCCGGATGTCACATTCATGAGAGGAGCTGATTTTCCCGTGCGCAGTCCGGTAAGAAATGCCTGCACATCACGACGGCTTCTGATATTCAGAGGGGCTGTTACCTTTCCGTAAATCCGGTGATTTACCATCACATCCAGAACGGCTCCGCCCATGTCAACAATCGTGTTAAGCTCTTCCTCCGTCTGAAGCTCCGTATGGCAAACTTTTAACACCCGGCTGGCTTTCTGCGGTTCATCCAGCACATATCCACGGGCGGTGGCAAGAATAGATTTCCCCTCTGTCCGAAGCAGGGCTATATCCTGCACCACCACCTGACGGCTTACTCCCAGCTTTTCTCCCAGTGCAGTTCCGGACAGGGGTCTGGAGGAACGGCCAAGCAATGCCATAATCTCCCTGCGCCGCTTTGCTCCACTCATCGTTCCTTCCATATTCATCCCCATCCTTCCTCTGTAATTTCGGTTTTTTATATTTTTTAATTTCTTTATTCATCCGGCGGCATTTCTGATAACCGCCTTAATTAAAGTGCTTTCAGATGTTTCAGACTGATATCCAGAATCGGTGCAGAGTGCGTCAGCGCTCCGCTGGAGACATAATCAACTCCCAGGCGTGTGATTGTTTCAATATTTTCCCGCGTCATATTTCCGGAACACTCCGTTCTGGCTCTTCCCCCGATAATCCGGATCGCCTCCTCCATTTCCTCCGGCGTCATGTTATCCAGCATAATGATATCCGCTCCCGCTTCAACCGCCTCACGCACCATATCAAGATTTTCTGTTTCAACCTCAATCTTGCGCACAAAGGGCGCATACCTTTTTGCCGCCTCAACCGCCTCGCGTACACCTCCGGCTGCATCGATATGGTTATCCTTCAGAAGAACCCCGTCTGAAAGATTGTATCGATGATTGCTTCCGCCGCCAACGCGAACTGCATATTTTTCAAATATGCGCATACACGGGGTTGTCTTTCTTGTATCGAGGAGTGTCGTTCTGCTCCCCTTCAGAAGCTCTGCAACCGAACGGGTATATGTGGCAATCCCGCTCATTCTCTGCAGATAATTTAACGCCGTCCTCTCTCCTGACAGAAGAACCCGGATGTCTCCTCTGACTGTGGCAAGAAGCTGTCCTTTATGTACTTCATCTCCATCTTTTACCTCACAGACAATCTCTGTCTCCGGATCCAGCAGAGTAAACACTCTTTCAAATACCGGAAGTCCGGCAATAATTCCATCGGCCTTGGCAAGAAGCTGCACCTCTCCGCGCCGTGCCTGCGGCATGACGGCATTTGTAGACACATCCTCACTGCTGATATCTTCTTCCAGCGCCATACGTATATATTTATCAGCAACAAGCTGCATGGTAATTGGATTCATAATTATACTTTCCTTTCTGTTCTCCGGCAATGCGCGCCGCAGCTCTTTCTGCAAACACCAGGCTCTCAAGAAGACTGTTGCTGGCCAGCCGGTTTTTCCCGTGAACACCGTTGCAGCTTGTCTCCCCCACTGCAAATAAGTGCGGCATCGTTGTTTCTGAATCAGTATTCACATAAATTCCCCCCATAAAATAATGCTGCGCAGGCACAACGGGAATAGGCTCTCTGCAGATATCATAGCCTTCCTCCAGGCAGTGCTCCAGAATATGGGGAAAATGTTTTTTTATAGTCTCCTCCGGTATGGCGGCAAACGAAAGCCACACATGGCGGCTCCCTTCTTTTTTCATCTGCATTTCTATCGCTTCGGATACCACATCTCTCGGGAGCAGTTCATCCACAAACCGCTCGCCTTTTCCATTCAGAAGAACAGCGCCTTCCCCTCTGGCAGACTCGGAAATCAGGAAGCTGCGCCCCGGTTTCTCACTGTAAAGACTGGTGGGATGAATCTGCACATAATCCAGATGTTCAAGACGCAGACCGTGTTTTCCGGCAATACGAATGGCATCTCCCGTGAGGCTGGGAAAATTTGTGGAATGTTCATACAGACCGCCAATCCCTCCCGTCGCCATAACTGTATCAGACGCATGAATACAGAGGACTTCTCCGCCTGCAGTGCGCGCCCTGATGCCTGCACAGCCCGATCCGACCGTCATGATATCTGTCATTTCCGTGTACTCCAGAATCCTGACATTGGGCAGAGAACGCACATGACGCTGCAAAGTCCTGGTAATCTCCTGTCCTGTAATATCTTCATGAAAACAGATACGGGGTCTTGAATGAGCTCCTTCCTTTGTATATTTTAAACTGCCGTCCGGGTTTTTGTCAAACCGAACTCCCAGTTCCACAAGCCGGTTTATGATGTTCCTGCTGGAACGTATCATTATATCCACACTTTCTTTCCGGTTTTCGTAATGACCTGCCTTCATGGTATCCTCAAAATAAGCATCATAGTCATTATCATCCCGAAGTACGCATATCCCGCCCTGTGCCAGCATGGAATCACAGCTGTCCATATCTTCTTTGCACAGCATAATTATCTTTGTCTGCCGCGGCAGACAAAGAGCCGTATAAAGACCTGCCACCCCGCATCCCGCAATCGCCACATCGCAGTACATCTCTCCTGCCATCTCTGTACACTCCTTTCCTGTACCACATCTACCGGGCCAGCTCCAGCATCCGCTCCAGTGTTTTCGCCGCCTGAACGCCTTCCGGTCCGGGGTCTTCCACCTCATTTTCTCCTGTCTTTAATACATGGAGAATTTTTTCCAGCGTGATCTTTTTCATATCTGCGCACACCGGTTCACGCTCAGGGAAATAAAAACACTTTCCCGGATTTCTCTTTTCCAGCATCCAGCGGACCCCCGACTCCGTCACGATAATAAATTGCTGTTTCGGGCTTGCCGATGCATAATCAATAATCCCGGAGGTAGAACCAATATAATCTGCCAGAGACAGCACTTCGATGCCGCACTCGGGGTGTGCCAGGACTTCCGCCTCAGGATGAAGCCTCTTAAGCATCTGCACCTCCTCCGCCTTTATAAAATGATGCACCGGACAGAAACCTTTTACCAGCATCACATTTTTCTCCGGAACCTGCTGTGCCACAAAGCGTCCCAGATTCTGATCCGGAACAAACAGAATATTGTGCCCCGGCAGTTTTCGCACAATTTTTACCGCATTGGCAGACGTAACACTTACATCACACCAGGATTTTACTTCCGCAGTCGAATTGATATAGCAGACGACCGTCACATCGGGAAATGTCCGTCGCACTTCCTCTATTTCCTCCCGGGATACCATATGAGCCATAGGGCAGTCCGCCCCCGGTTCCGGCAAAAGCACTGTCTTTGACGGATTTAAAAGTTTGGCGCTCTCCCCCATAAAGCGAACACCCGCAAATACAATCGTGCGGCAGGAAAGCCCGGCCGCCACCCTGCTCAGATAAAAGGAATCCCCTATGTAATCCGCCTGTTCCTGCACCTCTAAAGGTGCATAATAATGAGCAAGGATAACTGCATCCCTCTCTTTTTTCCACTTCAGTATTTCTTCCTGCATCTTCATTTTTCCTCGATTCCGCCGTGTCCCTCACACAGCCCATTCTCCGTGCCGGATGCGGCACATTGGCACCAGTATAGCACAGTTGTTTTCATGTGACAAGACACCTGTTAAAACATAAACAGGGACTGTCTCCACACAAATATCCGGAGACAGTCCCAAAAAACATTCTCAGAGCTTCAGCTCTTCAAAACAGCTTTTAAGCGTCCTGCATGACTGAGCCAGCTTTTCCAGTTCCTCTTCATTGAGCGACAGAGGAAGAATGCGCTGTATTCCATTTTGATTAATAATACAGGGAACTCCCGTAAAAACGTCTGTCTGACCGTATTCTCCGCGCAGCATGGCAGATACTGTAAGGACACTGTGCTCATCGCCGAGAATCGCCTTGGTTATTCTTGTCAGAGCCATACCTATGCCATAGTAGGTTGCTTTTTTAGCCTCTATTATTTTATAGGCAGCTGTGCGGACCTCCTCTGATATTTTTTCCAGCTCCTGACAGCAGACATCTCCCCCGGACTCTCTGCAGATGTCCAGTACCGATTTTGTGGCAACCATTGCCTGGCTCCAGGGAACGAACTCCGTATCCCCATGTTCTCCCATCACATAGGCATGAACATTGCGGGGATCAACCTTCAGATATTCTCCCAGCAGATAACGGAGCCTTGCCGTATCCAGAGCTGTCCCGGAACCCAGCACACGTCTCGGGTTAAATCCCGAAAGCGAACACGTAATATGTGTCATAATATCCACAGGATTGGTCGCCACAAGGAAAATACCATTAAAGCCGGATTCTGTAACGGGATCTATAATGGATTTGAAAACTTCAACGTTTCGTTTCAGAAGATTCAGTCTGCTCTCTCCCGGCTTCTGCGCAACGCCGGCACAGAGCACAACAATATCGGCATCAGTACAGTCCTGGTAGCTCCCGGCATATATTTTCATATTCGAAGCCGAAAAGGCAAGTCCATGATTTAAGTCCATCGCTTCCCCGACAGCTCTTTCTTTGTTAACATCAATAAGAACCAGTTCATCGCATACATTCTGGTTAAGAACGGCATAGGCATAGCTCATGCCCACCATACCGGTTCCAATCAGAACAACTTTACGGTTATCTCTTTTCACTCGTCCACTCTCCTTTTCCTGATATAATAATTTACATAACAGCTCAGCCATGCGAAGATTTGGACAGGAAAATGCGCTGAAAGCATGTTTTCATAAGGATTTTGCTGCCCAAATCTTCATAGGACAGACGCCAGGCGCTTCTTGTCCGCTGCAAGCGGGCAAGAAGATGCATGGCTGAACTGTTACTAATTTACTTAAAAGTTCTGAAATCCCGGCTGATAATAACAGATCGTGTAGTGTGCCTCGCCCTCAGAATCCAGCTCCATCAGCATATAACTGGGTTTTCTCCCATCCTGGCGGGGAAAGGAAAGACTTCCCGGATTGAGAACTGTAATATCATGCCGAATATCAAGATAGGGCTTATGCGTATGACCAAACATCGCAATCTGGGCCCCGCGATCTTTTGCCTCATCTACGAGACGCTCTGTTCCCACAGATACACTGTAAAAATGTCCGTGAGTCAGAAATGCCCTGTATTTTCCAATTGATACTTCCTTTTCCCGTTCGAGATTGGAAAAGAAATCATTATTGCCCAGCACAATATGGACCTTGCAGTTTTCGTTCTGCTCCCGGCACCATGCCTCTATCCTGTCTTCACTCCCCTCAGCATCTCCAAGATGAATGAGCATATCAAAAGGAGCTGTCTTTTCAATTACCGCCTGAAGGTTTCCGTCTCTTCGATGCGTATCACTGACAATCAGTATTTTCATTTTTCTTCCCCCAATGCTTCTTTAAGCGCCGTCTTCATCTTTTCCAGCGCTTTGCCGCGGTGGCTGATTCTGTTTTTTTCCTCAATTGTCAGCTCCGCTGAAGTTTTTCCGTATTCCGGCAGATAAAGAATGGGATCATAGCCAAATCCGCCTGTTCCGGCCGGTTTATCTGCTATCAGGCCCTCCATGCACGCTTCGGTGCCAAGTTCCCTTCCGTCCGGAAGAACCGCCGCAATACAGCATACAAAGCGTGCGCTTCTCTCCTGCCCTTCTGCATTTTTAAGCCGCTCAATCAGTATTCTGTTTTTCTCCTCATACGGCGTATCCCCCAGATATCTGGCAGAATATACTCCGGGCTCCCCGTTAAGGTAATCAATTACCAGACCTGAATCATCTGCAAGAACTATGCCTCCTGTCTTTTCCCATACAGTTCTCGCCTTAATCCGGGCATTTTCCTGAAATGTCGTGCCCGTTTCTTCAATTTCTCCCTCATATCCGGCAGCACGCATAGTAATGATATCACGTCCCAAATCCGACAGTATCAGACGAATCTCCTTTAATTTTCCTTCATTCCCTGTGGCAAATATTATATTCTCCTGCATAAATCCTCCCTGTTACGGCTCATCCGGCTCCGAAAAAAGCTCCTTCAGGCCCATGCCGCTGTCAGACGTAATATCTGCCTGCGGCTCCTATTTCTTTATTTTTGTGTATGCCTTCAGGCATACATTGCACTCCTGACCGCTCTCTACCCGTTCCCACACAGATCCTCTGTAACTGATGTAGCCTTCTCCGTCACTCAGATCTACGCTCAGATCCTTGTCCGGCGAATTGTACTCAACTGCCACCGGATGGACGGCACCCGGAGTTTTGACAGAAACAATGACAGCAAATCGTTCTCCCGGTTCAAGTTCAATGCTGCGGCGCAGATCTATTGTATAAAACCCTGCATTCTTCAGTATCCCTGATGCTGCCAGACGGCGGCGTCCGAACTGGGCACTTCCCGACACATCTTTAACGGTATACACCTCATATGAAGTATCAGGACCCGTAGCGTAAAACCCAACTGCTGTCAGTTCTTCCCGTTCCTGCGCCGTATATATATTGGCAAAATATGCATTTTCCTTACCATATCCCAGCTGGCCTACCCATCCGCACAAATCAGTCTGATAGAGCCGGTCATAATTGTCTGTATCCTCCGCCCTGGCATAGAGTATATTGTGTATCCCAATATTAGAATCGTAATAGGACACATAGAAATATCCATCATTTCCAAAATCGCCGCCCCAGCTGTTTGCACATATAAAAGCGCCGTCTCCCTCCGGAACCGCATTAAAATTTTCTCTTGGATATGTGTCATCCCATCCGATGATAACTACATCATGATTGGGCTTTTCTGTCCCTGTATAGCAGTATGCGCCCATCTCTTTATTATAGTATCTCTGATCATTCTCCCCCGTTACCATGGATGTGTAAAGTGAGCTCTGCACTCCCCCTGTCAGATACACGGCTCTCTTAATCGCTTCGTAATCCTTCTCGGGAAGTACCTGTATCTCCTGAACGTGACAGACAGGCTCAAGACCGGGCGGCGAGTAACCGTCCCCATAGGCATCCTCTTCCTCCGGAACCGGCCCCTGCCATGCCAGCAGATACGCCATGGACATTGTGTAATCTCCCCCCGCATTCTGATCCAGATGGAAGCTGTTGCGAAGTGACATATGATCCTCCGAAAAATCAGCACGCTGTTCCGGCAGAAGGCTGCTCTCCAGAGCCATCATAGATGCAAAGGCCCAGCACGTTCCCAGGCTTCCCTGATTTTTTACCTGCGGTGCCCGTCCCTCCTCACGATAATCATAAACAGCCGGCAGAACAAGTTCTCCATTCCGGCCGGTCAGTGTCAGTGTATTCTCCTCGGCATTCCAGTCCCGTTCATAAGAAAAAGCCCTCTCCACAGCCTCAAGAGGGACATAAATAACTCCGTTTTCTTCCTCCAGAGAGGCACTGAGATCAATCTTTTCTCCGTCTACCAGAAGCTCACGGCTTCCCAGAGAAAGCCGGGCATGAATCTCTCCTCTGTCCATTACCAGACAGGAGTTATCATAAAACAGGCTGGTGCAGGAAAAACATTCCGGCAGCAGCTCTGAAGGTATCTGAAACTGCCCCTCGCGGGACAGCCTGACAGAATACTTTCCGCCGGAAATTTCCTTCCCGTCCACAAAAAAACGGATAGGCTTTTCATTGACCTGGCTGGAAATGATGGAAAACCATTCCGGCTCCCAGTATGCCGCATTCCCGTCCCTGCCCACGGTCCGGCTCCCGGAAGGATCCGCAGCCCTGATGCAGACACAGACAGCGAGAAGTCCTGTTATAACGAAATAGACCGCTCTCTGTCTCACTCTCCGTCCCCCGTTTTTCTCTTCGGAGGTTTTGGCCCCATGAACTGGTAATAATATGTTTTCATCATTCCGTTATATATTTTCCGGTTTTTATCCGCCTTCCGGCCAATATACCTCTCCGCATCTTCATATGCCGTAATCAGATACATTGACCATGAATCCAGACCTTTAAAACGCTCTCCTATTGTACGGTACAGATCCGGCAGATCCTTTTTCTCCTCCAGTCTCTCTCCGTAAGGCGGATTAGTAATTATAAAACCGTATTTTTTCGGATGGCTCAGTTCCTCCACCGGCCGTCTCTGAAAATGTATCATATGAGCAACCCCGGCCCGCTCCGCATTTTCACGCGCCGCCCGGATAACATCCCCGTCTGCATCGTACCCCTGGATATCAACCGAAACAGAATCATCTACCATGGAAGCCGCCTCATCCGCCGCTTCATACCAGAGTGAACGGGGAATCAGATTCGTCCATGCCTCTGCAAGAAATGAACGGTTCATACCGGGCGCCATAGAAGCGGCAATCATGGCAGCCTCTATGGGGAATGTACCGCTGCCGCAGAAAGGATCCACCAGAATGCGGCTGCTGTTCCACGGCGTGAGAAGAATCAGCGCGGCCGCCAGGGTTTCTGTCAGCGGAGCTTTGCTCGTCATCTGGCGGTACCCTCTCCGGTGCAGGGAATCTCCGCTCGTATCGATCCCGATTATTACCTTATCCTTGTATAAAAAAACACGAAGCGGATATTCGCTGCCCGTTTCCGGCATCCGTTCCATATCAAACTTTTCCTGCATGCGTCTGGCAATTGCCTTTTTCATAATCCGCTGGATATCCGAGGGACTGAAAAGCCGGCTGGATATGGAAGATGCTTTTTTTACCCAGCACTTCCCATCCTTCGGCAGATATTTTTCCCACGGAACAGCCCGTGTTTTCTCAAAAAGTTCATCAAAAGTCTTCGCTTCAAAGGACCCCACTTTCAGAAGGACTCTCTCTGCAGTCCGGAGAAATATATTGGATCGGCAGATTGCCCCCGCATCCCCCTCAAATGTCACGCGGCCATTTTCCACTTCCGTTATCTTATATCCGAGCGCCGCTATCTCTCTCTTTAAAACAGATTCAAGCCCAAAATGGCACGGCGCTATTAATTCAAATCGTTCCAATCCCAAATCCTCTTTTCTTCATTTTCCCCTCTTGTATCCTCATTTCTATTATTCTAATTTACCTTATTCTTTCTGTCAACGGCCATTTAAAAGGCGTTATATTTCCCCCGGTAATATCGGTAGCCGCCTCCCAGATTATATACCTCAAGGCCCTGACGGGAATAATAATTACAGGCGAGCATACTCTCACTCCCGCGGGAGCAGTAAAACAGCACAGGTGCTTCCCCTGTCAGAACAGACGGATTTTCCATCAGCTCTTCGTAAGGATAGTTTTCCGCATCGTAAAGATGGGAACGATAAAAGGACTCAGGATCTCTCAAATCCACAATTCTGCCCGTGTATCCCTGTTCCAGCCAGCGATCCAGATCGTTTACCGGTATTGTCTCATACATTCCGCTCTGCCTCCTGTCCATCTTTAATTTAATATATTCTTCTTCAAATCAATACGTGTCCATCACACGGGAAATATGTACCTGTCAAAACACAAAAATGCCGCGAAAGCAAAACAGGTTCACAGCTTTTGCAGCATTCCCTGCAAAGCTGTCCCGGCACCCGCCGCTCTGTCTTGTTTCCAGAAAGCGGTTCCGTCCTTTTTCACTTTCACGGCATTTTCTTCCCGCAATAACTGCTCAGATTACTTTATCCGGTCTCAGGGCAGACTCCTCAAGTCCCTTTAACCCTATCCGAATCAATAGCTGTTTTTGCTGGTATTCTCAGTTTTGTTCTGAGAACTGTTTTTGTAAGAGTTCTGGCTTGCGTTTTTGGAACTGTTCTTTGAACTGTTCTTGTAACTGTTCTGTGAACAGTTTTTGCTGGTATTGTCATCCATGTCGCTGTAACTGTTTTTGTTAGACATATCTGCTACCTCCTGACTGTTTTTTTGTTACATCGTTAGTATGGCTCTGCAAACAAATTTTTATGCAGTCTTTTTGTAAAGGAAAAAGGAGTCCGCCGCCGCGAACTCCTTTTTCCTTTATATATGCTTCCTGCTCCCGCAGGTTCTGATACAATATCTGCCGGCTTATCCTTAACCCAGGACACTCACAATCTTTACGGGATTGCGGTAATTCCAGGGAGATGTCTTAATGCCGGTACGCTCTGTGGAAGCATGAACAACCTGTCCATCTCCTATGTAAAGTGCCACATGATTAATGCGGCTTCCATTGCCGTAGAAAATAAGATCTCCCGGCTGCATCTCAGCTGCGCTGACAGCCCGTCCCTGCGTAGCCTGTGAAGATGAGGAACGGTTCAGGCTTACCCCGGCTCCGTTCTGCATCACATAACGGGTAAAACCGGAACAGTCAACTCCTGTATGGGGATCACTGCCGCCGTAGCGATACGGACCTCCCACAAACTGAAGTGCGTATTCAACTACCTGCTGTCTTGCGGAAATATCATTCTGCTCAGCCATAAATTCTGCAGCGGCTTCAGCGGCATCCTCCGCTTTTGTAAGCATCACTTCTCCCTGCACTTTCAGGTATCCTTCCAGCTCTCCTGCCGCAACCTTGACCCAGCCTTCGCCGGCCTCTTCAATCACGTCATAGCTGCTTCCCTGCTTCGCCATGGCAACCACCTGGGAGTTCTCATCATCATCCGCATAAATAGAAACATCAGATGCCTCCACCATGGCAACCATCTCATCCTCAAAGCCGTCCGACGGACCTGCCAGAGCTACCTGATGGCCTCCTACCGTAAACAGAGAACAGACACATATTGCACCGAAAAGTTTTCTTGCTTTATTAAAATTCATTACTCCAAAACTCCTTGACAAATTTGACTTGCACAGCATAATCCCGCGGGATTTACCCTGTAATCTTAACATTTATTACAAATGTTATATTAATTATTACATAATTGTTAAATATGTTACGGTGCTATTATATTTTTTTTTCTCTTTTTTGTCAAGGTTGTTCGGGATGTTTTATATTTATTTTATATTTTCACATTCCAGCGTGAACCAGAATTCCACCCCGTTTTCAGTGTTTCTCACGCCATATTCTTTGTGGTGGGAATCCATGATCGCTTTGACAATGGAGAGGCCGATTCCGCTTCCTCCATAGGCTCTGGTACGCGCCTTGTCCACTTTATAAAACTTAGTCCACAGATTGGGAAGAGCCTCCTCCGGTATGGGGTTTCCTGTATTGTATACAGAAACTTTTACTTCCCGGCGCTCCGGCAGCATGTCCATGAAAATCCGGATTTTCTTCTCTCCGTCCGCATGATTGATTGCATTGGTCAGATAATTCGTTACCACCTCTTCTATCTTAAATTCATCCCCTTTTACCATAACAGGCTTATCATACGGAAAATTCACTGTCACTTCTTTCTGCCTCAGAAGCAGCCCCGATGCAGATATGACGCCGCGGATAAGCTCTGTAAGATCAAACTGCTCCATCACAATCTGTTCTCTGCCAAATTCCAGCGCTGTCAGTGTCAGAAGCTGTTTAACCATCTTATTCATTTTTCCGGCCTCATCCATGATTACCTCACAGTAGTAATCCCGGTTTTCCTTATCCTCGGCCATGCCTTCCACAAGTCCCTCCGCGTAGCCCTGGATAAGCGCAATAGGCGTTTTCAGCTCATGAGAGACATTTGCAATAAACTCTTTTCTCATCTCGTCAATCTGTGTTTTTTCTTCTATATCCTTTTTAAGCTGATTATTTGCCGATTTGAGCTCATTTATTGTCTCCTCCAGCCTTTCTGACAGCACATTCATGCTGTTGCCCAGTATATCTATCTCCTCCGTGGAATGACGGGGCTGTACATAGCGCGCATTAAAATCCAATCTGGACATTTTTTCTGAAAGCTGAGACAGACGATGTATGGGCGCTGTAATCCTTTTTGTGATAAAATACAGAATAATACTTCCCACAAATATGACAACAATCCCCACATACATGAGAAAACGATTGGAAATATCAGCGCTCTCTCTGATACTTTCCAGAGGTGTTGTCATAATAAAAATTGTGCTGTTGTCAGAAAAGAATCCCCAGCTCTCCAGATAGAAAGTTTTATTGCGCGGATCGTAGGTTTTCTGGATCATATAATTGTCATGCTTTCTCATGATTTCCCGCCGCGATACATTGTAACCTACTATATACTGGCGGACGCGCTCCCGCATAACCTCTATATCCCTGACGGATGAAACCAGCGTCTGATCCTTTAAGCTGTCATAAATCAGAAGCGTAATATTGGATGTATCCCTGAGACGCTGCACCACCCGCGCCAGAATTTCCACACTGTCCTGCGGATTATCTGCCGCATCCAGATCTTCTCCGGTTACCAGACCGCCCAGATTGTCATCCAGCTCTTCCTGAGCTCCTTCCAGGCTCGATTCTCCCCGTTCCATCTCCCGGCGCACAATGGCATCAATGGCCTCATATCCCCTCTCCAGAACCCCGATCTTATAATTCTGATAATAATCTTCCAGAAACCATTTGTTAATGCACCAGACCGCCAGAACAGACAGGATCATCAGACTCATAAATGTCAGCGTAAATTTCCAGCGGATTGAACGTCTCATTCTCCTACCTCAAATTTATACCCCATCCCCCAGATGGTTTTAATATAATCGCCCTTTTCGCCCAGTTTGCTTCTCAGTTTTTTCACATGGGTATCAATTGTTCTGGCATCGCCGAAGTAGTCATAATTCCACACATTGTTGAGAATTTTCTCGCGCGAAAGAGCGATCCCCTGATTTTCTACAAAATATGTCATCAGTTCAAATTCCTTGTAGCTTAAATCCACTGCCCTGCCGTCCACGCTGATCTGATGAGCAGCCTTGTCGATGTGTATCCCGCCCACATCAATGACATCCTGGGATACTGTCTTGCTTCTTCTCAGAATAGCCTCTACTCTCGCCACCAGAATCTTAGGACTGAACGGTTTTGAAATATATTCGTCGACTCCCAGATTAAATCCCTGAAGCTCGTCACTCTCCTCGCCCCGGGCTGTCAGCATAATAATGGGAACCTGAGAGTATTTGCGAATTGTTTTTACTACCTCCCAGCCATCCATTTTCGGCATCATCACATCAAGCAGAATAAGGGCAATATCCTTCTGCTCAAAAAAAATGTCAATAGCCTCTTCCCCGTCTGCAGCCTCCAGAACCTGATAACCCTTTACAGAAAGAAAATCCTTTACCAGTTTTCTCATCCGGGCCTCATCGTCCACCACTAATACCTTAATCATCTCCATCTGCCTTACCTCATCTATCCCGCGGCAAAACCCGCAAATTTGTTTTAAATCTTCTTTTTCCGTTTTTATTTTAACAGATCTCATCTCTGTTTTCTACCGATTCACAAAAGATTCACAGGCGGCGGTTTTTGCGTATGCAAAAAGCGGCTCAGGATGCATGATTGCACACCCAAAGCCGCTTTTGCAGGACCGTCCATATTTTATCAAGTGCTGTACAGAAAGAAACGCACTTTTTTGTTACTCTTCTTTTTCTGCCGTCTCCGACTCTGCTGTTATTCCGATGGACAGCTCATCAAGCTGCTTCTGATCCACAGGAGAAGGAGCTTCCATCATAAGACAGGATGCATCCTTGATCTTCGGGAAGGCAATAACATCGCGGATGCTGTCTGCACCCACCATAAGCATAACCATACGATCCATTCCGTATGCAAGACCTGCATGAGGCGGAACACCGTATTTGAAAGCATCCAGAAGGAAACCGAACTGCTCGTTCGCCTTCTCCTTCGTGAATCCCAGAACCTCAAACATTTTTGACTGAATATCCGCCTGATGGATACGGACAGAGCCGCCGCCCATCTCCGTTCCGTTGAGCACAATATCATATGCCTTTGCGCGCACGGCACCCGGATCAGTATCAAGCAGGGGCAGATCCTCCTCCATAGGCATGGTAAAAGGATGATGCATCGCCACATAGCGATCCTCTTCTTCTGAATACTCCAGAAGCGGGAACTCCGTTACCCACAGGAATTTAAAATCATCTTTTTTGAGGAGATCGAGCTGTCTTGCCAGTTCAAGACGGAGATTTCCCAGAACGTCAAACACAACCTTGTCCTTATCCGCCGCAAACAGCAGGAGATCGCCGGGCTTTCCTCCCATGGCCGACACAAGAGCTGTCAGTTCCTCTTCTTTCATAAACTTTGCAAAAGATGATTTGAAGCTTCCGTCCTCCTGGATAGACAGATAAGCAAGCCCCTTTGCCCCGAATCCTTTTGCGTACTCCACAAGGGCATCTATCTTCTTTCTGGGCATGCCTGCCTGTCCCTCAGCATTAATTCCGCGGACAGAACCTCCGTTCTCAAGCGCTCCCTTAAATACTGCAAATTCGCAGCCCCTTACTGTATCTGACACATTTTTAAGCTCCATGCCAAAGCGCAGATCCGGCTTGTCAGAGCCAAAACGATCCATTGCTTCACGCCATGTCATTCTCGGTATGGGAAGCTGGAGCTCATAGCCGCATATCTCGCAGAAAAGCTTCTGTAACAGACGCTCATTGACATCAAGCACATCTTCCACATCGACAAAGGAAAGCTCCATATCAATCTGCGTAAACTCCGGCTGACGGTCGGCCCGCAGATCCTCATCACGGTAGCATCTTGCCAGCTGGAAGTAGCGATCATAACCGGAACACATCAGAAGCTGCTTTAAAAGCTGGGGAGACTGGGGAAGCGCATAAAAGCTTCCGGGATGCACACGGCTGGGAACCAGATAGTCTCTCGCCCCTTCCGGCGTACTCTTAATGAGTGTCGGTGTCTCGATCTCCAGAAAACCCTCATCAGCCAGAAAAGCTCTCGTCAGGATAGCCACACGGCTTCTCGTCATAAGATTCCTCTGCAGATCCGGTCTCCTCAGATCCAGATAGCGGTATTTTAAACGCAGCTCCTCTTTTGTCTTTGAATTCTCCTCAATGGGGAAAGGCGGAGTCTCGGACTCGGAAAGAATGCGGAGCGACTGGGCGCGAACTTCAATCCGGCCTGTCTTCAGGTTCTCATTTACAGCTCCTGATCTGGCCTCCACGCGTCCTGTAACCGCAATAACAAACTCACTTCTCAGTTTCTCAGCCTTTGCAAAGCTCTCCGCCCCACAGTCGGCCTCCTCAAAAATAATCTGCAGAATACCGGAACGATCCCTGAGATCCACAAAAATGATTCCGCCTTTATTTCTGTTCTTCTGCACCCAGCCCATGACTGTAACAATCTCGCCGATATTGGCCGTATCCAGCTCAGTACAGCGATGAGTACGCTTAAGGCCTGCCATTGATTCTGCCATAATTTCTTTTTCCTCCGTCTTATTATTCTTTGCGCCTGCATCCTGTGCTTTGCGCAAATCTGTTTTTATTTCAAATTTTTTCACTTCAAAGAATCGCGGTAAAACTCCACAAATTCCTGATATCCTTCCTTCTGAAGCTGCTCCTTCTGGAACTTTTTGTTCTTATTCATCTGAGCAACAGCCACACGCACGCCTGATGCACGCTCTGCCTGCGCTTTTTTAAGAATGTCTGCCAGCGCAGCGCCGCTTATTCCCTTCTCGTACAGGTAGGCCTTCTTCCCGGATGAGGCCGGAACCTTAAAACCGCTGTCCATGAGTATCGTGATAATACGCTCAAAACCAATGGAAAATCCACAGGCCGGCGTATCGGTCCCCGTAAACTTCCCAATCAGTTTGTCATACCGGCCGCCTCCGGCAACAGAGCCGCCGAAGCCCTCCATTGAAACTTCAAAAATGGTACCTGTGTAATACCCCATGCCGCGTACCAGAGTGGGGTCAAATTCCAGGCCGAAATCAATATCCGCCACTTCTTTTACGGTATCCATAATCATGGCAAGATTCTCCGCCTTTGCCGGATCCATAACGCCCTCCAGAATCCTTCCCAGTTCACGGACACCTTCCGCCGTATTTTTCACTTTTCCCAAAAGATCCGTATATTTTTCAACGGATTCAGCTGTATATCCCTCTGCCAGAAGCTCTTCCTTTACCCCGTCAAGGCCTATTTTGTCCATCTTGTCCAGGATAATGAAAACCTGATCCGTCTCATTCTCCGGGAATCCGCTGTAATCTGCCATTCCCTTCAGGATAGCGCGGTCATTTACCCGGACAGTATATGCTTTGTCAGGACAGATCCTTTTAAGAGCTGTTGTGAGCGCCAGGATTTCCTCTATCTCTGCCAGACTGGTAGCATCCCCCAGAATATCGATATCGCACTGGACAAACTGTCTGAAGCGCCCTTTCTGCGGTCGATCCGCCCTCCATACGCTGCCGACCTGAAGTGCCTTGAAAGGCGACGGAAGGCTGGCTGCATTATTGGAATAGTAGCGGCTTAAAGGCAGTGTGAGATCATAGCGAAGTCCGCCGTCCACCAGATCCGCCTCTGTCTCGGCCGTTTCCAGATTCAGTTTTTCACCGCGCTTTAAGATTTTGAAAATAAGCTTCTCATTGTCTCCGCCCTGTTTGCTGGTCAGATTTTCAATATGCTCCACACAGGGCGTTTCTATGGAAGAAAATCCATACTGACGATATGTGTCTTTTATGATATTCAGCACATAATCCCTGATTTCCATCTCCGCCGGGAGAATGTCCTTCATTCCGGTTACCGGTTTTTTCTTTAATGCCATCACTTTATCTCCTTCTGCACTGCAGACACCTCATCCTGGACTACGGCGTTTGCAGATATTTGTTTATTATTCGCCGCAGAGAGCCGACAGAAGCCGCTCCTTGCGCCCAATCATCTCATCTGTCCGGCTTATATACTGCTCCACTTCTTTTACATTTTCCGCCCGCTCAATCCTGTTCTGTTCAGGGAAAAGAACCTTCGTCGTTGTGCCGGCCCCGCAGCCCACAATAGTCTGCTGCTCCTCCATAATAAGAATATTATAGAGGCATTCTTTTCCCGGCGCGGCATATCCCACATTTTCAAAATTTCCGGCCATATTTTTCTGCCGGTACAGATAATAGGGACTGAGTCCCATCTCCCGCGCAAAACGGGCTGTCAGATCAATCATATCCTGGGTGTTGACAATATGCAGTCCGCCGTAAAGCTCTTTCTGCGTATTGAGGCGCGCCGCCCGCTTGATTGCCAGAGAATGCACCGTCAGGCTGTCAGGCATAAGCTCTCTCACAGCCTCCATCGTGCAGCGCACATCGTCAATTGTCTCCTCCGGAAGACCCACTATCAGATCCATATTGATGTTATCAAATCCCATCTCCCGCGCCATCCGGTACGTCTCACGCACCTGCTCTACCGTATGCCGCCGTCCGATGAGATCCAGCGTCTCCTGCTTCATCGTCTGAGGATTAATGGAGATCCTTGTAATACCGTGTCTTCTCAGAACAGCAAGCTTTTCTTTTGTGATGCTGTCGGGACGGCCGGCTTCTACCGTTATTTCCCGTGTATGATTCAGGGGGAACAGGTTCTCCAGTCTGCAAAGAAGCAGATCCAGATCCGACGGACTTAAGGAAGTGGGAGTCCCGCCTCCGAAATAAACCGTGGAAAGCTGACGGCCTTTCATCCTGTTTGCCGTATATTCCATTTCCCGGAACAGAGCCTCCAGATAAAGCCCTGTCCGTCCTTCCCATTTTCCGATGGGAAAAGATGTAAATGAGCAGTAGAGACACGTTGTCGGACAAAAGGGAATCCCCACATAGAGGCTGTAGCCGTTCTGATAATCTATGGTACTTAAAAGACTCCTCTCCCGGCCGGCAACATCCAGACTGAGTTCGATTTTACCGTCACTGGTATAATACGTCTCTTTCATGTATCGCCGTATCTGCTCCTCATTCCAGCCTTCAGAAAATTTTGTCATGGCAATCTTCGTGGGACGGATACCTGTGAGTGTTCCCCACGGCAGTTCCCGTCCCGTCCGCCGCCTGAGAAGACCGTAAAGCATTCTCTTTACAGCGTTTTTTGCCTCGGTTCTGCAGGAAAAATCGGCTGAAACCGCATCTGAGAGCTCTTCTTCCCGCGCATCGCCGGCACCGCCCGGCATAAGGGTAATCCTGAACAGATTTTCCGTCGGCCGTTCAGTCCCTGTTTCATTCTCTGTTCCCGGATTCTCTGAACGCTCCCCGCGGACAACCAGAAATGCCTGAGAACTGTCCTCTTCACTGTGAGAAAAACCCTCTCCCGGATAATATGCCATCAGAAGCTCTCTGATATCCTGCTCAAAGGAATTATCATTTAACAAAATGGCTATCATATCTGCTGCCCCCTGTATCCTGCCAGGGGATTATATTTTTTTTCATCCTCAATGGTAGTATATCCCATGTGGCCCGGATACACAGCCGTATCATCAGGAAGATCAAAAAGCACTGATGCGACAGAATGAACCATCTTTCGGCCGCTTCCTGTGGGAAAATCAATTCTTCCGTAGGAGCCCTCAAAAAGCGTGTCCCCTGAAAAAAGGATCTTTTCCTTTTCTTCGTAATAGCAGCATGAACCCGCTGTATGCCCCGGAGTGTGTATCACACGGAAAGAAAATCCTGCTGATTCAAATATCTGGCCATCCTTAAAAAGCACATCCGCCTTCCAGCTCTGACCTCCCTGGAACTGGGAAGACAGATTAAGATTCGGATCCGCCAGAATATCCGCCTCCTCCTCAAAAACACAGACAGGAATTTTAAACGTTTCCCTCAGCTCATCTATTGCCATAACATGATCAAAATGTCCATGGGTAAGAAGAATTGCCTTCGGCGAGACGGAAAGCTTCCTCACAGCCTCTTCAATCCGCTGCGCCTCGCTGCCCGGATCCACAATAACAGCTTCCATACATGCCGGATTCCAGGCGATATAGCAGTTTGTCTCCACCATTCCAACAACCAGTCTCTTGATCTCCATTTTTTCCTCCCGTTTTCTGCTTTTTACAGAACAAAGAGAAAACTGCTTATCCGGCAGTTCTCTCTATATCCAGCACGCCCTCTATCTGCTTCAGCTTATCGGACAGCTTATTCAGTTCTTCTATACCGTGAATGTCAAAGGTCATCATAATCGTGGCCTTTCCCTGTTTGCTGGTTCTTACATTCATGGAAGTAATATCTATCTGGCGCTCTGTAAACACCTTGGAAATATCCACAAACATGCCGATACGGTTGTTTGCGTAAATTTTTATTTCAGTCGAATATTTTTCTTTTCCGGTCAGTACTTCCGGCTGCTGCCATTCGGCATCAATCAGCCTGACACGCTCCTCCTCCGGCAGGTTAATCACGTTGATGCAGTCTGTCCGATGGATTGAAATACCCCTTCCCCGGGTAACAAACCCCACAATCTCATCGCCCGGAACCGGGCTGCAGCATTTGGAAAAACGAACTGCAAGATCATGAATTCCCTTTACCACAATACCGCTCTGGGACTTTCCTGCCGCGATAACCGGCACACGGTTTCCTTCGCTGGCCATGTTGTCAAGGATTGTGGCATCTGTCTCTTCTTTCTTCAGCTTCTTGCTGCGTTCCTCCAGCATCTTATTGATAACCTGGCCCTCCTTGAGGCCGCCGTGGCCAATGGAGGCAAGCACGGAATCCCAGTCCTTGTAAGCATACCGCTTCATGACCTTTTCCATAAACTCCGGCTTGTTGATGTCGGAGAAATTGATTCCCTTGCTCCGGCAGTATTTATCAATCATATCGCGCCCGCGGAGAATATTGTCCTCCTTGAGCTCCGTCTTGAACCACTGGTTAATTTTATTCTTGGCCTGTGTACTCTTGACCAGCTTAAGCCAGTCCCGGCTCGGTCCCTTGGAATTCTGGGATGTGATAATCTCAATCCGATCCCCGTTCTGAATTACATAGTCAATATTGACAAGCTTCCCGTTTACCCTGGCACCCACCATCTTGTTTCCCACTGCACTGTGGATAGAGTAGGCAAAGTCAATGGGCGTGGAACCGCTGGGAAGGTTTTTCACATCTCCGGTAGGAGTAAAGCAGTAGACGCTGTCAGTAAACAGATCCAGATCGCTCTTTAAAAGGCTTAAAAACTCCTTATTGTCGGACATATCCCTCTGCCATTCCAGAATCTGACGCAACCAGGAAAGCTTTGCTTCCGCACTGTCCGTTGCCGCCTTGCTGCTGCCGCTCTCCTTGTATTTCCAGTGGGCGGCAATACCATACTCTGCTGTCCGGTGCATCTCGTACGTCCTGATCTGAATCTCAAAGGGCTGTCCGCTGCTGCCAATAAGCGTCGTATGTAGGGACTGGTACATATTGGGCTTCGGCATGGCTATATAATCCTTAAAACGTCCCGGAATCGGCTTATACATCTCATGGATAACTCCCAGAGCCGCATAACAGTCCTTGACTGTCTCCACAATAATCCGCACAGCAAAGAGATCATAAATCTGATCCAGCGTCTTATCCTGGTTTACCATTTTTTTGTAAATACTGAAAAAATGCTTTACCCGGCCGTCCACCTTGGACTCGATACCGGCGTCCTCCATATGTTTTTTGACTTCATCCACGATCCCCTGGACAAATGTCTCCCTGGCATCCTTGCGAAGAGCAATCTTCTCCGCCAGATCATAATAAACTTCCGGCTCCAGATATTTGAGCGAGAGATCATCCAACTCCGTCTTAATTTTTGAAATACCCAGACGATCCGCGATGGGCGCATAGATATCCATCGTCTCTCTGGCCTTTTCCTTCTGTTTTTCAGGCTTCATATACTGAAGCGTGCGCATATTATGAAGACGGTCTGCCAGTTTAATCAGAATGACACGGATATCCTTTGCCATGGCAAGAAACATCTTGCGCAGATTCTCAGCCTGTATCTCAACTTTGTCCATCGACCAGGAAATCTGGGTCAGCTTGGTAACACCATCCACAAGAAGAGCAACCTCTTCGCCGAAAATAGCTGTCAGTTCCTCCTCCGTCATAACCGTATCTTCAACCACATCATGGAGAATACCCGCTACAATTGTCTCCTTATCCAGCTCCAGATCCGCCAGAATAATTGCAACACAGAGCGGATGGATAATATACGGCTCTCCGGAGCGCCTCTTCTGATCCTTATGGGCATCATTGGCAATCTGGTAAGCTTTCTCCACCATGCTGATATCATCAGATGGGTGGTATTTGCGAATTGCCGCAATCAGCTCCTGATAAAGAATATCCGGGCTTGTAAAATCCGCCGGGGCCTCTATCTCCTGATCCAGCTTTTTAATTGTATCCAGATTTCCCATACATGCCTCCTGATTATCCGCCGACCAATCATGCGCTACGGTTATTCTTCTGTCTGCAGCATATATAATCACGGCCTTATCCCCGGCCTTTGCGCAAGCCGCAAATCAGAAAATGATTAAAATTCAATCAAAAATTCTTAAAATTTAATACCTCAGATACAGAATCTACTGTAAGGAATAAATTCTATTATACGTATTTTTGTCAAAAAATGCAATCACTTTCGGGGCGAAACCCTTGATAAACAAGCATTTTTCAGCATTTCTCCCCATCCGGGATCACAGAAGATTATTCCCCCCGTTTTCTGTTTTAATCATTTTGCATGTTCTTACTGTTACCATTTTTATGGTCTGCCGGGAGTACGGGGGAAACTCTGCCTCTCACAGTTTATTTTCCCTCATACGTGATCAGAGAAGTGATCGGATACCCTTCCAGTTTCTTACGTCCGTTAAGGCCTGCCAGTTCCATCACAAAACATATTCTGACAACTTCTCCACCCAGTTTCTCAACCAGCTTGATAATCGCCTCTGTCGTTCCCCCCGTTGCAATCAGATCATCAACAATAACAACCTTCTGTCCCGGTTTTATGGAGTCTTCATGCATCTCAATCTCCGCGCTGCCGTATTCCAGATCATACTCCATTGACACTGTCTTGCAGGGAAGCTTTCCTTTTTTGCGCACAGGCACAAATCCCTTGTGAAGTGCATATGCTACCGGCACACCAAAAATAAATCCTCTGGACTCCGGTCCGACTATCACATCACATTCCGTATTCCGGATTGCATCCGCCAGCCCGTCAATAGCCAGTTTGAGTCCGTCCGGATCCTGAAGAATGGTTGTTATATCCCGGAAAATTATACCCGGCTCCGGGAAATCAGGGATACTTCTTACATACTCTTCCAGCTTTTTCATTTTAATCTCCTCTTTTCTTTTGATTTAATCTTAATATATGTTTTTCAGAATATACGCATTCTGATGCTGTTTTTCATGTCTTTGTCCCGCTTTTCTTCTCATCTTTTCCTTCTGCGAAGCGTTCTCTCCTCCGACGGGCACGCACTTTCCCGGCTCCTGCAATAACGCACAGAACAGCCAGCGCCGCCGCACTTATCACACAGCCCTTCTTAAATCCGGCAGGCATATAGCTGAGCTCAACCGTATGAGTCCCCGCTGAAAGCTCCAGTCCCGTAAAGGCGCCCCATATCTTTCTTGTAATAGCCGGCTTCCCATCCACAAGGACACTCCAGCCTTCATCATAGGGAATGGAGAGAAACAGGGTTCCGCCCTCTCCTGCGTCAATCTCTCCTCTCAGGTAATCATCCTCCCAGACTGTGAGAGTCAGTGGATTCCTGTTAAGCCGCTCATAGATTGCCTGCAGCCCCTCCTGCCGGAACAGGTATGCTCTTGCATTTAATGACTCGGAACCATCCTGATTTTCCAGAGTAACCATTTCTCCTGCCTTCAGATACCCTGTTTCAATAAGAAAGCCCCTGTTCACATTATCCACCGTATCCGTCCACTCTCCCGCAGAGAGAGTAACTGACTCAATCCGGCTGTTCATAATGCACACATAATACTCCCCGTCTTCAGGTGCCGTGAAAGAGAAGATTCCGCCGTCGTGATCCCCCGGCACAAGTTCAAAGCACTCCGGCACATCCAGAACAGAAGACAAATCATTCTGAACATCCACAGGAGTCTGAAGATCCAGCTTCCATCCTGTTTCCACTATATCCGGCATTATAAAGCCTAACGGCAGCGTCCACGGATTTTCGTACAGATATGTTTCACCGGAAAAGCTGTAAAGAGACAGTCTGGGATTCTCCTGCTTGCCCTTGTAAAGTGCATATCGGATCGAAAAAAGGGAGTCGACAAGAGGTGTACTTCCCACTATGCTGTAAGCATTTGTCGAAGCCTCACACCCCAGTTTTCTGTAAAGCTCTGTCACATCCGCACTGGCGACAGAGGAGAAAAGTGAAGCTGACGGGAAATTCATCCATGCACCGTCGTTTTTTGTCCGGGCGTCCGTTTTGTCCACACGGCAGAACTCTGCACTGTCCCGGAGATCCCTTGTCAGTTCTCTTACCTCATCATTATCCTCAACATAGGATGTCCGGCTGGTAGTCGTCACACTTGTAACAGTCGTATTCACGGCTGCCTCAACCGCCACCACTGCCATGGCAAGAACAGCAGCACTTATCCGGCGCCGCGGATCCTTATATAAATACATGATACCGGCATAGGCCGCCAGAAAAACAATGGCTGCATAGAACACCACAAAATGATACGCCTCATCCGTAATGAGCTTCTGAGCCAGAAGAATAAAGCATACAGATGTCCAGAATGCAATGGCAATATGCTTCCTGGGTGTAACATCCAGATACATGAAGGCTCTGAAGCACATGGACAGCATCAGGAAAATATAGATAAAGGACTGCCTGCACGGCAGGCTGTTTGGATAATGCAGACCATGCCAGACATAATTCAGTATATTAATGGAGAAACTGGCAAAAAAGAAAAGCAGAAGTCCGCAGTAAACCGCCTTTTCATGCAGAGGTATTCTTTTGCATCCCAGATACAGAATAAAGAATAGATAAACTGCCACTCCGCAGTAAATATTGGGCCAGTGATCCAGTCCAATCTCTGTCTGCACATTTCCGATGTGACGGGCCAGCATATCAAAAATAGGGAAATACATTTCCACCGTACTGGGAATTGAAAATTCTCCTGAAGCAGTGCTCTGAAGAGCTGCAATCTCGGGAAGCAGCACGATTGCCGCAAGCGCCCCGGCCAGAAGAGAATATCCTGCAAACCGCAGAAAATCCAGAACTCTCTCCAGCACATACTTCTGTCCCTCAAACACCTGAAGGCAAAAATAATATATAACCATAAACAGGCATATCATGATGGAAATATAGTAATTTGAAAGAATGGAAAGCCCCAGAGCAATACTGTAAAGCATTCCTTTCTTTTCTTTCACAAGCCGCTCCAGCCCCAGCATTATAAACGGGAACAGAAGAATGCAGTCCAGCCACATGATATTCCAGCTGTAGGCTGCCATATATCCGGAGAGAGCGTAAAACACGCCAAAAAAGCAGACACCAAAATTCTCGGTGTGATTATGCCTCTTCAGATAATACGCAAAACCTGCCCCTGCAAGCCCCGTTTTAAACACGATCATGTAAGTCATGAATTCAATCACGTATGCCCCGGGACACAAAACCACAAGCCAGTTTAAAGGACTTGCCAGATAATATGCATAGAGAGCCGCAAAGTTGACTCCCATCCCGATATCCCAGCTGTAAAGAAGGCTTCCGCCGCTGGTAAGCTTATGGCGAAATTCTGAAAAAAACGGAGCATACTGGTGATACATATCCGTCCGAAGAAAGGTTTCCTCCCCGAAAGGAAAAATCCCGCGCTGAGCGAAAATAACCACCATTATAATAACCGGAATAAAAAAAGCAGCGAGAATCCCGTCAGAAGGACGTATCAGGCCGGAAACAGAATATCTGCCCCTGTAGCCTTCCTGCCTGACGCAAGAAACACACTCCCCGTCCGGCATTTCATCAAAATCATCATCAAGCATGTCTCTGCTGTCTTCCTGCTGCGGTTCCCTCCAGGCGCGAAACCGTCTTTTCTCATTTTTTCCGGCTGCTTCTTCAGCACATTCTCCGTGCTCTCCTGCAGCAGCACTCTCCCGGGCCGCTCCTCCTGCTTCCATATGTTCCAGAACTTCATCCAATTCCTTTGAAATTCCGGATATTCCTTCTCTGTCCATGGTACCTCCACACACTCCCGTCCGACTCAGCGGGAACCGGCCTTTTTAAAAATAAACAGTTTACTGAATATATAATTTAAAACCAGAGAGATAGCCGATACAACAATCTTACAGATCATGTCCTGCTTTATTCCCATTCCATCCACCATAACTACCATTGCCACATACGTAAAAACTGCTGTGAGAATCCTGCAGGAAAAAAAAGAGGCCATCTCCCGAATCAGATACATCGGATGAAAGTTATAGCTTTGAAACACCCAGATCTTATTTGTCACATAAGCAAAAAGAATTGCCGCTGCCTGACAGCAGATTGTGGCAAGCCGGTAATTCATGCCTCCATGCCGGAACGCCGCATAGGACAGCCAGTCCACCAGCGTTGTCAGCACGCCGAATATCAGATAGGAAACCGTCTCCCGGTTTACGAACTTACTCCAGAGTATACCCAGTTTTTCTCTCAACATTTCTGAAAAGTCTCCCTTTTCCCGTCTGGTTCTTCACAAAAAATATATGGGCCGCCGCCCGCTGGAAGCTCCGGCTCCCAGCCTGCGGCGGCCTGTCCCATTCACTGAAGACACAGATCCCTGTTATTTACCTAAAAGCTTATTCACACTGACAATCTTGACACAGAGTGCAAAAAGCTCTGTAGCCGTAATAAGATCCTGAAGCGGAGGATAAGACGGTGCAATTCTGATATTGCAGTCATGAGGATCTTTTCCATAAGGATAGGTAGCTCCCGCTCCTGTCATCACAACACCGGCCTTCTTGCACTTGGCCACAATCTCTTTGGCACAGCCCTCCATAGAATCAAAGGAGATAAAATAACCTCCCCTCGGCTTTGTCCAGCTTCCGATTTCCAGACCTCCCAGCTCACGCTCCAGAATATCCTCTACAGCCTCAAATTTAGGTCTCAGAATATCGGCATGCTTCTTCATATGCTCTACCATACCGTGAATATCCTTAAAGAAACGGACATGACGCAGCTGATTTACCTTGTCATGGCCAATGGTCTGAATTTTAAGCTGGCCCTTGATATCCTCCAGGTTATTATAAGATGCAGCTATTGCCGCAATACCCGAACCCGGGAAACTGATCTTGGATGTGGAAGAAAATTTGTAAACCAGATCCGGATTTCCGGCTTTTTTACACTCTGCCAGAATCTCCAGAACATGATCCTGCTCGTCGTCATACAGATGATGAATTCCATACGCGTTGTCCCAGTAGATTCTGAAATCCGGAGCTGCCGGTTTCAGCCTTGCCAGGCGGCGGACTGTCTGATCCGAATAGCTGTTTCCTGTGGGGTTGGAATATTTCGGAACACACCAGATACCTTTTATGGAAGCATCATTTGTAACAAGCTCTTCTACCATATTCATATCCGGGCCATCCTGCGTCATGGGAATATTAATCATCTCGATACCGAAATATTCCGTAATCGCAAAATGCCGGTCATATCCGGGAACCGGACACAGAAATTTTACCTTATCCAGCTTGCACCACGGCGTATTTCCCATAACTCCGTGGGTCATGGACCGGGAAATTGTATCATACATCACATTCAGGCTGGAGTTTCCATAGATAATAATATTGTCAGCAGGAACCTCTATCATATCTCCGATCAGTTCCTTCACCTCACGGATTCCGTCCAGAACTCCATAGTTGCGGCAGTCTGTTCCATCCTCACAGGTCAAATCATCATCGCTGCTCAGCACGTCCATCATTCCCATGGAAAGATCCAGCTGCTCCGCACTCGGCTTACCGCGGGACATATCCAGAGCCAGATCTTTACTCTGAAATTCGCGGTAGCGCTCGGATAATTCCTTCTTGAGTTCCAGTAATTCTTCTCTGTTTAATTCTCTATAAGGCTTCATCCTTCAAACTCCTCCTATCATTTCCTGATTTACTGTTCTCCTGTCTGCAAAGACTGCTGAGGCATCAGATCCTCTCCGCTTTTTTAAAACAGTATTTTTATGATAGCATAAATACAGATTGCCTGACAAGCATATTTTTTATCCGCCCTGAATATATGAAGCAAATTTCAAAACAGAATAACATTCTGTTGACAGAATTTTAGGCCTGAGCTATAATTGTCAGCACGCTAATTACTTTTGATTTCAAGGAGGTCCATTCCATGTCAAATACTGCCCCCGCCGGCGAGAACAAAATGGGAACAATGCCCGTAAACCGGCTTCTGTTTTCCATGTCACTCCCCATGATCGCTTCCATGCTGGTACAGGCTCTCTACAATATCGTTGACAGCATTTTTGTTGCCCAGATCAGCGAAAACGCCCTGACAGCGGTCTCTCTCGCTTTTCCCATTCAGTCACTGATGATTGCCGTGGCTTCCGGAACATGCGTGGGAATCAATGCACTGCTCTCCCGCTCTCTGGGAGAAGGAAAACAGCAGGAGGCAAACCTGGCTGCAGCCAACGGTGTATTTCTGGCTGCTGTAAGCTTTTTATTCTTCGGACTGTTCGGAGCATTCGGTTCCCGGTTCTTTTTCCAGAGCCAGACAGGCAATCCCGAAGTCATAGAATATGGGACTCAGTATCTGACAATCTGCCTGTGCTGCTCTTTCGGCATCTTTCTGGAGATGACTTTCGAACGTCTTATGCAATCCACCGGCCGGACTGTTTACAGCATGATAACCCAGGGAACCGGCGCCATCATCAATATTATCTTCGATCCGATTCTGATTTTCGGACTTTTTGGTTTTCCCAGACTGGGGATCCGCGGCGCGGCCATCGCCACTGTGGCAGGCCAGATTATTGCCATGCTTCTCGCAATATGGCTGAATCAGACAAAAAACAGGGATATTCAGCTGTCCCCGGCGTCCATCCGCCCCAACCGGCGTGTCATAGCCAGAATATATGAAGTTGGCGTTCCTTCTATTATCATGCAGTCCATCACATCTGTCATGACCTTTGGACTCAATAAAATTCTGATTTTGTTTTCTGAGACGGCCGTTTCGGTTCTGGGCGTATATTTCAAGCTTCAGAGTTTTATCTTTATGCCCATATTCGGACTCAACAACGGAATGATTCCCATTGTGGCATACAACTATGGGGCAGCCAGCAGAAAACGGATTATGGAAACGGTGCGTCTCAGTATTTTTACAGCTGTCTCCATTATGCTGGTCGGGCTTATTATCTTCCAGGTTTTCCCCGCTCAGCTTCTGGGACTTTTCAATGCCTCCGCACACATGCTTGAGGTCGGTGTCCCTGCTCTTCGCATTATCAGCCTCAGTTTCCTTTTTGCCGGGTACTGCATTATCGTAGGCTCTGTCTTCCAGGCTCTCGGAAACGGTATCTACAGCCTGATTGTCTCTGTTGCCCGCCAGCTTCTGTGCATCCTGCCGCTGGCCTATATTTTCTCAAAGATCTGGGGACTTGGAGCTGTCTGGTATTCCTTTGCACTGGCTGAACTGATATCAGTAACAATATCCACCATTCTCTTCCGCCGTATTTATATTAAGAAAATTGTCCCTCTCGACCAGCTCCGGAGAGAATCAAAAGCGTAAAATTTTCTGCAATGTTTCACAGATCCGAAAACCGCCCGGAAATCCCGGACGGTTTTTGTTTTATAAGGATATCAGAAAATATGATACTGTACAACGAGCGCCGCAAACACAATGGAAACCATGGAAAGCAATTTTATAAGAATGTTGATGGACGGACCGGAAGTATCCTTAAAAGGATCGCCGACGGTATCGCCGACAACCGCCGCTTTATGAGGCTCGCCTCCTTTTCCGCCATGAGCACCTCCCTCAATGTATTTCTTAGCGTTATCCCATGCTCCGCCGGCATTGGACATAAACACTGCCATCAGGAATCCGGATGAGGTAGAGCCCGCCAGAAGGCCAATCACTCCGTTGTGCCCCAGAATCAGACCGGTTATAATGGGAGTGATAATAGCAAGAAGTGTGGGAAGAATCATCTCACGCAGGCTTGCTCTGGTACAGATGTCAACGCATGTCGCATAATCCGCATCCGTCTTTCCCTCCATCAGGCCTGCTATCTCCTTAAACTGTCTCCTTACTTCTATTACAATACTCTGTGCCGCTCTTCCCACAGAGGCCATAGTCAGCGCTGCAAACACGAACGGAAGACATGCCCCGATAAAAATGCCTACCAGAACCGTAGGGTTCATAATACTCATATCAAGACTTACCATATCCCCGCCAACCTGCTGTATCTTTTCAACATAGGAGGCAATCAGTGCCAGTGCAGTCAGTGCCGCAGAACCAATGGCAAATCCTTTTCCTGTCGCTGCTGTGGTGTTTCCCAGAGAGTCAAGTGCATCCGTTCTTTTTCTTACTTCTTTGTCAAGCCCGGCCATCTCCGCGATGCCGCCCGCATTGTCAGCAACCGGTCCGTATGCATCCGTCGCCAGCGTAATACCAAGCGTAGAAAGCATTCCCACTGCCGCAAGCGCAATTCCGTAAAGTCCTCTCGTTGATTCAATAAATCCGCCGGAAAAAGCATATGCCGCCATTACACAGACCGCAATGATAATAACAGGCACCATGGTGGAAAGCATCCCCAGACTCAGACCGCCGATAATAATAGTAGCAGAACCTGTCAGCGATTTCTCGGCCAGATCCCTTGTAGGTCTGTATGTATCAGATGTGAAGTATTCTGTAAAAAATCCGATGAGAACGCCTGCAAGAAGTCCGCCCAGAATGGCAAAATAAAAACCGATAAAGTCTTTTCCCAGAATATACCACACAACCGGGAATGATATGACGGCAATAATAAGCGCGCTGGTGTTTGTTCCTCTTCTCAACGCTTTTAAAAGCGTGTTCTGATCCGTGCTCTCCCCGGTTCTCACGAGAAGTGAGCCGATGATGGAAGCCAGCACGCCGACCGCTGCAAGAATCATGGGAATCACAACCGCATTAACCCTGTCAACCGCCTCAATTTTATTAAATGCAATAACTCCGAGAGCACAGGCTGAAAGAATGGAACCCACATAAGACTCGTAAAGGTCCGCTCCCATTCCAGCCACATCTCCTACATTGTCGCCTACATTATCCGCGATAACGGCCGGATTTCTCGGATCGTCCTCAGGAATCCCTGCCTCTACCTTTCCTACCAGATCTGCTCCGACATCAGCCGCCTTTGTATAGATACCGCCGCCGACACGGGCAAAAAGAGCCATGGAAGAAGCACCCATACCAAAGGTAAGCATTGTACTTGTTATATCTTCAACAGGCAGCTTAAACACAAGCCGCAGGAGCAGATACCAGATCGAAATATCCAGAAGACCCAGGCCAACTACCGTAAACCCCATTACCGAACCGGCAGAAAAAGCCACATTCAGTCCCCGGTTAAGGCTGTTCTGACATGCTGCTGCCGTTCTTGCATTCGCCCGCGTTGCAATCTGCATTCCCACAAAACCGGAAAGCCCTGAGAAGAATCCTCCCGTCACAAACGCAAAGGGCACAAACCACGTAAGAAAACCACATGCAGCCATGCCAGCCAGGATTACAAACATACCCGCAAAAAAGACAAGAAGAATCCGATACTGCCGCCGCAGATATGCCATCGCCCCCTGATGAATCGATGCTGAAATTTTCTGCATTTTTTCATTGCCCTCAGAAAATTTCATTACCTTAGCCGCCCGGCTTGCCGCAAAAAGAATGGCAATGACGGAGCCGCACAGCGTAAGGAGTGCCAGTTGATTGTCCATACAATTACCCCCCTGATTTTTATTTTCGGGCAGTCAGCCCAAAACTACATCCGTAAATATTATACCACTTTTCCATCAGGTTTTGTATAAACAAATCAGTGTTTCACTTAAATCTTTACAACTTTTTAAGCTTCATCTCCAACATAGCACACAGTTTCGGAATCTGTGATTCAAACTCCGCCCCATACCAGCGCGCATCGGGCGCCTCAGCTGTTGCTTCTATACATGCGACCACAAAATCGGCGGCCAGGGCCAGAGCCTCTCCCAGTCCCAGTCCCCTCATCAGTCCCCCCATCAGTGTGGAGGCATACAGATCTCCCGTTCCATGATAGCACTGAGGGCACCTGTGTGTGAAATAGGAAAAGCTCTCTCCTGAACGATCCAGGCTGGCAACGCCCAGATGATCCGGATCACAGCTTACGCCTGTGAGCACCGCTGTCCGGCATCCCAGCTTCAGAAGCTTTTCCAGAAGACTGCGGACATAGGATTCATCATACTCCGTCCTGTACTCCGTCTCCGTCAGAAAACATGCCTCCGTAATATTGGGGACGATGATATCGGCCCTGCTGCACACCTGCGCCATCTTTGACGGAAAATCCGACCCGAATGCCGGATAAAGCTTTCCATTATCCGCCATAACCGGATCAACCAGTATAGTACCGTCTTCTGTCCTGAACCTCTCAAAGAAATCCTCTACCTGACAGCACTGCTCAGCCGAAGCCAGGTAACCTGTATATATGCCGTCAAAGGAAAGTTTTTCTTTTTCCCATGCATCAGCTATGGGCTCTATCTCATCTGACAAATCCCGGCATGTAAAATTCTGAAACATGGTGTGAGTGGAAAGTACAGCCGTGGGAAGTATTCCGCATTCCACCCCCATGGCAGAAATAACCGGAAGCGCTACCGTAATGGAGCACCTTCCCACACATGATATATCCTGAAGAGTGACGATTCGTTTCATGGCATGTACCTCCTGAATTTTAAGTATGTGCCGGAGCAAATTACAGCCGGCATTATTAACTGCTGTTTTGTTTATTTAGAAGTATACCAAATCTGTACACGTTTAAAATAGTCAGAAATAACAATTTTAAAGGGTACAGTTTTAGCATCCGCAAGTTTATCTGCCCCGTCTTACCTGTTTCCGGATGCAGAAAAGCAGTCGCCGCCACCCGTAAAACGGGCAATGTCGTCAACTTAAGAAAATTTAAAAAAGCACTTGACAAGTTCATCAAAAAATGTTGCCCCGCAATT
>CALWSF010000032.1 GCA_944384125.1 uncultured Lachnospiraceae bacterium | reverse complement strand
CCGATTGATCCTATTCCTATTTATTCAGTTATCAAAGAACTAAGTAACTATTAACTATAAACTTATTATACGAGGAGAAATGAATATGAAGATTACACTGAAGGACGGCTCTGTAAAAGAGTATGCAGGACCGATGTCAGTCATTGACATCGCAAAGGATCTGAGCGAAGGCCTGGCGAGAGTGGCCTGTGCGGGAGAAGTAAACGGCGAGACAGTTGATCTGCGCACCGTGATCGACAGCGACTGCCAGCTCAATATTCTGACAGCAAAGGATGAGAAAGGGCTCGCGGCTCTTCGCCATACGGCCAGCCATATAATGGCCCAGGCGGTAAAACGTCTCTATCCTGAGACGAAGCTGGCGATTGGTCCGTCCATTGCAGACGGATTTTATTATGACGTGGATCCGGCTGCTCCCCTTACGGCTGAAGATCTGCCGAAGATTGAGGCGGAGATGAAAAAAATCATCAAAGAGGGACTGCCTCTTGAGCGCTTTACAAAGCCGAGAGAGGAAGCTATCGCTTTTATGAAGGAAAAAGGAGAACCCTACAAGGTAGAGCTTATTGAAGATTTGCCCGAAGGGTCTGAAATCAGCTTTTACAGCCAGGGCGAATTTACCGACCTTTGCGCCGGCCCGCATCTGATGAATACGAAGGGTGTGGGAAAGGCGTTCAAGCTTATGAATCTTGCAGGAGCTTACTGGCGCGGAAGCGAGAAGAACAAAATGCTTACCAGAATCTATGCAACGGCATTTGCTTCCAAAGAAGATCTGGACGCTTACATTACCATGATGGAGGAGGCCAAGAAAAGAGATCACAGAAAACTGGGCAGGGATCTCGGACTCTTTATGATGCATGACGCCGGCCCCGGTTTCCCGTTCTTCCTTCCCAAGGGAATGGTTCTCAAAAACGTGCTTCTGGATTACTGGAGAGAGATCCACAAAAAAGCGGGCTATGTGGAGATATCCACGCCGATTATCTTAAACCGCAGTCTGTGGGAGACATCCGGCCACTGGGATCACTATAAGAACAATATGTACACCACGGTTATCGATGATGAGGATTACGCTATTAAGCCCATGAACTGTCCGGGCGGCGTGCTGGTGTACGCTTCCGAGCCGCGCTCTTACCGGGATCTTCCGCTGCGGATGGGAGAGCTGGGACTGGTTCACAGACACGAAAAATCCGGCCAGCTTCACGGTCTGATGCGTGTGCGCTGCTTTACGCAGGATGATGCCCATATTTTCATGACGCCGGAACAGATTAAAGACGAGATTAAAGGTGTTGCGAAACTGATCAATGAAGTTTATTCTCTCTTCGGGTTCAAATATCATGTGGAGCTCTCTACACGTCCCGAGGACAGTATGGGAAGTGATGAGGACTGGGAGCTTGCCACGGATGGTCTGCGCAGCGCGCTGGATGAGATGGGAGTGCCCTATGTGGTAAATGAGGGAGACGGCGCTTTCTATGGCCCGAAGATCGATTTCCATCTGCAGGATTCCATCGGAAGAACATGGCAGTGCGGAACAATTCAGCTGGACTTCCAGCTTCCGCAGCGTTTTGAACTGGAATATACCGGGGCGGACGGAGAAAAGCACCGTCCTATCATGATACACCGTGTGGCATTCGGTTCCATTGAGCGTTTCATCGGTATCCTGATTGAGCACTTTGCCGGTGCGTTCCCGACATGGCTGGCTCCGGTTCAGGTAAAGATACTTCCTATTTCTGATAAGTACACAGAGTATGGCAAGAGCGTAATGGATAAACTTGCCGAGGCCGGAATCAGAGCTGAACTGGATACAAGATCTGAGAAGATCGGATATAAGATCCGCGAGGCCCAGACGCAGAAGATTCCTTATATGCTGGTAGTCGGCCAGAAAGAGGAGGAGGAGAATACAGTCTCCGTCCGCAGCCGTTTTGCCGGCGATGAGGGTTCCAGCACGGTTGACGCGTTTATCGAATCTGTCCGGAAGGAAATTGAGGGACGCGTGGTCCGCCCTGTTGAAAAAAAGCAGGAAGCATAATTAAACAACGGTAATAAGATTAAAATATAAAAAATCAGAAAAGAAAAGCAATATATTTTGCCGGGAATATTTTTTCCGGCGCGGCGCATACTATTCCTGAATCTGAATGAGGCATTAAAGGCCGGTCAGAAGTCAGGAGGTAAAAATATGACGAAATTGGACTGTAATGTAACCGGATGCATTCACAATGCAGAGAACTGCTGCTGCAAGAGCTCAATTGTTGTGGAAGGCAGTGTGGCAAGAGACAAATGTGATACATGCTGCGGAAGCTATGATGAGAAGAAAAACGGTGTGTTCCGCAATCTCTTTAAGACGCCTGAAAGCCGCCTTGAAGTGGAGTGCGAGGCAACAAACTGTGTTTACAACAACGATCGCCGCTGTAGCGCCGAGCATATTGGAATTACCGGAGGAAATGCAACAGAATCTGTGCAGACAGAATGTTCCAGCTTCAAGATGCGCTAGTATGAACTGAAGAATTTCGCAGGGAAAGAGGGTATTGTCCCTCTTTTTCTGCAAAATACCGGGTTGTTTTCCGGATATGCCTGTGACGGACGGAAAAATAAAAAACATGATTGTAAACTGGTAAAAAACAGTTGACTTTTTTTACCTTCCAGTGTATACTGTCTAAGGTTATGAGAATATCTCATGACATTTCAGGAAAGCAGGTTATCCGCCTCACCCTGGCACGAGCAAGTGACCATGGGTTCATAAAACAGAGAAATTTCCTATTTAATTGGATTTCCTATTATGAGTAAGTGGATAGTCTGACTATTCACTTATTTTTATGCAGAAAAACATTATGAGTATGGGGGTGCACGGCTATTAGCGAGTTAATGATTAACGAACAGATCAGAGACAAGGAAGTTCGTTTGATTGGCGAGGACGGAGAACAGATTGGAATCATGTCCGCAAAGGACGCATACAAGCTTGCCAGAGAAGCAGAGCTTGATCTGGTAAAGATTGCTCCGACTGCGAAGCCACCGGTCTGCAGGATCATTGATTATGGAAAATACAGATACGAGCTGGCCAGAAAAGAAAAAGAAGCTAAGAAGAAACAGAAGGTAATCGAGGTCAAGGAAGTTCGCCTTTCCCCGAATATCGATGAGAACGATCTGAACACAAAGATGAACAATGCCAGAAAGTTCATTGAAAAGGGAAACAAGGTAAAGGTTACGCTTCGTTTCAGAGGCCGTGAGATGGCTCATATGTCAAAGACAAAGTACATCCTTGACGATTTTGCAGAGAAGCTCGGCGATATCGCGGTGGTCGACAAGCCGGCTAAGGTAGAGGGCAGAACGATTGTAATCTTCCTGTCTGCGAAGCGTTAGTTAGATAAAGGATTCAGAGCTGCCGTGCGGTACGGTTCAGAAGGAGACAGGGGACGCTTTGTTTTCTGTTATCTGACTGAGTCCGGAAAGGCCGGGCGGCAGCGCATAACTATTATTAAGGAGGAAATTCATCATGCCTAAAATGAAAACAAGCAGAGCAGCTGCAAAGCGTTTTAAAACAACCGGAACAGGAAAGTTAGTGAGAAATAAAGCTTACAAATCCCATATCTTAACTAAGAAATCTACTAAGAGAAAGAGAAATCTTAGAAAAGACATCGTTACCGATATCACAAACAGCAAGGTAATGAAGAAGATTTTACCGTACTTATAAGATTCGAGGATTAAGAAGGAGGAAATAACCGATGGCAAGAGTAAAAGGCGGATTAAACGCTAAAAAGAAACACAATAGAGTTTTAAAGCTGGCAAAGGGATACAGAGGAGCACGTTCCAAACAGTACAGAATTGCAAAGCAGTCTGTAATGAGAGCACTTAAGAGCTCCTACGCAGGCCGCAAGGAGAGAAAGAGACAGTTCAGACAGCTCTGGATTGCACGTATCAACGCAGCTGCACGCATCAACGGCTTATCCTACAGCAAGTTTATGTACGGCTTAAAGCAGGCTGGCGTGGAGATGAACCGCAAGATGCTTTCCGATATGGCTATCAATGATGCAGAAGGCTTTGCAAAGCTGGCTGAGCTGGCAAAGAGCAAACTGGCATAATTTTTTCAGATCCCTGTCTTTCGGGATTTTCGTGCTCTGCGCACGAGAATTCTGAGGACAGCTGTCTGATGCTCGTTCAGGGCCTGTTTTCCGGCGGTAAAAAGGGGAGTGGAATCTCCGGTTTTGCCCGTAGATCCGGGAAATAATAGCAATAATTAAAAAAATTTAAAAAATTTAAAAAAAGTGGTTGCATTACCCGGAACTTTATGATATACTATGTTTCGTTGGTAAGGAAAAAACAAAATACCAAATGCGGGAGTGCTGGAATTGGCAGACAGGCAAGACTAAGGATCTTGTGGGTGTATGCTCGTGTGGGTTCAAGTCCCATCTCCCGCATGATGCAGAAGTGGCGGAATTGGCAGACGCGCACGGTTCAGGTCCGTGTGAGAGCAATCTCATGAGGGTTCAAGTCCCTTCTTCTGCACGATTGAAAGACTCGATACGGTTTTGTATCGAGTCTTTTCGTTAAGGAAAATCTCTGGTAAACCGGAGCAAAGTGAGATATAATATACGGGAAACTGTTCGGGACGGGAAGACAGAGAAAAAAGACAGCTCTGTTTCCGGCGGGCGGCATGCACGGAAAAAGGCCGGGACAGTATAAGTATCAGACAAAGGAGGGCCATTCATGTTAGAGCTGAAAAGCATATCGTTTGAGGTCGAAGAAAACAGAGGCCAAAAGGAGATTATCCATCAGCTTGATTTGACCATAAAGGAAGGAGAATTCGTCGTAGTGACGGGGCCGAACGGAGGGGGAAAATCAACGCTGGCAAAATTGATTGCAGGTATAGAAAAGCCTTCATCCGGTTCCATTTGTTTTGACGGCAGGGATATTACTGCAAGCAGCATTACGGAGCGTGCCAATATGGGAATCAGCTTCGCGTTTCAGCAGCCTGTCCGCTTTAAGGGGATTCATGTCCTGGATCTGATTCGCCTGGCGGCAAAGAAAAATCTTTCTGCTGCCGATGCGTGTCAGTATCTGTCTGAAGTGGGGTTATGTGCCAAGGATTATATCAATCGTGAGGTCAACGGAAGTCTTTCCGGCGGAGAGTTAAAAAGGATTGAGATTGCAACCGTTCTGGCGCGTGCGTCACGCCTTTCCGTATTTGATGAGCCGGAGGCCGGAATTGATCTCTGGAGCTTTCAGAACCTGATTCATGTGTTTGAGCGAATGCGTGAGACCACAAAGGGCTCAATTATGATTATTTCCCATCAGGAGCGAATTTTGAATATTGCGGACAGAATTGTGGTTATTGCCGACGGTTCTATAACAAAATCAGGAACCAGGGAGGAAATCCTTCCGGAGATTCTGGGAACGGCTTCTGCCGTGGAGGTTTGTGACTATTACAGGAGGGAGAGATAATGGATCAGATTCAGAAGACACTGCTGGAGGAGATCGCTGATCTCCACGGAGTACCGGCCGGCGCCTACAATATCCGTGCCAACGGACAGATGGCGGGGCGGCAGTCCACAGCCAATATAGAAATTGTCACAAAGGAGGATCAGTCGGGAATCGACATTCGCATCAAACCGGGTACGAAACATGAGAGTGTTCATATCCCTGTTATTCTGAGCCAGAGCGGCCTGACAGAAGTGGTCTACAATGATTTTTATGTGGGAGATGACTGCGACGTTATGATCGTTGCCGGCTGCGGTATTCACAACAGCGGGGATCAGGCTTCGGAACACGACGGCATCCACCGTTTCTTTATAGGCAAAAATTCCCGTATCCGTTATGTGGAAAAACACTACGGCGAGGGAGACGGCCGGGGCGAGCGTATTTTTAACCCGGTTACGGAAGTGACAATGGATGAGGGAAGCTACGTCGAGATGGAGATGGTACAGATCAAGGGAGTGGATTCCACCGTCCGCAAAACGACGGCTACTCTTGCGGCAAATGCCCGCATTATTGTAAAGGAGCGTCTCCTGACCCACGGAAAACAGATGGCGGACAGCACCATTGAGGTAAACTTAAACGGCGAGGATGCGAGTGCCAACATCATTTCGCGTTCCGTTGCAAAGGAGGAATCCTCTCAGAAGTTTGTGTCTATTATTCACGGAAACAGCCGCTGTGCCGGTCATTCGGAATGCGATTCCATTATTATGGGGAATGCAAAGATCCAGGCAATACCGCAGCTGACAGCCAATGATCCTGATGCAGCCCTGATCCATGAGGCAGCGATCGGTAAAATTGCGGGAGAGCAGATCATAAAACTGATGACGCTGGGACTTACCGAGGAAGAAGCAGAGGCCCAGATTGTAAATGGTTTCCTGCGGTAATTTTCATGTGCCGGAAACATTTCTTCCTGTGATTTTCAGGAAAGGATTCAAAATCTGACATATTTTTGCACACAGCCGCATATATTAAGATGTAATCGAAATGACGGGATGTGTGTATGAACAGCCAGAAAAAAGAAAACCTTTTAAATCTGTCACTGGATGCTACCAGGGAAGAGCGGGAGAAATCGCCTGCACTGAACGTAGGGTATGACAGTGAGGATAAAATCTGGGAGCTGATTGTAAAATACAACGGAGAGCTGGAAACGGTAAAAGCTGCCCTGCCGGGGACAGAAATATTTGTTCTGTCCGGCGGTTATGCGGTTATGCGTGTTCCGGAATCACTGATAGAGCCTTTGGCTGGTTTTTCACAGATCGAATACATCGAAAAACCTAAAAGGCTCTTTTTTTCTGTCAATAAAGGGAAAAGAGAATCCTGCATTCTGCCGGTGCAGGAAAATAATGCGGGTCTCACAGGGCGGGGAGTTCTGATTGCCATTATTGATTCCGGAATTGACTATTATCATATGGACTTCCGCAATGCTGACGGGACCACCAGAATACTGGAGCTTTGGGATCAGGACAGGGGAGAAGTGTATACGCGGGAGCAGATTAATGAGGCTCTGGGGGCGGGGACCCGGGAGGCGGCTTTGAAAATTGTGCCTTCTTCCGATGTCAGCGGTCACGGGACCGCGGTAGCGGGAATTGCAGCGGGAAGCGGCCTTGAAGGAGATGGGAAATACAGGGGAGTGGCCTATGAAAGTGAGCTTCTGATTGTGAAGCTCGGGACGTCCCTTAAAGATTCGTTTCCACGGACGACCGAGGTTATGCGCGCAGTGGATTATGCGGTAAACCGGGCAATTTCCCTGGGAATGCCTCTGGCTGTCAATTTAAGCTTTGGAAATACTTATGGTTCCCATGACGGTACAAGCCTTCTGGAAACATATATTGACTCTGCGGCGGCCACAGGACGGACTTCCATTATTGTCGGTACAGGCAATGAGGGAAGCAGCCGGGGACATGTGTCAGGAGTCCTCAGACAGGGGGAGCCGGTGGATGTGGAGCTTTCTCTCGATACTTTTCAGACGGGAATCGGGGTGCAGCTGTGGAAGATATATATGGATCAGTTTTCTGTGGAGCTTATAAGTCCCGGCGGAAAGACAACCGGGCCTGTAAGTCCTGTTCTGGGCTCTCAGAGAATCGTATTTTCCGGTACGACAGTCCTTATCTACTATGGAATGCCAAGCCCTTTCAGCCGGGCGCAGGAAATATATTTCGATTTTATTCCGCGATATGATTACGTTGAGAGCGGCATATGGAAAATACGGCTCCTGCCGGAAAAAATTGTGGTGGGAAAATATGATCTGTGGCTTCCTTCTCATATAGTCCTGAACCGCTCTACCCATTTCCTTTACGCGACACCGGACACGACGCTTACGATCCCGTCCACAGCGGCTCGGGTTATTTCGGTGGGGGCATACGACGATGCATTTCAGTCCTATGCTGATTTTTCAGGACGGGGATTTACAAGGCTTGACAGCATGGTAAAGCCGGATCTCGCTGCGCCGGGGGTAAATATCATAACATCCCGGACCGGAGGCGGTTATGAGGCAATGACAGGCACTTCTTTTTCAGCTCCTTTTGTGACGGGAAGCGCTGCACTTTTAATGGAGTGGGGGATCCGTCTGGGAAACGATCCTTATCTGTACGGGGAAAAGCTCAAGGCCTATCTTCTGAAGGGAGCCGGGAGACTTCCGGTTGAGCGGGAGTACCCCAACCAGCGGCTGGGCTATGGAACTCTCTGTGTGGCTGACAGTCTTCCGGAGCTTTAGCCTGCCGAATCGTCGAAAACCCCTCTGTGGAATCCATTTTTATTCAATTTGTGGTGCAAAAAGTAAAAAAATATGGTATGATTGTTAGATAATGGGGGAACTTTCGAAGTTTTTGCGTAAATTGTTCGGAATAAGGGTGGGATCAGGATGAATATCAGGGAAACAACAGAGAAGTGGGAAAAAGAGTACTTAAGTCCCTACGCCTCCTTGAGTGCGGATACAAAAGGCCGTGACCGGCAGGAACCGCTCTGCGATATCCGGCCTGAATATCAGAGAGATCGTGACCGGATACTGCACAGTAAGTCGTTCCGGAGACTGAAGCACAAAACACAGGTGTTTCTGGCTCCGGAGGGCGATCATTACCGCACCCGCCTCACACATACGCTGGAGGTGTCCCAGATTGCCCGGACGATCGCGAAAGCCCTGCGTCTTAACGAGGCGCTGACGGAGGCCATTGCTCTCGGCCACGATCTGGGGCACACACCGTTCGGTCATTCGGGGGAGGCAATTCTTGACAGACTCTGCAGTGAGGGATTTGCCCACTATAAGCAGAGTGTCCGTGTTGTGGAGGTTCTGGAAAAAAAAGGAAAGGGACTCAATCTTACCTGGGAAGTGCGGGATGGAATTATGAATCACCGCACCAGCGGAAATCCATCCACACTGGAAGGCCATATTGTACGTCTTTCTGACAAAATTGCCTATATAAATCATGACATTGATGACGCGATTCGGGGTAAGATATTTGAAGAAAAGGATCTTCCGTCCGAGTACACGGATCTTCTGGGAAACAGTGTCAGAGAGCGGCTGAATACAATGATACATGACATTATCGAACAGAGTCTGGGAAAACCTGTAATTGCCATGTCGCCGGGGATGGAGAGTGCGATGCATGGCCTGCGCAGATGGATGTTTGAAAATGTTTACCAGAACGGCATTGCCAAGGCTGAGGAGGGAAAAGCCCAGCAGATGATAGTCATGCTGTATGAGTATTATATGAAGCATACTGATGAGCTTCCGGAGGAGTACCGCATGATGATGGAGCAGGGCGAGACAGAGGAGCGCGTTGTGTGCGATTACATTGCGGGCATGACGGATATATACGCCATTGACAGGTTTACAGAGCTTTTTGTACCCAAGTCATGGAAGGTATAAGGAGGTTTTTATTTCATGTACTATCCGGAGGATGTGATAGAAGAAGTCAGAATGCGGAGCGACATCGTGGATATTATTTCCGGGTATGTGAAGCTTCAGAAGAAGGGCAGCAATCTGTTCGGGCTCTGTCCGTTTCACCATGAAAAATCGCCTTCTTTTTCTGTTTCTCCTTCCAGGCAGATGTATCACTGCTTTGGCTGCGGCGTCAGCGGAAATGTGATAACTTTTGTTATGGAGTATGAAAATTATTCCTTCCGGGAAGCTGTGGAGATGCTGGCAGATCGGGCCGGCGTAAAGCTTCCCAAGATGGAATATTCAAAGGAGGCCAGGGAAGCGGCGGACAGAAAGGCTGTTCTCCTGGAGATAAACAAGCTGGCAGCCGGTTATTTTTATTATCAGCTCAGACAGCCCCAGGGAAAGGCCGGGAGCGATTATCTGGCGGGAAGAGGACTCACGAATGATACGATCCGCAGATTTGGTCTGGGGTATTCCAACAAGACAAGTGATGATCTGTACCGGTATCTGAAGAGCCGGGGATATGACGATGATATATTGAAGGAGACAGGGCTCGTTACCATTGAGGAGAGAGGAGCCAGAGATAAGTTCTGGAACCGTGTGATGTTCCCGATTATGGATGTCAACAGCCGGGTTATCGGTTTCGGGGGACGGGTAATGGGATCGGGCGAGCCCAAGTACCTGAATTCCCCGGAGACAAGGCTTTTTGATAAAAGCCGGAATCTCTACGGGCTCAATTATGCCAGAACGGCCCGCCAGAAATATATGCTGCTGTGTGAGGGATACATGGATGTGATTGCCATGCACCAGGCCGGTTTTACCAATGCGGTGGCGTCTCTTGGAACGGCACTGACACAGCAGCACGCCGCGCTGTTAAAGCGGTACACAGAGCAGGTAATTCTCACGTATGACAGTGACGGGGCCGGAATAAAGGCAGCCCTGAGGGCGATACCGATCCTGAAAAGGGAGGGAATCTCCACAAAGGTTCTCAGCATGAAGCCATATAAAGATCCGGATGAGTTTATAAAGAATCTGGGAGCGGAAGAGTTCAGAAAGCGCATTGATGCGGCTCAGAACAGTTTTCTGTTTGAGATTCAGACAATCCGGCAGGGATATAATCTGGAAGATCCGGAGCAGAAGACGGCGTTTTATAATCAGACGGCCAGAAAACTTCTGGAATTTTCAGAGCCTCTGGAAAGAGACAATTATATTCAGGCGGTAGCCCGTGAGTTCTTTATCAATTATGAGGATCTGAAACGGCTGGTAAATCAGCTGGGAAGCCGTTACGGGACAGGCCTGGGTGTCCGGGATGAGGACAGAGAGGAGACGGACAGAAATATCCGCCGTCCGGGAAAGAAAAAAGATCCGGAGGAGGGAATCAGAAGGTCGGAGCGCCTTCTTTTAACCTGGCTTATCGAAGAGCCTTCTCTTTTTGACAGGATAGAGGGAATTATAGGACCGGAGGATTTCAGCAATGAGCTTTACCGGGAGGCGGCAGCACAGGTGTTTGCCGCCCATGAAGAAGGAGCGGTAAATCCGGCGGCGATTCTGAACCGTTTTATTGACGATGAGGGAAATTACAGGGAGGTTGCGGCACTTTTCAATGCGAGCCTTGAAGAATCTCTCAGCAATGAGGAACAGAAGAAAGCATTTTCCGAGACAGTCCGCCGGATAAAAAAGAACAGTCTGGACAGCCGGATTCGGCGGGTAACCGATCTGGATGAGCTCCAGAGACTGATTCGCGAACAGGCCGGGCTTGCCGGACTTCATATTTCACTTGACTGAGGAAGAAATATAATTAAGCTATGGAAGGATGGAAGAACATGGAAGAGAAAACAGCGACTTTTGAAGAAAAACTGACGCAGCTTTTGGATCTTGCAAAGAGCAAGAAAAATGTGTTGGACAACAAAGAAATTCTTAATTTTTTCCATGGCGAGATATTGAGCCCTGATCGGATGGATCAAATCTATGATTTTCTGGAAAACAACAAGGTAGATGTCCTGCAGTTTGATGAGGACATTGATATTGATCCCGATCTGTTTATTGATGAAGAGATGGACGAGGAGGAAGATCTGGATGTGGAAAATCTGGATCTTTCGGTGCCGGAGGGCATTAATATTGAAGATCCGGTCCGTATGTATTTAAAGGAGATCGGAAAAGTCCCGCTTCTTACACCGGAGGAGGAGATTGAACTGGCAAAGCGGATGGAGCTGGGGGATGAGTCTGCAAAGAAACGTCTGGCGGAGGCAAATCTGCGCCTTGTTGTCAGCATTGCAAAGCGTTACGTAGGCCGGGGAATGCAGTTTCTGGATCTGATCCAGGAGGGAAACCTGGGCCTTATCAAGGCAGTGGAGAAATACGATTATTCCAAGGGATTTAAATTCAGCACATACGCTACATGGTGGATCCGTCAGGCGATTACCCGGTCTATCGCGGATCAGGCCAGAACCATACGGATTCCGGTTCATATGGTGGAGACGATTAACCGTCTGATCCGGACTTCCAGACAGCTTCTGCAGGAGCTGGGAAGGGAGCCGCAGCCGGAGGAGATTGCAAAGCGCATGGACATGCCTGTGGATCGGGTAAGAGAGATTATGAAGATCTCGCAGGATCCGGTGTCTCTTGAGACGCCCATCGGCGAGGAGGAGGACAGTCATCTGGGAGACTTCATTCAGGATGATCATGTTCAGGTGCCGGTGGATGCGGCTACCTACACGCTGCTTCATGAGCAGCTGATGGAGGTCCTTGATACACTTACAGAGCGGGAGCAGAAGGTGCTCCGCTTAAGGTTCGGTCTGGATGACGGACGGCCCAGAACTCTGGAGGAAGTCGGAAAAGAGTTCAATGTGACCAGAGAACGTATCCGGCAGATTGAGGCAAAGGCGCTCAGAAAACTGCGCCATCCCAGCCGGAGCAAAAAGCTTAAGGACTATCTGGACGAGTGAGGAGCATAGATATGGAGATGAAGCTTTCAAAGCGTCTGGAACTCATTGCATCCTTTGTGAGAGACGGGAGCCGCGTTGCCGACGTGGGAACGGATCACGGGTATATTCCGGTGTATCTGACGCAGTCAGGAAGATGTCCGTCTGCAATTGCCATGGACGTGCGCAGAGGACCGCTGGAGAGGGCAGAGGCACATGTGCGTGAGCGGGGACTTGAGGACAGAATCGAACTTCGTCTTTCTGACGGTCTGGAAGCACTCATGCCCGGAGAGGCTGACACTGTGGTAATTGCCGGGATGGGCGGAGAACTTATCTGTCGTATTCTTAAAGCAGGGCGCCGGGTGTGGGAGACCTGGGAGGAGAACCGGGAGCGGTTTATTCTCTCGCCGCAGTCTGAACAGGCCAGTGTCCGTTATTTTCTGGAGGCAAACGGATTTATTCTTCTCAGAGAGGCGATGATCCGGGACGCGGGCAAGTATTATGTGATTATGGAAGCTGCCAGAGGGCAGATGAAGCTTCAGAGGGAAATGGAGTATATTTACGGCCCGCTCCTTCTGCGCCAGAGAGATCCGGTGCTTCGGGAATATCTGAAAAAAGAGCGCCGGGCGGCAGAGGACATACTTTCTTCCCTGCGCCGGACAGCAAAAGAAAAAGGCTCTGTGTCCGGAGAATACATAAAAGAGAAGAACGAAGGAGCAGCAGAGGAGAGAATTGAAGGGCGCATCAGGGAACTTGAGAGACAGCTTTTGATGATAGAGGAGGCAGAGCATGAAATGCAGTGAGATAATTGAAATACTGGAACGGCTGGCACCGCCTTCCATGGCGTGTGAATGGGATAATCCGGGGCTTCTGGCGGGGCGTATGGATAAAGAAGTTGGGACTGTTTTTCTTGCGGTGGATGCAACGGAAGCTGCGATTGCCCAGGCTGAGGAGGCGGGGGCTGATATGCTCATTACCCATCATCCCCTGATTTTCAAGCCTCTTTATAAAGTAAACGATCAGGATTTCATCAGCCGGCGGATTCTCCGGCTGATTCAGCGGGATATTTCCTATTATGCCATGCACACCAATTTCGATTCGGCACCGGGGTGTATGGGAGAACTGGCGGGCAGGCGCCTGGGGCTTACGGATGTGCATGTTCTGGAGCAGATGGGAAGTACGGAGAGCGGCATACCTTACGGAATCGGTGTTACAGGTCTGATTTCGGGAGGTCTGACGCTCAGAGAGATGGCTGAAAAGACGAAAGAGGCCTTTGGCCTGTCCGCCGTATCTGTATTCGGGGATGTGGATTCAGAGACGAAACTTCAGCGAATCGCGGTGTGTCCGGGAGCCGGAGGCAGTACGGCAAAGGAGGCAATCCGGTGGGGGGCACAGGTTTATATAACCGGCGATGTCAGCCATCATGAGGGGATTGACGCTGTGGCCTGCAATATGGCCGTAATCGATGCCGGGCATTATGGAATAGAGCATATTTTTACGGAATTTATGGAAAATCATCTGAGTAAGATACTGGGAGGCGATATTCAGATCTTAAAAGAGAGGGAAGCGTTTCCCAGCTGTGTTCTGTGACAGTTCTGTCTGCAGAGAACATATCGGAAGGAGGACAATCGAATGCCGACAGTGACAATTGGCCTGAAAAAGAAAGAATATGAACAGGGGACGCCGTATGGGACGATCGCTTCGCAGTTCCAGTCAGAAGTGGAGAATGATATCCTTCTTGTATCGGTAAACGGGCGCCTCAGAGAACTTCATAAGACACTGAAATCAGACTGTACACTGGAATTTATTACCGCCAGGGATACAGCAGGTTTTATGGCTTACCAGCGGAGTGCGGTTTTTCTGATGCTGAAGGCGTTTTTTGATGTGGCAGGCAAGGAAAATGTGAAGAAGCTTACGGTCTGCTTTTCCATGGGAAACGGACTTTACATAGAACCGGAGGGGCAGATACAGCTCAGTCAGGAGCTTCTTAATCGCGTTAAGGCGGAAATGCGCCGTCTTGTTGAAAAAAATCTTCCGCTTCAGAAGAGAAGTGAGAATACAGACGATGCTGTGGAGCTTTTCCGGTATCATGGTATGTATGACAAGGAAAAACTTTTTACATACAGACGGGTGTCCAGAGTCAATATATACAGTATTGAAAATTTTGAGGATTATTTTTACGGATATATGGTTATGAGTACCGGGTATATCAAGTATTTTGATCTTCAGCTGTATGACGAGGGATTTGTCCTGATTCTGCCGTCCAGGAGAGAGCCGGAGAAGCTCTATCCTCTCAGTCCCCAGAGAAAGCTTTTTGATGTGCAGAAGGAATCGGAGAGATGGGGCAAGAAGCTGGGAGTATTCAATGTCGGGACACTCAATGAAGCAATTGCGCAGGGCAGAATGAACGATCTGATCCTGATGCAGGAGGCTCTGCAGGAAAAAAAGATTGGCGATATTGCGGAGAAGATTGCTTTGTCCGGACGGAAGATGGTTATGATCGCAGGGCCGTCCTCCTCAGGAAAAACGACCTTTTCACACCGTCTCTCCATACAGCTGAGTGCTCTGGGACTGAAACCTCATCCTATTGCAGTGGATAATTATTTTGTAAACCGGGTAAACAGTCCGAGAGACGAGAACGGGAATTATGACTATGAAGCTCTTGAGTGCATTGATCTTAAAAAATTCAATGCAGATATGGAGGATCTTCTTGCCGGAAAGCAGATTGAGATGCCGGTCTACAATTTCGTTGCGGGAGAGCGGGAGTACCGGGGGGATTTTCTCAAACTGGGAAAGGATGATATCCTTGTGATAGAGGGAATTCACTGCCTTAATGATGCTTTGTCCTATGCACTTCCCAGAGACAATAAGTTCAAGATATACATCAGCGCCCTGACGCAGCTTAATGTAGATGAGCATAACCGGATTCCAAGCACTGACGGGCGTCTGATCCGCAGGATGATCAGGGATGCCCGTACCCGCGGTTCGTCCGCGCAGGTTACGATCCGGATGTGGGATTCCGTGAGACGGGGAGAGGAGAGAAACATCTTTCCCTATCAGGAGGAGGCGGATGTGATGTTCAATTCGGCGCTCCTTTATGAGCTGGCGGTGCTCAAACAGTATGCAGAGCCGATTCTTTACAGCATTCCCCGTGATTCGGCGGAATACAGTGAGGCCAAACGGATTCTTAAATTCCTGGATTATTTTCTTGGAGTCAGCAGCGAGCAGATTCCTCAGAATTCAATTCTGCGTGAATTTATAGGGGGAAGCTGTTTCAATGTGTGAGGAAAAATACCCGCGGTCTGACAGCCGCAGCGGATGTTCATGCAATCAGGTGTAGACAAACAGAAAAAAGTGGGGTAGAATAAATATCGTTTCGAGTAAGACAAATGGCCGCAGCTGCAGGTGCCGAAAGGCCGCAGATGAGGAAAGTCCGGGCTTCACAGGGCAGGATGCCAGATAACGTCTGGTGGAGGCGACTCCAAGGACAGTGCAACAGAAATATACCGCCGCAGCAGATATGCAGAAAGACAGCCTGTCTGACTGTGTTATCTGCGAGGGTAAGGGTGGAAGGGCAGTGTAAGAGACTACCGCCCGGCTGGTAACAGCCGGGGCACATGTAAACCCCATCCGAAGCAAGACCGAACAGGGGGCGCAAGGCGGCCCGTCTGCTCCCGGGTAGGTCGCTTGAGCCTGCCGGCGACGGCAGGCCTAGATAGATGGCCATTCAACGACATAACCCGGCTTATCGTTTTGCTCGAAATCATGAAAAAACAAGGAGCAGCCAGTCCTGAATCAAATCAGGTCCCGGCGGCTCCTTTTTGGTCTGTTATAGAGATTTCTGTGAATGCTGCATCACAGGAGATCAGATGGAATATTTTTCATCACAGTACTGGCAGCGGTAAATCTCTTTCTCCTCATCCGCCAGATAAAAAATGTGCGGCAGTTCCTGTTCGATGGAGGTAATGCAGCGGGGATTTTTGCAGTAGATGACGTTTCTGATCTTCTTTGGCATGCTGACGCGTTTCTTTTCTATAATGCGGCCGTCTTTGATGATATTGATCGTAATATTGTGATCAATATAGCCCAGAACGTTGACATTGACGAGATCAAGTCCGCCGTCAATTTTAATGATATCCTTACGGCCCATCTTGCGGCTTTTTGCATTCTTGATAATGGCTATCTGGCAGTCCAGCTTGTCCAGTCCGAGTTTCAGATAGATATCCATGCTCCTGCCGGCCTGAATGTGATCGAGTACAATCCCTTCGTTTAGTCCGCTTATATTCAACATGGTTTTTCCACCTCCAGTAAAGTCATAATCAGAGCCATCCGTACATATACGCCGTACTGTACCTGCCTGAAATAGGCGGCTCTGGGGTCATCATCCACTTCCACGGAAATCTCATTGACTCTGGGGAGGGGATGAAGGACAAACATATCCTCTCTGGCCAGTTTCATCTTGGCGTTGTCCAGAATGTAGCAGTCTTTCATGCGGATGTAGTCTTCCTCATTGAAAAAACGCTCCCGCTGTACACGGGTCATGTAAAGAATGTCCAGTTCCGGCATGGCGGCATCCAGATTTTCCACTTCACGGTATTCAATGTTTTTGGCATTCAGCACATCATCCTTGATATAGTCCGGAACGCGCAGCTCCGGCGGGGATATGAGAACAAAACGGATTCCCTCATAGCGGGCAAGTGCATTGATGAGCGAATGAACGGTACGGCCGAATTTCAGATCGCCGCAGAGTCCGACAGTCAGATTGGAAAGCCGCCCCTTGAGAGAGCGGATAGTCATAAGGTCAGTCAGTGTCTGTGTGGGGTGCTGGTGTCCGCCGTCGCCTGCATTGATAACAGGAATCCGGGAATGAAGGGAAGCAACCATAGGTGCACCTTCTTTCGGATGACGCATGGCACAGATATCGGCAAAGCAGGAAACAACACGGATCGTGTCGGCCACACTCTCGCCTTTGGACGCGGAGCTTGAATCGGCCGAGGAAAAGCCCAGTACGCTGCCGCCCAGATTCAGCATGGCAGCTTCAAAACTCAGCCTCGTCCGTGTGCTGGGTTCATAAAACAGTGTGGCAATCTTTTTGCCGTCGCACACATGGGCGTATCTGCGGGGGTCGGCCTCAATGGATGAAGCCAGATCCAGGAGTTCATCAATTTCTTCGACAGAAAAATCCAGTGGATTCAGCAAATGTCTCATTTTGTTCTCCTTTTGTATTTTTTTGAAAAGTATTATATAGCATTTTGGAGCAGATTTCCATAGCTTTTAAAATTTTGTTTAAATAGCTTCCGGAACACGGCAGCCGTGTAAGAAAACTGTAAGGAACATTAAGAAAAATAAGATGGGACACTGCAAGAAGATTTATGTATAATAGAAGAAATGAAAAATCGTCAGACAGCAGGGGGAGTATACGCTTTGAAGGCCGAAGACGGAAAGAAGAGAGAACCCGTGATAAGGGTTAAAAATTTATATAAAATCTACCGGGTAGGGGAGACGAAAGTCAAGGCGCTAAACGGCGTTGACTTTACCATGTACCGCGGCGAATTCTGTGCCATTGTGGGTACTTCCGGTTCGGGAAAGTCAACGCTTCTGAATATGCTGGCGGGACTTGAGAAGCCCACCAGGGGAGAGATTGTGATTGCGGGCCGGCATATTGAAACGCTGACGGAAAATCAGCTGGTTGCCTTCAGGAGGGAGAAGATAGGCTTTATTTTTCAGTCCTACAATCTTCTGGGGACGATGAATGCCGTGGAAAATGTGGCGCTTCCCCTGTCATTTCAGGGAATGCCGAGGAAGAAGCGGCTTGAGCTGGCAGAAAAGTATCTGAAGCTTGTAGGGCTTGAAAAGGTAGCGGATCACATGCCCAACCAGATGTCAGGAGGACAGCAGCAGAGGGTGGGGATTGCCAGAGCGCTGGTTGTCCATCCGCAGATTATTTTTGCGGATGAGCCCACGGGAAATCTGGACTCCCACACGACTATGGATGTGCTGAAGCTGATGCAGAAAATTGTCCGCGAACAGAATCAGACGCTTATCATGGTAACGCATGATGATCATCTGGCAACGTATGCTGACAGGATTTTTCACATCATAGATGGAAAGATTGTCAAAATAGAGGAAAATGGCGGCTTTCAGGCCGGATAGAAATAAAAATGAAGGAGAGATACAGGGCTTTTTCCGGAGGCTTTTAAGGCTTTGCGGTTCTGAAAAAAAGCGGGGAGGAGTTAATGGTATGAAAAAGGTAAAATTATCGGCAGTTCTTCTGCTGGTTTTTGCCCTGGCATTTATGTTCGGCGGGACATCCTACGGCGAAATGCTGGACATGACCACATTTAATGAGGATCGGATAACGGTAAGCAAGGTGCCGAGAGGAAAGGCAGGCGGCAGCATCTCCATTAAGATGACCATTCATAATAATGGCACAAAAGGAGATAACTATCTGGAGACCATCCGTCTGGCCACTCCTGATGAATATGAGAGTATTATGGAGCAGGAGTTCGGTACGGGAAGTGAAGAGGACGAGGCGGAGGTTATCTGGGCAAATAAGTATTTTCCGTTTGAAGCGGATTCCTCGACTTTCAAAGAGAAGGAGATCAATGTAAAGCCGGGGACTTCCCGTTCTGTTACATTTACCTATAAGCTTCGCCGCGATCTGGCGGATGGCTATTACCAGGCGTTTTTTATTATTGATGAAACTCGATCTCAGCCAGTAGGCGTCAATATCTGGGTATCGGCCTATGACGGTTCAACCGAAGACGAGGAGGAGACCAGCAACCTGGATTATGATTTTGCTCTGGGGGAGGGACAGGTAACTCCTTATGCATCGTACGGCCAGGTTATGGACTTTCAGGTAAATCTGTCAAATAAGGGTCTCAAGACAGTATATGATGTGCGGTTTGACATGCAGCTTGATCCGGATGTGACAAAGTTCCCCTTTGAGATAAATGAAGGAAACTATATGCGTCATCTGGGCGTTTTGGCGCCGGGACAGACGGTGCAGGCCCCCTATTCCATGAGGGTAAGGGAAGAGGTAAAATCAGGATTTTTCCCGATCCATTACTTTATTACCTACCGGGAGGAGCCGGACGGAGAATTCTCTGAGCCCGTTGACAAGGTGTTTTATGTGCGGGTGCGGGGCGAGGATGATGATGAGCTCTCAGCCGATGCGGGAGAGCAGGAGAGAACCAAGGCGAGGATTATCGTGGACAGTTTTGAGACGATCCCTGCGGAGATCTATGCGGGGCAGCCTTTTGAGCTGAAGGTCCGCATGAAGAACGCGTCTTCCAATGTCAATGCCAGCAACATCATGTTTACTTTCGCGTCGGAGGAAGTGGAGAACAGCCCTATCTTTACGTCAGATACCGGCTCTACGTCTGTGGTTGTAAACAGCCTGGCACCCGGGGAGGTAACAGAGATTTCCATGATGTTCAAGCCTTCCCCCACGGCTGAGCAGAAGTCCTATCGCATGACGATTCAGGAGCAGTATGACAGCCCTGAATTTAAAAATGCCAAGGAGGAAGTAAAGATTTCCCTTCCCGTCAAACAGGAGCCCAGGCTTAATACCAGCACCATAGAGGTTATGCCTGACAGCATTGAAGTGGGTTCCGAGAGCAATGTCATGTTCGGGATCAACAATACAGGCAAAGTTCTTCTCTACAATGTTATGGCCCGCTTTGAGGCGGATTCTATCCAGACGATAGACGCCTATGTGGGCAATATAAAGCCGGGAGAAACGGGAAACGTTGACACGATGATTTCAGGAGTCGCGCCCACATCTGATGACGGAAAAGTAAAGATTATTATTTCTTATGAGGATGAGAACGGTAAGATTACAGAGGTAGAAAAAGAGATGATGCTCTTTGTGACCGAACCGATGGTGGATATGGGTATGATGGAAGGGATGGACGGCATGGAGGATCCGGCAGTCGATGCGGATGCGGCAGCCGGCAAAGCCTCTAAGAGCACCGGAATCATTGCTGCGGTTGTGGCTGTTATTGCGGCGGCCGGTGTCGGAACGTTTGTGATTGTCAGGAGAAAAAAGAAGCAGAAAAAAGAAGCAGAAGAGTTTGATGATGATTTAGAAGAAAATGACGAGGCCGATGAGGCTGATGAGGACGGGGAGAGCCGGGAGAAAGAGGGAGAGGACAATGAGATTTCCTGATCTGCTGATAATGAGCATCAATAATCTGCTCCGGAGAAAGCTCAGAACCTTTCTGACTGTTCTGGGAGTAACGATCGGAACGGCCTCTATCGTGGTAATGATATCCATCGGTGTCGGTCTTAAGACCTTTACAATGGAGCAGTATGCTTCTTCAGGAAGTCTTACGGCAATCCAGATTTACAACTACGGCAATTATTCGGAGACCAATGACAAGACAAATCCGGAGGACAGCTTCATGACGGATGACACAATGAAGGTGTTTGAGGCGATCCCTCATGTGACCAGTGCCTATCCGAAGCTGAATATGAATGTGATTATGCGTCAGGGCGTTTACGAAGGAAATGTACAGCTCTACGGAATCCCGCTGGAGGCGATGCAGTCCATCAAACTGGGACAGGGCAGTCTTCCCACCGCTGAGACGAGTGACATGGAGCTTGTGGTCGGCAATATGGTGGCTCAGAATTTTTACAATGCAAAGACGGGAAAGGGCTACTGGGATTCCGGTAAAATGCCGGAGGTGGATTTTCTTGGAAAACCGGTGTTTACGATTTTTGACACGAATGCCTATTATCAGTCCCAGGCTCCCTCCGGGGAGGAGGGGCAGGCAGTGGCGGCTCCGAAAAAATATATGCTGAGAACGGCCGGTATGGTAGAGGGCGGCCCGGAGGACTGGAATGAGTACAGTTATGGTGTGTATGTGGATCTGGAGAAACTGAAGACGCAGCTTAAACAGGTATTTAAAAAGAATCCCATACCGGGACAGCCTACAAATAAAAAGGGAAAACCCTACAGCTATTTTGTATATACCGAGGCAACGGTTAATGTAGATGACATGGATCATGTAATTGAAGTCCAGAAAACTATCAACAATATGGGATATCAGGCCAACAGTCAGATGGAATGGCTGGAACAGTCCCAGCAGCAGTCCAACATGGTTCAGGCGGCGCTGGGCGGCATCGGGGCAGTTTCTCTCTTCGTGGCTGCCATCGGAATAGCCAACACCATGATGATGTCTATCTATGAGAGAACGAAAGAAATCGGAGTACTCAAGGTTCTGGGATGCGCCATGGGAAATATCCGCAGCATGTTTCTTCTGGAGGCAGGATTTATCGGGTTTGTCGGCGGCATTATCGGAGTTGTGCTGAGCCTGATCGTCTCATTGCTGATTAATAAATTTCTTGCTCCCATGTTCTTGTATGGGATGGAGGGCCGTCTTTCCATCATTCCGCTGTGGCTGGCACTCCCGTCTGTGTTTTTTGCTGTGCTGATTGGCATGGCGGCGGGTTTCTTCCCTGCCATGCGGGCGATGAAGCTGAGCCCCCTGGCCGCGATACGAAATGAATGATGTATTAAATATGTTGTCATGGCAGTATTTCTGAATTGGAAATAAACAGGCCGGAGACAGTGTGCTTTTTGCGCGGGAGCGTGAAAAAGACCTGCCTCCGGCCTGTTTTTTATGCATAAAAAGCAAAATAAATGCATAAAAATACTTTTTATGCGAAATTAATTTATAAAAATGCAAAAAAGGTATTGCATAATCCAAACCTAGGAGTTATAATTATGCCGATTTCACAAATGAACGAAAAACCGGAGGGAAAGAAATATGGCAAAGAAATATAACAAAATTGTACTTGCTTATTCAGGCGGCCTTGATACATCTGTTCTGATTCCGTGGCTGAAAGAAAATTATGGCTGTGAGGTTGTGGCTGTATCTGCTGACGTAGGTCAGGGAACAGAGCTTGACGGTCTTGAGGAGAAGGCTCTGAAGACAGGTGCTTCCAAGCTGTACATAGAGGATCTGAAAAAGGAATTTGTAGAGGATTACATTATTCCGACTGTTAAGGCAGGAGCTGCCTATGAGCATTATCTTCTGGGCACATCCTTTGCCCGCCCCATCATTGCGAAGAGAATTGTTGAGATTGCAAAGAAGGAAGGCGCTGATGCGATCTGCCATGGATGTACAGGAAAGGGAAACGATCAGGTTCGTTTCGAGCTGGCCATCAAGGCATTTGCTCCGCAGATGGACGTTATTGCTCCGTGGCGTTTCTGGGAACTTAACTCCCGTGAAAAAGAGATTGAGTATGCCGAGGCACACAATATTCCGCTGAAGATTACGAAGGAAACAAATTATTCAAAAGATAAGAACCTGTGGCATCTGTCCCATGAAGGACTGGATCTGGAGGATCCGGCCAATGAGGCCCCGTTAAATAAACCGGGATTCCTGGAGCTGGGCGTATCTCCTGAGATGGCTCCCGACAAGCCTACCTATGTGACGATTCATTTTGAAAAAGGCGTTCCCACCAGCGTAGACGGCAAGGAGATGGACTGCGAGCAGGTTATTGAGGTTCTGAACAAGCTGGGCGGCGAGAATGGATGCGGTATCCTGGATGTGGTAGAGAACCGTCTTGTGGGAATGAAGAGCCGCGGCGTGTATGAGACTCCCGGCGGAACCATTCTCTACAAAGCTCATGAGAAGCTTGAGGAGATTACTCTGGATAAGGAGACACAGCACTACAAACAGCAGCTGGCTCTGAAGTTTGCGGATCTGGTTTACAACGGCCAGTGGTATACGCCTCTGCGTAAGGCTATGAGTGCTTTTGTGGATTCCACACAGGAAACAGTAACAGGAGATGTAAAACTGAAACTCTACAAAGGAAATATCATTCCGGCTTCCGTTACTTCTCCGTACAGCCTCTATTCAGCTGATATGGCTACATTTGATGAGGATGACTGCTACAATCAGGCTGATTCTGCAGGATTTATCAATCTGTTCGGACTTCCGATCAAGGTAAGAGCCCTCAATGATCAGGCGCTTGCCGCAAAGACAGGAAATCACTTCCCCAGCGTGGAGTAATCAGCTGGCAGGATTCTGTCTGCAGCCGGGAGTGCTGTGAAACGATATAAAAAAGAAAATCAGGCCATTGGGACTGCCCTGCCGGTTCTGACGAATGTCAGAATAATGGTATCACAGCTCCAATGGCCGCATACATAAAGGAGTTTTATCTATGGCAAAATTATGGGCAGGACGTTTCGGGAAAGAGACGGATCTGGAAGTAAATGATTTCAATTCCTCCATATCCTTTGACTGCCGCCTTTACAAGGAGGATATTACCGGTTCCATGGCCCATGCGGCTATGCTGGGAAAGCAGGGGATTATCGCAAAGGAAGAATCCGATAAAATTATAGAGGGATTAAAAGGAATTCTGCAGGATATTGAGGCGGGAGAAATTCAGTTTTCACAGGATTATGAGGATATTCATATGAATGTGGAGCAGATTCTTACGGAGCGCATCGGAGATGCGGGAAAGCGTCTTCACACAGCCCGCTCCAGAAATGATCAGGTTGCGCTGGACATGCGTCTTTACGTAAAGAAAGAGATCGTTGCGATTAAGAAGCTGATCATAGATTTTATGGAGGCGCTCTGCGACTGCTCCAAAAAGAATCTGGATACCGTTATGCCGGGATATACCCATCTGCAGAGAGCACAGCCGGTAACCTTCGGCCATTATATGATGGCTTATGCCAATATGATGAAGCGTGATGTGATCCGTCTGGAAAACTGTCTGGAAGGAATGGATGACATGCCTCTGGGATCGGGGGCCCTGGCTTCCACGACCTATCCCATCGACAGGGATTTTGTGAGGAAAGAGCTGGGATTTGCGCGTCTGACAGATAACTCTCTGGACGGAGTTTCCGACAGGGATTACTGTATTGAGCTTTGCAGTGCGCTGTCCATACTGATGATGCACCTTTCCCGTTTTTCTGAGGAAATTATTGCATGGTGTTCCTGGGAATTTAAATTTGTGGAGCTGGATGATGCGTTTTCTACCGGTTCCTCCATCATGCCCCAGAAGAAAAATCCGGATGTGTGTGAACTTGTAAGAGGTAAGACAGGCCGTGTTTATGGAGATCTGTTTACACTCCTGACCATGCTTAAGGGAATTCCCCTCGCATATAATAAGGATATGCAGGAGGACAAGGAGGCTGTATTTGACGCCATTGATACGGTTAAGCAGTGCCTGCGGGTTCTGACGCCTATGTTTGCCACAATGGAACTGTGCAAGGAAAATATGAAAAAGGCAGCACTGCGCGGCTTTATAAATGCAACGGACTGCGCAGATTATCTGACGAAGAAGGGCATGCCGTTCAGAGACGCGTACCGCACGGTCGGACAGCTTGTGGCTTACTGTGTGAAGGAGGATAAATCTCTGGCAGATCTTACTCTTGAGGAATACAGGGCTCACTCGGATATTTTTGAGAAAGATGTCTATGATGCCATTGATCTCAAGACGTGTGTAAGAGGAAGAAAGGTTATTGGAGGACCGTCTCCGGAGGAGGTATCCCGTCAGGTGGCAGTGATTGAGCGCTTTATAAAGGAGCGGGAAAACCAGTAGGAGAGCCGGTGCCGAATGCCGGCAATGTAAAAAGCAGAATATAGGAGGCAGGAAAAGGATGAAGAAGCCCAGGGTATACATAGACGGAAAAGAAGGAACGACAGGTCTGCAGATTTATGATCGGCTGGCCGGCCGCGAAGATATAGAACTTCTCCTGATTGATGAGGAAAAGAGAAAAGATCGGGAAGAGAGAAGACATTTCATCAATGAGGCGGATATCGTTTTTCTCTGCCTGCCTGATGCAGCTGCCGTGGAGGCTGTGGAGCTGGTGGAAAATCCGGAAACGCGTATTATTGACGCATCCACGGCGCACCGCACTCTGCCGGGCTGGGATTACGGTTTTCCGGAGCTCTCGCCGGAGCACAGAAGCCGTATAGCCTGCTCTAAAAGAGTGGCCAATCCGGGCTGCCATGCTACGGGCTTTATAAGCTCCGTATATCCGCTTGTGAGACAGGGGATTATCCCGGAAGATTATCCGATGACAGTATTTTCGCTGACGGGATATTCAGGCGGCGGCAAAAAAATGATCGCGGAGTATGAGGCGCCGGACAAGGCGGAGGAGCTTTTTGCTCCCCGTATTTACGGTCTTACTCTTAAACACAAACACCTGCCGGAGATGCAGAAAATATGCGGACTGGCGTATCCGCCGGTTTTCAGTCCGGTAGTGGATGATTATTACAAGGGAATGGCTGTAACCATTCAGCTTCACAACCGTCTTTTAAAGGGTAAGCCATCGGCGGAGGACATATGGGAGACACTGGCATCCTGGTATAAGGGAATGAATCTCGTAAAAGTACATCCCTTCGGCTGGGACGGAATGATCAGTGCATCCGGATTGTCCGGAAAGGACACGCTGGAGCTTGTTGTAAACGGCCATGGCGATCAGACGATAGTAACGGCGCTTTTTGACAATCTCGGAAAGGGTGCGTCAGGGGCGGCTGTTCAGAATATGAATCTGATGCTGGGCTTTGAGGAAACGAGAGGCCTGAGCACCGGGGAAGAGACGGAGCATGCATAAAAGAATAGAACGGAGGAATGTACAGAATGAAAATCATTGAGGGCGGCGTCTGTGCCGCAAAAGGTTTTAAGGCCGGGGCAATGCGCTGCGGAATCCGCAAGTCTCAGACCAAAAAAGATCTTGCCATGATTCTGTCTGACTGCATGTGCAGTGCATCGGCCGTGTACACAACGAATCGGGTAAAGGCAGCTCCGATCCTTCTTACCAGGGAGCATCTTGCAGACGGAAAGGCCCAGGCCGTTATTGTCAATTCAGGCAATGCCAATGCCTGTGCACCTTTTGGAATAGAGAATGCCAGAAGAGAGGCGAAAGCGGCGGCCCGTGCTCTGGGAGTAAAGACAGAGGATGTGATTGTAGCATCTACGGGCGTGATCGGTCAGACGCTTCCCATTGAGGCGATTGAGGATCATGTGGATGCCATGGAGATGAAATATGATAATTCCCTGACGGCGGCTGAAGCAATTATGACGACGGACACAAAGGTAAAGACAATCGCTGTTGAGTTTGAGGCGGATGGAAAAATCTGCCGCATCGGCGGAATATGCAAGGGTTCCGGTATGATTCATCCCAATATGGGCACCATGCTGTGCTTTATCACGACAGACTGTGCCATCTCATCGGAGATGATCAGAAAGGCACTCCTTACTCTGGTAAAAAAGACTTTTAACCGTGTTACGGTGGACGGAGATACTTCCACAAATGACATGTGCACGGTTCTCTCCAACGGAATGGCAGGGAACAGGGAAATTGCAGCTGAGGGTGCCGATTATGATGTGTTCTGTGAGGCACTGCACACTGTTATGGAGGACCTGGCAAGAAAAATTGCCGCGGACGGCGAGGGCGCAAGCAAACTGATGACCTGTACGGTGTCCGGCGCTGCTGATGAGGACACGGCAGAGAAGCTTGCAAAATCTATCGCTTCCTCCGCACTTGTGAAGGCAGCCATGTTCGGCTCTGATGCCAACTGGGGACGGGTTCTCTGTGCCATGGGGTATTCGGGAGCGCCCTTTGATACGGAGGCGGTTCTGGTGGAATTTGCCTCTGATGAGGGAAGCATTGCAGTGTGCGAAAATGGCCGCGGCCTTGATTTTGATGAGGATCTGGCAAAGAAGATTCTCAGCCGGGACGAGGTAAAAATCAATGTAACGCTCAGAGAGGGCACCGGAGAGGCTACCTGCTGGGGATGTGATCTGACTTATGATTATGTGAAAATAAATGGAGATTATCGGACATGATGAATTTAAATCCTGAGATGAGAGCCGGAATTCTGGTAGAGGCGCTGCCCTATATTCAGGAATATGCCGGTCAGATTATCGTAGTAAAATACGGCGGAAACGCCATGATCAATGAAGATCTGAAGGAAGCTGTCATTCATGATATCGTCCTTCTGAATCTGGTGGGAATTAAGGTTGTGCTGGTTCACGGCGGCGGCCCTGAAATTTCCGAGATGTTGAAAAAGATCGGAAAAGAGTCAAAATTTGTAAAAGGACTGCGCTATACGGATGAGGAGACGATGGATATTGTCCAGATGATTCTCTGCGGAAAGGTCAATAAAAATCTTGTCACGCTTCTTGAAAAAGCCGGCGGCCGGGGGATCGGTCTGGGAGGTATGGACGGAGGCCTCTTTAAGGCAGTGCGCCTTACAGATCCGGACGGCACGGAGTATGGCTATGTGGGAGATATCCGTGAGGTCAATGCAAAGATTGTTCTCGATGCCCTGGAGAAAGGTTACATACCGGTAGTTTCTTCTGTTGCTGCCGGCATGGATGAGGACACCTCCTACAATATCAATGCGGACACAGCGGCTGAAAAGCTGGCGGTTGCACTTAAGGCCAAAAAGCTTATTCTTCTGACAGATGTATGCGGACTGATGAGGGTGCCGGGAGATGATTCTACTCTGATACCGCGTCTTAAAGTTTCGGAGGTTCCTGCTCTTATTAAAGAGGGAGTGATTTCCGGCGGAATGATTCCCAAGGTTGACTGCTGCGTAGAGGCGGTTCGCCAGGGAGTTGAGAGGGCCAACATCCAGGATGGCCGTGTTCCTCATTCCATTCTGATTGAGCTTCTGAGCAAGGATGGCGTGGGAACCATGTTTTCATAGGGGGAAGAAAAATGACGTTTCAGGAGATTAAGGAGAAAGAAGAAACGTATCTGATGCATACATACGGGCGTTTCCCCATTGCCCTTGACAGGGGGCAGGGCGCCACTCTTTTTGATACGGAGGGGAAACAGTATATTGATCTCACATCCGGAATCGGAGTCAACAGTCTGGGGCACAATAATGAGACTCTTGTATCAGCCCTGACAGAGCAGGCCGGCAGGCTGATGCATGCCTGCAACCTTTATTATACCGAGCCGATGGTGCGGGTTGCCGAGAAACTTGTGAAGGCGACCGGTATGGGAAAGGTATTCTTTGCCAATTCGGGGGCGGAAGCCAACGAGGGCATGATCAAGCTGGCCAGAAAGTATTCCTTTGACCACTACGGCGAGGGAAGAAATAAAATAATTACGCTCAAACAGTCCTTCCACGGCCGGACTGTTACCACTCTGAAGGCCACGGGACAGGAAAAGTTTCATCAGTATTTTTTCCCGTTTACGGAAGGCTTTGATTATGCGGCAGCCAATGATATTGAAGATATGAAGAAAAAAGTGGATGATTCCGTCTGTGCGGTTATGATCGAGCTGATTCAGGGCGAGGGCGGAGTCCTTCCTCTTGATAAAGATTTTGTTGCAGAGACGGCTGAGCTGTGCCGCGGCAAAGATATTCTTCTCCTGGTAGATGAGGTGCAGACAGGAATAGGAAGAACCGGAAGTCTGTTCTGTTACGAGCAGTACAGAATTCAGCCGGATATTGTAAGTATTGCCAAGGGGCTGGGCGGAGGCGTGCCCATCGGAGCCGTTTTAGCATCTGAAAAGTGTGCGGATGTTCTGGGAGCCGGAACACACGGAACCACCTTTGGCGGGAATCCGCTCTGCTGTGCAGCAGCTGATGCGGTTCTGTCCACAGTGTGTCAGCCGGAATTTCTGGAGTCTGTCTGCAGAAAAGGAGAGTATCTGAAGAAAGGAATTCTTTCAATCGGATCGGGTAAGATTCGCGAGGTCCGCGGAATGGGACTTATGCTGGGAATCGTGGTTGACCCGGATGAGCGGGCCGGGTTTGTCTCGGCACTTATGGAGAAGGGAGTTCTCGTCCTTACGGCCGGAACGGATGCAATCCGCCTTCTGCCGCCGCTTGTTATATCTCAGGAAGAGATGGATAAGGCGCTTGCCGTAATGAAGGAGGTATTTTAAATGGATCACTTACTTAAGCTTTTGGACTGTACGCCGGAAGAGATCGCATCGATCCTTGATCTGGCGGATCAGCTGAAATACGAGAGAAAACACAATATACCGCATCGTCATCTGGAGGGAAAATCTGTCGGCCTTATTTTCCAGAAATCCTCTACAAGAACGAGAGTTTCTTTTGAAACAGGCATTTTCCAGCTGGGAGGGCAGGCACTGTTTCTCTCATCCCGGGATCTGCAGATAGGGCGCGGAGAACCGGTTCAGGATACTGCGCGTGTCCTTTCACGGTATCTTGACGGAATCATGATCAGAACCTATGAGCAGAAAGAAGTGGAAGATCTGGCAAAATACGGTTCTGTTCCGGTTATCAATGGCCTGACAGATTTCTGCCATCCCTGCCAGGTTCTGGCGGATCTTATGACAATTCGGGAAAAATACGGTGTTTTAAAGGGCCTTAAGCTCTGCTATATCGGAGATGGAAACAATATGGCCAACTCTCTTATCGTAGGCGGACTGAAGGCGGGGATGAGCGTCAGCATTGCGACCCCTGAAAATTACCGCCCGGCAAAAGAGGTTCTGGATTTTGCTGCCGGATATGATGTGTTCTCTCTGACGGAAGATCCGATGAAAGCGGCTGAAAATGCAGACGTGGTTATCACGGATACATGGGCGTCCATGGGTCAGGAGGACGAGAAAGAAATCCGCATGAAGGCGTTCCAGGGATATCAGGTTAATGATGAGCTGATGGCGGCTGCCAAGCCGGGAGCTATGGTGCAGCACTGCCTTCCCGCTTACCGCGGCCAGGAAATCACTGAAAAGATGTTTGAAGAGCATGCCGCAGAAATTTTTGAGGAGGCGGAGAACCGTCTGCACGCTCAGAAAGCTGTTATGGTTACGTTGATGAAAAAATAAGAATTATCCGAGGTAGGACATCATGACGAGAGAAGAGACAGCGCGCCGCGTGGAATGCGCTCTTGAAAATCATAGAAAAGGCTATAACTGTGCTCAGTCTGTAATCTGCGCTTTTGCAGATAAGACAGATCTGGATGAACAGCTTCTGTTCCGTCTGACAGAAGGAATGGGGCTGGGCATGGGCGGCATGGAGGGGACCTGCGGGGCAATTGCCGCTGCTGCGGTTCTTTCAGGTCTTAAGGGAAGTACGGGAAATCTGGAGGCTCCTGATTCAAAGGGAAGAACCTACAAAGATTCCCGGGCCTGTCTGGCGGCTTTCAAGGAGAAAAACGGGAGTGTGATCTGCCGCGATCTGAAAGGTGTGGAGACCGGACGGGTGCTTCGTTCCTGTGATGACTGTATTGCCGATGCTGTGGAAATCATAGCCGGAAAATTCTATGAAGAAAATTGAAAACAGAATGCAAAGGGCGCCGGGCGAAAACCGGCGCTTTTTTTGCAATGGGAAAAGGAAGAAGAGAAATAGTACCGGCCTGCAAAAAGGTGTAAAAGCACTTCGGGCTTTTACTCCGCATAAGATAGAGTAACGTAGCCTTGAGGTAGCTTCCCTTGAAAACATTTCCGAAACCATTGACAGCCGGCGAAGAGCGAAAATATCTGGAGCGCTGCAGAGAGGGCGATGAGGAAGCCAGGGCCGTGCTGATAGAGCGGAATCTGAGGCTGGTCGCCCATGTCATAAAAAAATACCAGTATACAGACTATGAGACAGAGGATCTTCTGTCCATCGGTACGATAGGACTGATTAAAGCAGTCAACACTTTCCGGGCGGATCGGGGCTCCCGCCTTGCCACATATGCTGCAAAATGTGTGGAGAATGAAATTCTGATGATGTTCCGTGCTGGTAAAAAATATGCAAAGGATGTATCACTTTATGACCCTGTGGGGGTAGATAAGGACGGAGAGACCGTTAACCTTATTGATGTGATCGAGGCGGACACAAAGGAAGCCCTGGAATCTGTTATTCTGGATCAGGATGTGGCTGCACTCTATGAGGCGTACGACACCTGTCTGCGGGATACGGAGAAAAGGGTTCTGAGAGAGCGGTACGGATTATTTGGCGAGCAGGAGCATACGCAGAGGGAGATCGCCTGTGAGATGGGAATCTCCCGTTCTTATGTGAGCCGCATTGAAAAGAAAGCTCTGGAAAAGCTGCGGGCAGAATTTGCCAGGAGAGATCTCTGAGCCTGCAAAAGCTTCTGCCGGGGAGAGAGACAGAAATACACTCTGAAGCCTTTCAAAGCCGGGGGGCCCTTTCCTCCATGCGGGGCCGCCTCGGGTATATTCCATGTCTGCGGCATGTCAAAATATAAAATTTACAGGAGATTCAGAAAAAATCGATAAAAAATTATAATATTTTTCATAGTAATATGATAAAACACAGTATATAATAAAAAGAAAACGATGGCATGAGGGAGGAGATTATTATGGCAATTTTGGTAACAGGCGGCGCAGGCTATATCGGCAGCCATACGTGTGTGGAGCTTTTAAATGCCGGATAGGAGGTGGTTGTGCTCGATAATCTTTACAATTCCAGCGAGGAGGCGGTTAAGCGGGTAGAGAAAATATCCGGAAAGAAGGTTGCCTTCTATCAGGCGGATTTGCTGGACAAGCCGGCGGTAGAAGCTGTTTTTAACAGAGAATCCATAGATTCCGTTATCCATTTTGCCGGTCTCAAGGCCGTTGGCGAATCAGTGGCCAAGCCTCTTGAGTACTACCACAACAATATTACAGGAACGCTGAACCTCTGCGACGTGATGCGCAGACACGGCGTAAAAAAGATAATTTTCAGCTCTTCTGCCACGGTTTACGGAGATCCGGCATTTATTCCGATCACAGAAGAGTGCCCCAAAGGAAAGATAACAAATCCCTATGGCCAGACAAAGGGAATGCTGGAGCAGATTCTGACGGATCTTCATGTGGCCGATCCGGAGTGGAGCGTTGTGCTTCTGCGCTATTTCAATCCAATCGGTGCCCACAAGAGCGGCATGATCGGAGAAGATCCGAAGGGAATTCCCAACAATCTGGTTCCCTATATTGCCCAGGTTGCAGTCGGAAAGCTGGAGTGTCTGGGTGTGTTTGGAGACGATTATCCGACTCACGACGGTACGGGTGTGCGTGACTATATTCATGTGGTGGATCTGGCAGTGGGCCATGTGAAGGCGCTTAAGAAGCTGGAGGATACCCCGGATGTTTATATCTACAATCTGGGAACCGGTAAAGGCTACAGCGTTCTCGATGTGGTAAAGGCATACGAGAAAGCGTGCGGGAAGCCGATTAAGTATGAGATTAAGCCGCGCCGGGCGGGCGATATTGCCACCTGCTATGCGGACGCATCCAAGGCAAAGAGAGAGCTGGGCTGGGAAGCAAAATACGGGATCGAGGATATGTGCGCCGATTCCTGGAGATGGCAGTCTGCAAATCCTGACGGATACAGAAGCTGACAGGATATTTGTGTACTCATCCGCTTCAAACCAACCATAAAATCCGATCCAATTTGATTGGCTTTTAATTCTGGTTTGGAAGGAAATACAGGAAAAATACAGAGAGTGGAGAAAGACGAAGTCTTTCCCGCTCTCTTTTTCATATGGGTCGGATAGACCCAGTTGAGTACGTTGGAGTTTCTCAACAGAGAAACGGAAACGTGCGAAATATA